>CAZBWK010000069.1:0-2824 GCA_964495655.1 uncultured Prolixibacteraceae bacterium | reverse complement strand
GATTTTGAACGTCTTTAACATTCTGATCTCATTTTTAGGTACTTTATACAGTTACTTTTCTGGGTGGAAAATTAAACTCCAGGATTGCACCTGTCGGACAAACAGGTGGACATTTCCGGCACAGTTTACATTTATCTGAATCAATAAACGCCAGATTATTTTCAAGAGTAATTGCATCAAACGGACACACCTTTACACACTTCCCGCATCCGATACATGCAACCTTGCAGGCTTTCACAGCAACTGCACCTTTATCCTGGTTCCTGCATGCAACAACCACCTTACGGTTTTTAGGGAATTTCTTTCTTAATTCAATAAGGTCTTTAGGACATGCTTCCACACAAGCTCCGCATGCCACACAATTATCGTCAATTATTGATGGAACTCCCAAATCTGCCCTTAATTCAATGGCATTGAAATCACAGGCATCATAACAATCTCCATAGCCAAGACAACCCCACTGACAATCAGTTTCTCCACTATAGACCATCGATTCAATTGCACAGGTCTTAACTCCGTCATAATTACTAGTTTTAGTCCGGAAGTCACATACTCCGTTACAACGAATAAATGCTATGCGGGGATCTTTTTTTACGGCAACTAAACCGAGAATATCTGCCACCTGTCCCATAACTTCGTCACCACCAACAGGACAGTAAAGATCCATAAGATCCGGCGCATTTACACATGCCTCAGCAAAAGCCCGGCAACCTGCATAACCACAGCCCCCGCAATTTGCACCTGGCAATGCTTGTTCCACCACATCAATACGGGGATCTTCATAAACTTTAAATTTTTGAGCAACCAGATACAAGACAACAGCAGCAGAACCACCCAAAACAGTCAGTGCAGCTATTGTATATACAATTGTTATACTCATGACCTATTCAATTTTCTCTAACTCAAACCTGAATATTTTCTTCAATGAATCCCGGAAATAAAATAATCCGGCATAATATGGAATTAAAACACCCAGGGATAATAAAGCAGCTAAAACCTCATCAGAGGTATTTATAAAAATAATAACCAATATTAAAATTACAAGTAACAAAGGGAATATATAACCAAAAAACAAAGCTTTCATTCCCTGTGCCTCTTTCATTATTACGTTAACATATTGTCCCGGCCTGTATCCGGAACTATCACATGAAACATCAATTTCTTTTTCCTTTAAATCCGCTGCTGAGCATACCTTTTTAGCATGACATTCAGAACATGCAGTTCCGTTTAAAACAGTTACTATTACCGATTGGTCTGTAACTGCTTTAACCATAGCTTTATGTTTGATAATTGTTTTCGTTTTGCAATATTTTTGCTATTTACAGGTTACAAATTTAGTGTTTTGTTCAAATGCAGACATGTCAAAATACAGTTTTATGAAAAAAAAAATACCACCTGCCAGCATCAGGTCTTTAACTCATTCTTTGTGAAGATGTTAATTTTGGATTGATTTTAAACTGCTGAAAATATTTGCAAATGACAACCAATAAGATTATATTTGAATTGAAAAGATTAGTTCTTTAAAAATTTTATCCGCATCGATTCAGCAGTTGGTAAACTCAACAGATCTTATTAAACTGAGAAAGCTCATCGATCGTAAAAACAGGCCTTGTAGTCACGGCTATTGTCGTGATGAGTCGAAAGACCGGTGGACGTTTGAACGATCAGGCACTCAAATCCTGTCAAACCGGGGTTTTACGCAAACGGAATTGATGCGGATTTTTTTGTTTATCGTCAACAAAGAGACCGTTACCGGCAGGTTATTTCCTGTATGCTTTAATCCTGTTTGCTATCATCAGAAGAATAATAAGCACAGAGATAAAAAGAGATATCCTTGCTATATAATCTCCATGTTTCACATAAAATGTAATCTCTGAATTGTAGTTTACATTACCTTTTAAAGTTGCCTCTTCCCACCAACCTGTCTGGCTCAGAATATCTCCTCTTTGATTGATAAAGCATGAAATTCCCGTATTGGCAGACCTTATTATGCTGCGGCGTGTTTCGACTGCCCTCAGCCTGGCAAAAGACATATGTTGCTTATAGCCTGGTGTGTTTCTCCACCACCCGTCATTGGTTATGATCACAATTATTCCGGCGCCCTTACTGACAGACCTGCCAATGTACTCCCCGAAAACGGATTCATAACAGACAGCAGGAGCAACTTTACGTCCATCCTTTAAAATAAAATTAGTTGGCTCTTCCTGTACACCCAGGCTTCCGGTCGTTCCGCCCAAATTAAAAACCAGATCATTTAAAAAACCCAGATACTTTTTAAAAGGCATCTTCTCCACTCCCACTACCAGCACTGACTTATGGTATAGTTGCTCAGCGCCGTCCCTTCCTATAAAAACAGCAGAATTAAAAACATCATAATAAATCCCTTTGGCATTTCGTGCAGTGGGGCTGGCAACTTCCTTCCCCGGATATACTTTACTTGTTGAAGCGCCAAATATCATTTCTGCCTCAGGATAGTTCATCATCCACCCCCATATCTGCCTGTAATAAAAATTTAATTCAAGGTGGTCGTGCCGCCACTCATAAGATCTCTCAAAAACAGTTTCAGGGCCGACAATCAGGTCAGTTCCCACGTCACTCCTTTCGTCTGCCAGACTTAATAATTTTCCCAGCTTTTCCATCTCTGCCCTGCTGTCATAACTCTCGGAATATGGATCTATATTAGGCTGGACAATGACAGTTTCTAAAGGGTCTTCCGCTTCTGTATAGTTATAATATAGGAATAACGACAAAGTTACAGGAAGAACCACCAATAGCAATAAATATACTGTCTGCAACCTTAAAACCTTAACCGGAAATCTTTTAA
>CAZBWK010000068.1:0-22061 GCA_964495655.1 uncultured Prolixibacteraceae bacterium | reverse complement strand
TATTAAATTTTAATTTTCGCTTTTATCAACACTTTCCTATGTGGGAAACTTTAATAATTAATTTTACCGGGTGAAAGTTACTTATTTTTAACGAACTCTATTTTTAATTGCATTAGCAAATTATTTTTTATTACACAAAAAAAATAAAATATTATATTTGCATCCGCAAAACAGATGGTGGATGTAGTTCAGTTGGTTAGAACGCTGGATTGTGGTTCCAGAGGTCGTGGGTTCAAGTCCCATCTTCCACCCTTTGATAATCAGGGCCTTTCACAGGCCCTTTTTTTTCAACCGGTACAGTTGCCACCACGGAGTCGTTGGAGACTGATGATGTTCCCTGTGATACCCGAAAAAATAACAAGAGAGCATTGCTATAAAATGGTTCCTTCTCAGTGAACGTGCATTATGAGGCTTCATATCTTCTGTAAGAGGCCTTCGGTGGGGCAGCCATGTGCCGAAAAAAAAGAGCTGAAATGTAGAAAGAACAGCAGGCAGCGCCCAGAAGAAGATTACCCTTACCTCGCTGAACCAAATTGTTAAAATATTGAATGTAACTGCCATGAATAGTATTTGCCACCATGTGATGTAATTCCTCATAAATGAGAACCACCAGACAAAAAAATTATTGCTTTTTATCGAAAAATCAGGATCCTTCTCAGATGCAGGGAAAAGATGATGCATATAATGTTTCTTCGAAAGCATCCGGAATGATAAAAAAGCAAAAAGTGTAGTTGATATTTTACCAGCAAGATCATTAAGTTTGCGGTTTCCTGAAATAGCGCCATGCATGGCATCATGCCCGGTAATAAAAAGTCCGGTATATAAAAAGGTCTGAATAAAGATGTGTAAATAGATATATATTGAGTTAAAGTCTGTAGCTGCGAATAACAAGCAATAGGCCAGATGTCCGAGCCAAAGTGCAATGATTGATATAGCAATAAAAACTCCCATTCAAAACAAATAAATTCACATAACTGACCATTGAAATCAGCAAAACACACTTATATCATTGATAATCAATAACGAATTCTCTGTCCTGCCAATTTTAAAAGTTCAGTACATCTTTCAGTTTTTTATATCCTGATTTACTTACTTTTAGTTTGACCTTATTATGTAAGATAACGATATACGATTCTTTTTCATATTGTTGAAGCTCCTTAATCTCATTCACTTTCACAATATATGAACGATGGATGCGGACAAATTCTGAAGGATTGAGAACTTTTTCAAGATGTTTCATTCTTTTTTGTTTCACAAACCTGCCTTCAGCTGTATGTATAATTATATAATCATCCATTGCTTCAATATAAACTATACTGCTAACCGGTATAATATGAATTTTACTCCTGTCTTTAACTACTATCCTGTCGAGGAAGCCACCTCTGATCTCTTCATTCAGTTTATCAGCCGCATCAGGATAAGGATCTCCTTTATTAATTCTTTCTGATACCTTTTTTACAGCTTCAAGAAAACGCTCTTTGGAAAAAGGTTTCAACAGATAATCAATTGCGTTATGTTCAAAAGCCTTAATTGCATACTGGTCAAAAGCTGTTGAAAATATCACTTCAGGCTTATGTTCCAACAGTTCCAGCATCTCTATTCCTGTAATTTTGGGCATCTGGATATCCAGTATAACCAGATCGGGTTTTAATTCATTGATCATCTTAACACCTTCAAACCCGTTTTGGCATTCACCGACCAAATCAACAGCTTCTGCATCCTGCAGGTAAGATTTGATTAGGTTTCTGGCTAACAATTCGTCATCAACAATTACAGTCTTCAACTTGCCCTCCATAACATATCATTTTTGTGGCACAGACAAAGTTACTATAAATTTATCTTTTTTGTCTTCCACTTTCATAAGCATAGGATTACCATAAATGATCTGAAGCCTGTCCCTGATATTACGAAGTCCGATACCCTCCCCCTTTTTGGCAACTGCATTTGGATCATAATTATTTGTGATCGTTATTTCAAGAATATCACCCATACAAGTTCCTCTGGTAATAATATCTACCGGTTCTGTTGCTTCATAAACACCATATTTAATTGCATTTTCATATAGAGGTTGCAGTATCATATTAGGTATTTTCGATTCAAGGCACCTCTCTTCAATCTCGAACAGAGCATTTAATTTTTCCCCGAACCTGACCTTTTCAATCTGTAAATAGAACTGATTATTCTTTATCTCCTCACGTAATGTTACTTTGTCGGTCTGAAAGTGTTTAAATGAATACCTCATTATCGATGACAAGTTAATAACCATTTCGTGTGCTTTGCCGGGATCGCTCAAAGTAAGAGATGATATACTGTTAAGGCTGTTGAACAAAAAATGCGGATTGATCTGTGACTTAAGTGCATGCAGTTCAGCCTCTTTCACTAATTCTTTGAGCTTCGATTCATTGCTGACTTTCTCACGAAAGCCCTGATAATAATTTACTGCATAAAAAAACAGCACATAAAAGAGATACAGTATATAGCCAAAAAAAACATTTGCAGGTATACCGCTTTCAGACCAATTATCAAACTCTGGGTGAAGCAGCTTCATAATTACCAGTCCCAGGTATAACCAAATCATCACTATTATGGTTGCTGCCATAATATGTGATATGATTATCCTGCCAACACTGTTATTTTCAATGGTAGAATATTTGATCACATACCATATAGGTATTCCTATGATCGAAAACATGAAAGGAAAAGCAAAGAACTCAACTGCTGCAATTCCCGGATTAATGCCATAAGCAAGCCATCTTAACAGCACGTTACCGGCCATTATTATAACCCAGGCAAAAATATAAAAAAAGGCAAGCCTGGGTTTGGAAATAAACGGGTGATTAAGATACATTTGGATTAATTATACTTTATTTCAATCCCTCCAAAAGCGGTAAAACCTTTTATCACCAGTTTCTTTGAAGCATTTGGAACTATTTCGGGGGCCGAAACGATACGTTTATCACTTACGCCTCCAAAAATTGAGTTAACTTCATTGATAATGGTCCAGTCGGGAGGCACTTTAAAACCACAACCCCCGAAGATGGCAACACAATCAATGACAGCACCGCTCTCTGCAAGATTTGCCTGACGCATATCATACTCTGCTCCTCCGAAAATTGCTGTTACCTTACCCCCATGAAAATTTTTCGAACTGACAAAAGACTCTCTGCCTCCGAAAATTACGACATCATCGAATGTGTCATTACTACTACCTGTCTCAGTTTTTTGAACAGCTAAAAACTGATTTCGTTTTCTGCCGGTTAACAGTAACGCCAAACCAATGGCAATAATCAGTACCGGCCAGCCAAGCCTTTTAAAATGAAGAGGCAGCGTGAATATTTCGGGTAATAAAAAAAATCCTCCGGCAATTATTAATATAGTGCCGGCAGTATTGTTACCCGCCATGACTAAAAATATTCCAATACCGATCAGTAACATCTGCCAGGATACAAACACATCAGACCATACTGCAGGAATTATATCCAGCCTGAACAGGATCCATATTACTCCGGCAAGTATTAAAAACAGGCCTAATAACACCCTTTTATCTGAACCACTCTCCTTTTCCATTTCCTTTGATTTTAATGTTAACCAAATATATAATTAATGATAACTTAACACTTTTAACATTCGGTTAACATACGATTTATATCGGTAAACGAAGGAAAATGATAACCTAAAAACTATTCATTCAACCCGTATTTTAATACTCCAGTCTAATCAATTCCCATTCTGAACTTTAGTCCATGAATCACGAAGAGGAACAGTCCTGTTAAATAACAAACTATCGGGTGTTGAATCGTAATCTAAATTAAAGTAACCGAGCCTTTCAAACTGAAAGTGGTCTAATGGTTTTGCTTTTAATACCGAAGGTTCAATAAAACAGTCTGTCAGCACCTTTAAAGAATCAGGATTCAAAAACTCTTTGAAATCAACATCTTTGTGTCCGCAAGGGTCTTCATCATTAAACAACCTGTCGTACAACCTCACTTCAGCTTTCACCGCATGTGCTGCCGACACCCAGTGAATTGTAGCTTTCACTTTTCTTCCGTCAGGTGAATTACCTCCCCTCGAAGCCGGATCATAGGTGCAGTGGAGTTCGGTGATCTCTCCGTCATTATCTTTGATCACATTATTGCATGTTACGAAATAGGCATATCTTAATCTTACTTCACGGCCGGGTGTTAACCGGAAAAATTTACGTGGCGGATTCTCCATAAAGTCATCTCTCTCAATATAAAGCTCACGCGAGAAGGGGACTTTTCTTGTTCCCATTGAGGCATCTTCGGGATTATTTACAGCATCAAGTTCCTCTGACTCCCCTTCCGGATAATTTGTTATAACCACTTTTAGCGGCTTTAAAACTCCCATGACCCTGTCAGCTGTCTTATTGAGATGTTCACGAACGCTGTATTCGAGCAGCGATACATCTATCATTCCGTCAACTTTGGTAACACCTATCCTTTCAGAAAAATTCCTGACAGACTCCGGAGTATACCCTCTTCGCCTTAACCCTGAAATGGTGGGCATACGCGGATCATCCCATCCGCTCACATACCCCTCCTTAACGAGGTCAAGCAGCTTGCGTTTGCTCATAACAGTATAGGTAAGGTTCAGCCGGGCAAATTCAATTTGCCTTGGACGGTATTCTGAATCCATTAACTGATCTATAAACCAGTCGTATAAAGGACGGTGGACTTCAAACTCAAGTGTACATATTGAGTGGGTGATCCCCTCCCAGTAATCACACTGGCCATGTGCAAAATCATACATCGGATATATGCACCATTTATTGCCGGTACGGTGATGATTCGCTTTAATGATCCGGTAAATTATCGGGTCCCTCATGTGCATATTGGGAGATGCCATATCAATTTTAGCCCTTAAGACATGCGAGCCTTCAGGGAATTCTCCGGCAGTCATCTTTTCAAATAACCTGAGGTTTTCCTCCACCGCCCTTTTCCTGCAGGGACTTTCAAAACCGGGACGGGTGGGGGTTCCTTTCTGCTGACTGATAGTTTCTGCATCCTGATCATCAACATAGGCTTTCCCGTCTTTAATGAGGTCGACAGCAAACTGATATAGCTTGTCAAAATAATCTGAGGCATAAAAAAGCCGGTCTTCCCAGTCAAAGCCAAGCCAGTGAACATCTTCCATTATTGACTCAACAAATTCTGTTTCCTCTTTAGTCGGATTGGTATCATCGAATCTGAGATTGCACCTGCCTCCGTATTTTTCTGCAATGCCAAAGTTCAGACAAATTGATTTTGCGTGGCCAATATGAAGATATCCATTTGGCTCCGGGGGAAAACGGGTATGTACCCTGCCATTGTTTTTTCCATCCTGCAGATCCTGTTCAACCTGTAAATGAATGAAATTGGGCCTTTTTGCCGTCTCTTTTTTTTCAGCATTATTTGTCATATAGAAATAATTTACTTACTGATAATTGAAGGCTGCAAAATTACAACAAGGTTTGTCCGGAACAAAATGTTCAGCAACTTTTATGGCATTAATTACAATTTTTATTAAGTTTGCAACTTAATTGAAGAACGGTCTCTTGGCCGAGTGGCTAGGCGGCGGTCTGCAAAACCGTATACGGCGGTTCGAATCCGCCAGAGACCTCGGAGACAATTAAAGCCCGGTTGTAAATCAAATGATTGCAGCCGGGTTTTTGTTTTGGGGGCTGAATAAAATTAATTTCCTTATGATATTTATTTAATACCATTCTTTTGGTTTCTCTAAAATAAATCCATCCTTTTTAGATATTGTTAATGGCAATTGGCTTTCGATTAATTTTTTTCTTCCTATTATGAAGTTACCTTTTGATGCAATAGCCACTGTATTATTTTTTCTCCTTGGTGGAAATGCAATAACCACCCTTTTAGAATGGAAATATTTATGCACCGACCTGATAGGTGGTACAAGGTCACTATCTCCTGAAATTAGAATAGCAGTATCGTAAATATCCATATAAGCATCTATGATTAAATTCGTTGCAATATTAACATCAGTCATTTTTTCATTTCCTTTTTTCCAGGTATTTCCACAAATTTTACATTCTATGTTATCATTTTGATAATGGCCATAAAAAATACAAATTCCTGTTGTCTGGAGTGCCTCAATATGTGTTGTTTGTCTTTTTTGTTTTTCAGGATCATTATTTACTCTACTGGTAAAATACTTAACTGCTACTAACGATTGATTATCTTTTAAAATATTTTTTGCAAGGGCATAAATATCTAACCATCGATACTTTTTCAATCCGGCTTCCATCAATCTAAAATACAAATTGAAACCGTCAACATATACTACCACTCTTTCCATGTGTTATAAAACATTTTTTTATTAAATAAAAAACACCTACATTTGAATCACAAGTACAACACTGAGGATAGCATCCTCAGTCCGACGCTCCGAAAGGAGCGTTTCTATTTTATATTCATTATTGTCTTTATTTATAGTAGCTAACTCCCTTTTATATTTTATATAATCCACGTTGTTGTTCAGTATTTACTTGCGAAACTTTCAATTAAAATAAAATCAAATAGACCTTACATTAAATAAACATATCTGCCAGTTTTTCACTTATTTTTCACTTAGTTCTTTTTCGATCATGGTAAAAAACTTTAAAAATATTGTTGAAGTTTGCTGTCTTTAAATTCCGGAGGATTACTTAAAATCACCTTCATTAAATCATTCAGATCAATGAATTGTTTCCTTGCTCCGGCAACTATCCTGGTTGTCTCCTCAACTACTAACTGAATTTCGGCAAACGTATAATTTTCGTTTTCTTCTCCTATATACAACCATTTTGTAATGTTGTGAGGTTTATTTTTAAAATGTGTTTTAAAGGCTTCAATCCGTGCTTCCAGGTCGGGAGGGCCGACAAATAATTTCTTGTCAAACCTTCCTGGACGTTTTACGGCATCATCAATCATGTTTAAATGGTTGGTAGCCCCAACTACAAAAATACCATTCTGACGGGCATTGTTCAACTGTACTAAAAATTCGTTTACCTCTGCCTGATAGTGGTAGCTTACATCTGTTCTGGAACGATTGGGAACAAAGGCTTCCAATTCATCAATAAAAAGAAGAGCAGGTTTGTTTTTTGCTGCCTCATCGAACATATTTTTGATCTTTTCCTGGGTGCCATGAACGTAAGTGCTTGCAACCGAAGCTGGCGAAATTTCAATAAATCTAAATCTAAGTAGTTTTGCTATCTGTTTCACAATAAAAGTTTTCCCACACCCAGGGGGGCCGTATAACAGAAGTCCATTAGGAATGCTTACATTAAAATCTTTATAGATTTCCCATTCTTTTATTGGCAGTAAAATATCTCGTTCAATTATTGCCTTTATTCTTCGCATCCCGGCAACATTACCCCAATCAAATAAGGGTATTTGAGATGTATTTTTTACTGTAACATGGTTTTCTTCTCTTGTGAAATATAACTGTTTCTTTAATTGCTCTTTCATGGCAATGGCCTCTACAATAGTTGGATTCAACTCAGTTTCGAGGCAAAGCCAGGCAAGAGCTTCTGCATATCTTCCCCAGTGCAACAACAAAGTAATTCTATATTGTAGATAAAGTTTTCGAAATTCCTGATAAAAAGGGTCATTTTTGAAAAGACCACCATTGTCTTGAATCAAATCTTCTAATTTTTTAAGTGTATATGACTGGCTTCTACCAGATGCGATATACTTTTGAAGCGTGTAATATAAATCAAAAACCTTTGCATTGAAATCAAAATAATCGCGGTATTCGTCGTCCCACTGTTTGATAAGATGAGGTGGAGCAATGATAATTGTTTTAAGATATAAATTATGCGCAACCGATGATGCAATGATACTTTTACCTAATCCTACCACATCTGCAATAATTACCCCATTGTGCTTATTAATGGTATCCAGTGCCATCTGGATGGCATCCATTTGATAGCGAAGGTTTAGATAACGTTCTTTAGTTATTTCGTGCGGATATTTAACTTTTCGGTCCGGGTCGACACTGAAATATTCGTGTAATACCCGGATGTAAAGTAAGATAGGTTTGTACAACTTATCGAACCATATTTTTTCAATTACATCATCTTCAAAAATCTGAATGTTCTCTTTGTCGGCAATAATTATAGCATCTTGCCAAAGTGTATCGAATATCTCTTTGCCGGTTTTGAAATCCGGATTGTCGTGTAATACTACATTCAGTTCAAAACGTCCACGCAATCCTGAACGGGTTAAATTGGATGAACCGGTAATCACACGACCCAATTCTTCACCACTATGAGAATGATCCTCATCAAACTCAAAAAGATACATTTTTGAATGGTTAGGCTGTTTTGTTTTGCGGATTTCAAGTGTGCCGTCTTTAATTTTGTTGTAGAATAGTTTAAAGGATTCAATATTTCTTAATGAGTCGAAAAAATCTGTATCGTTGAATAGTTCCACAAGGCTTTGATTGAAAATATCGCGGATCTCAGCCCTGGACAAATTCTGAGTGGTTAGTGTGTCCACCTCTTTCAGCCGGTTCATAATGCCTTTTTCAATTTCAAGGCCTACCAGTACTTTGAGGTTTTTATTTTTAAGATTATCCACAATCTCCTCAAATCCTGAAAAATAGAAAAAGCCAACAAGAAAATAAAGACTATCTGAATCCTTGAGGTAGTTATTAACGACTTCGGTAAGGAGTTTGTCCCGGTTGGTTATAAATTCTTTGCTCATACAGTATTTAAAGTGGCTGGTTTGAAAAAAAAACTAAATTAAGAATAATCTCATATAATTATTAAGGATATATCTGAATTTATTCTTTAGTTTTCTATTAATTCGGAATTATATTTTATTAATTTGTCTGAATTACAGAAACCTTGCCGGTCCGGTTTTTGTCTGCATCCGGTTCACCTCCGATGAGCCACCACTCATTTGTCCTTACCTGGACCAATGGTGCTGTTGTTGAGGGTATGATCAGATTACCGGCTATTTTAAAGGACGATTCGTTCAGGTCAACTATCCATATTTCATCATGTATGGTACCATCTGCTCTTCCTGTTAGAATCAGGCGCTCATCATCCACCGGACTGCTTACCCAGGCATAGCCTTTAAAAGGCATATCCTTAAGTTGTTCCCATTGATCTTTACCGGGATCATAACGAAAGATATCATTCAAAGGAGTTAACGGAGATGTTTCAGCCAATCCTCCCAGAAGGTAGAGATACTTACCTGCTGGCACAAATGAGGGGAACATTCTTGCCTTACCGGGTAAGGAATTACATTCACGCCAGTCAGCTTCCGGATCACTTAAATCCAAAACCCATATTTCCCTGGAGTACTCAGTACCGTATGAACCACATGTCACATAAAATTTCCCCTCGAATATCGCTCCTGCTCCGTATGCCATTGCTTTTGGCAACTGTGGTAATTTTTTCCATCCACTTCCATCTTTCAGTGAATTCAAAACATAAGTGTCCGCTGATAATAAATCTCCGTCAACTGTTCCTCCGGCAATGTATAAACCGTTTTTATCATGTGCATACATTGAATATGCCAGCGGCTTAGGAAGGTCAGGCCCCGGATGCCAACTTCCATCTCTGAAAAACAGTGAATTTTTCAACCAATATTTAGTCGTTTTGTCTTTACACCAGTTATTGCCTCCGGCAACAATCACAGTTCCCTCTGCCAGTCCTCCTGCATGCCCTCCCCTTATAAGCTCATCAGGAAGTGGTATACCTTCAGATACCCGGCAGTAATGCTCATTTTCAATTTTTTTCTTATGATCAGGTTTATTGATATCCAGCTTAAACCACCTTATATTGGATACCATATTTTCATAGCACCAGAAAGCAATATAAATTGTTGTGTCAGGCAAAACAGTTACACAGGGAGCTCCAAACCTGAGTTCATTAAAATCCTGAACCATATTCCCCGATTTGTCAGTAAGACTTCCCTGCTGAACACCCCAAAGGGGAATTTCATTTTCATTTATCCACCTGTCACCCTCTATCCTCACCTTGTTTATCCAAAGTCCGGGTCTGTCCATTCTCCTGTATACAGCTACTACCTTACCGTCAGGCATAGCTGCTATTGCCATCGTTTCACCCATGATCCCGGCTGAAGAGGGTTTTTGCCATGTTTTCCCGCCATTTCTGCTTATTGTATACTGATTTGGAAGATTTTTCCCGTTAGCCTCATCATAAGCCCATGCCACAGCCAGCAGTGCACCATCTGATAATTCTATGATCTTCCCTTCCCAAAAAATTATTTTTTCTTCGCTTCGGTTCATTACCTCCATATAGGAGCTCCATGATCTGCCTTTATCATCCGAAACAAGCGCTACCATTTTCATACCATCAGGACAGTATCCATCCCAACCCCTCCATGTCGAAGTTGGCCAGATCCACCTGCCGTCACTCAACGCAACCAAAGGACTGCACATCTCAAAAGAGGGGCCTGTTAAAGGAGGAGTGATCAACCCTTCATCGCCCCATGATTTTCCATGATCATATGACCGAAGCAGTAATAAACCGGTGGGCACAAAACCCAGAGTTTCCGGATTGGCAAGCCCCTCTTCAGGATGGTCCTCACGATGGCATCTTACTATATTGGCTGTAACCGAACCATCAGGCATAGCTGCAATCCTTGCATAATTTGAAACAAGAATTCTTTCATCCTGGTCAAGAAGCTTTACAGGCTCACTCCATGTCTCACCCATATCCCCGGATAGTGAAATATAAGTATCTGAATTAGCTGCCTCAAAAGCTTCTCCTATGGCAAAGGAAGCTAACATTTTACCATTATCCATAACAGTAACTGAGGGGAAATATCCATGTTTACTGTATACATGGGGCTTCGGATTACGGTATATCAATCCTGTACGGATATTATACTGGCCAATATCAGCCATTTCACTGTGATCTGATTTTCCTTTTCTTGTGTCACATCCCGATAAAGAAAAAAGAAAAATACTCATAATGATTACTGTTTTCAGTCTAAAATATAGATCAAGCCCGGGCAATGGCAATACTGTTGATTGTAAAAAATTATTCATAATATTGATTTTATTCGCGTTATAATAATTTTTTAAAGGTTTTCTTTCCGGTATTTCCGGGCAATCTCAGGAAGAGATGTTGTCATTAAAGAAAATGGCCACCCACACCGTAAGGCAGATATTTTTAAAAAATTTGGGGTACGCCAGAGACCTCATTTTAAAAGATTTGCAGCATTCTTCCAGGCGATTTTCTCATATGCCTCCGCCGAGATCAGCCTCTCCTCCTTAAGTTTCCTGAAATAGGGCACAATAGGTAAATTCTGGGGAACATTTGCTATATCAGTGCCAAAGTACAACCGGTCCTGAAACTCTTCCATGAACCTGTAACCGAATTCCGGGTCCCTGGCAATGGCATTAAACCCGCTGCCAGCAGACAGATCACCGTGAAGATTGGAATATTTTCTCATCAGCTCTACAACTCTCCCCTCCCTCTCCACTGCCCCTTTAGGATAACCTTTCCTCTCTTCAGGATTCTTTAAAGTTCCTATTTCTGACCAGAAAACCTGGGAGTGCCCGAGAAAAATCAGACGAGGAAACGACTTTAACACCTTTTCAAGCCTCGGAAGTCCGGGATCATCAACACAACCGTAATAACCGCCCTTTTGTGGCGCCAGATGAAAAGTCAGGGGCAGGCCGGCCTCCTCTGCCTGACTGAAAAAATTCATGTTGAGAGGATCATCCAGAAAAATATTGGGAATATATTCTCCAACTCCTTTAAAGCCTGCCTTTTTATAGGCTTTCAGCAAGGGTAGAAAATTGGCTTTTGTGCTGTTTGTCAAATACCGTGGATCAAAATTACAAAAAGGTACCAGCCTGCCGGGATATTTATTGCATATCTGCAGCGTTTCCTCCGGGGTGACGATCGTGTACCTGCACTCAGGCGATAAGGTACTGAGCACAACGGCCTTTGCTATCCCGGCGTTATTCATCATCTCAATAAGAACTTCAGGCGATGGATAATGTGTTCTGTTGGGACGGGCAATTTCAGGGAGCCTCGGAAAACAGGTATGGAGATGAATATCAAAAAAACCATTTTGTATATCCCGGTTTTGAGTCTGCGGCGGCGCTTCAGTATCATATGACAAAGAACCGGCATTTGAACCATTAACAACAGCAGAACCAATAAGTATACCGGCTGACCTGATAAAGTCCCTTCTGCCGCGGGACGCACTTTCTCCTTTGTTTTGTTTTGACATTTGATTTTAACTGTTAAATTTTTTCAGTAAAAATGGCAAGCATTGTTTTAATACCATCACGGTAATTTCCCAGCCTCAGGTTCTCATCAGGACCATGCTGGTTATTGTCAGGATTAACTGTGGGCACAATAATGGCAGGTGCATCCAGGGCATTAATAAACGGTGCAATGGGCAGTGAACCACCAAGTATTCTTAACCTGACAGGTTCTTCACCAAATGCTCTTTCCATGGCGCTGTTAAGCCAAATACCGGGAACTGACTCCATAGAAGTACGAAAAGCCTGATACCAGTCGGGTTTTTCAATTTTAATTATCCTCCCGTATATCATACGCTCCTCGTCTGTAGGATCTTTTTCAGTTATATAGAAGCCTTTACCCTTTATATGTTCCTTCACAAGCTGTATTAACCTTTCAGGATCACTTTCCGGCACTGTCCTTATATCAATTTCGGCAATACATTTAGCGGGTACAATGTTGGTGACGTTTTCTCCAACATTTCCTGACTGCAAACCTCTGATGTTTAACGACGGGTATTGCAATGATTCCTGATAGGAATCACCTACCTTGTCGGGTGAGGAAATACCAAGTTTTCTATTAAGTTCGTCCTTATCATCAGGTATCCTTTTAAGTATAGCCATCTCATCGTCTGACAACTTTATACCGTCATAAAAACCGGGGATAGTAACCCTGCCTTCCTCATCTTTCATTGAAGAGAGCAGGCCGGCCATTATAAATGCCGGATTTGGTGAGTAATTGCCGTAATGGCCGCTGTGCAACGCCACCTTTGCCCCGTAGGTGGTAAGAGCAATCCTGGTTATCCCCCTGGCGCCAAAACATAAGGTGGGTTTATTGGAATTATGATTAGGTCCGTCAAAGATCACTATTACGTCGGCTGCCAGATAGTCCTTATTGGCATTTACGACCCCTTCAAGGTTTGGAGAGCCTGACTCCTCTTCAAAATCTAAAAAAACCTTAATGTTGAATTCAGCTTGCACTCCGGCATCGTCAAGCGCATCAATGGCAGAGAGAAACATCGCCACAGGGCCTTTGTCATCGGACGATGACCTGGCGAACAGCCTGAATTCCGGGTCAAAATTCTTTTTTGCATATTCAACAGGAATCCCTTCCCATGCACCTGCTCCGGAAAGCTTTTTCACAACCGGGGTCCAGGGATCATCCTGGTTCCACTCAGCGGCATCTGCCGGCTGTCCGTCGCCATGCATATAAAACAGCACTGTCTTTGCGGCAGGAGAAATCTCCCTTTCGATAAACAAGGCCGGCACAGAGGGTGATTTCAGCCTTTTCACAGTGAAATTGCGTGATCTGAATGCTGACTCAAACCATTCAATATTTTTCATCAGCATTTCGGGACTGTTAGCATCATTCCGGATTGCCAGCATTTCCATAAACATGTCCATCGAAGAAACAGAATATTTGTTTGCAACTTCACTGAGCTTTTCCCGGCTCCACTTTTGTTGTGCAAATGTGACGGAGGATAACAGCATAATAAAAAAGGTAGTAAATATTGTTAAGTTCATTTTCAACAGAGTTAGATCAAATTTGTGTTAAAGCGGCTCACCAATTATCTGAACATTAGAAACAACCAAAACATTATCAATCGGTTACACCATAAGGCATTCCGCTGTATTTATGAACATATTTCAGCTCTCCTGCCTGAATGAAGCTGTGATTCATATGGTCGCGCTCATCAAGTCCGATTCGCCTTACAACATCTGCCCATGTGTCAACATCGGCATAGCTTTTTATAAACTCATTAGTAATCTTTTGTTCTTCCCATCCGGGATTCTCCCTGACCATATTGGCGTATACCCGTTCTGCATGGTTCTCAAACTCTGCATTGAACATAAATGCCCTTTTGGGATTGAACCAGACAACCAACCTGGCAAAAGCTATATAGAACAGAACTACGAAAAATGTAACAAAAGGGGACAGATACCATTTGTCTTTCATTCCGTCTTCAGCCATTTTCTGATCTATAACCAGGAGATGTGTATACTCATTATCCTGTGCCTCCCGGGACCATTCTATGATCTGATTAAACTTCCTTATTTTTTTAAGCTTTTTGTACTGCCGGGTCTGCTTCATATAATTTCGCATCTCCCAGGCCCGGTATGGAATACTGGCCAGTATCTCCAGCAATTTTGCCTTGGAAAGGGTATTTTTCGATCCTGCTGTTATATCCATAAGCCAAAAGAATGCCCTGGCAGAAAAAGTGTATGAATAAGCCGGAGTATCAAGGGTATTCTGCTGTTCAAGTTTCAGATCAATTTTTGTATTTGTCATCGATACCAGATAATTTATATTTTCATTATTGATGGTGCAATCTAAATAAAAATTTCCATTATGCATATCTAAAAAAACAAAAAAAGGATCGCTCAATCAATCCTGAATTTTTTATACTATCGCAGTGTAAAAATCAATAAAGTAATATCTTTGACAGATTAAATCAACCCGGAGTTTATCACTGATAACTCCGGATAAATAAATCTGTCAACTATGAAGATTACAAAAGTTGAAGCTTTCCTGATGTCATTTCCAATGCCAGAGCCGGTTGTTCTTCCTTTCTATGGGGGAGTGAGGACTATTCTGAAAAGAGATGCAATGCTGATAAAGATAGTTACTGACACGGGACTGGCAGGTTATGCCCCGGGGCCTGCACATGAAAGGGCAGCCCGGGAGATAAAAGAGGTTATTGCCCCTTTCCTGGAGGGAAGAGACCCACGTGAATGGCAATCATTCAGTTTTACCGGAAATCCGGATATTTCCAAAACTTATCATGCAGCGGAGATAGCCCTTATCGACCTTGTCGCCAGATACGAAGGCTGTCCGGTGTCGGAACTGCTTGGGGGACGAAAACGCTCATCCATAAAGCTATACGGCAGTGCAGGAATGTATATGTCACCCGAAAAATATGCAGAGGAGGCTGCCGCAATTACCAGAATGGGATTTCCCGGCTATAAAATGCGGCCGGCTTCAGGGCCTGAAGATGACCTCAGGACAATAGAGCTGATGCGCAAAGCCGCAGGTGATTCTGCTGCAATCATGATAGATGCACACACATGGTGGAGAATGGGAGATAAAAGTTATCCGGCCGAAGTAATTGCCAGTCTTGCAAAAGAGATGTCTGCCTTCAATCCCGAGTGGCTGGAAGAGCCTTTACCTCCCGAAGATCATGATGCCTATACACAACTGAGATCAAAAGGGTATGTAAAATTAGCATCCGGAGAACACGAACAGGAACTGGAGGGATTTAAAAGCCTGGTTGAAAAAAACGCTGTAGATTATCTGCAAATGGATGTATGTTGCCAGGGAGGATTCGAAATGGGAAGTAAAATTTTCAGAATGGCTGAAAACTCGGGGCTCAGATTTGCATTTCACAGCTGGGGCAACCTTCTGGAGGTGTTGGCTGCAGCTCACCTTGGGATCTGCTGGCCTGAAAATGTTGTAGAGTGGCTTGAATATCCATGTTATTCAGGAAAGGGCAGACCGGGAATGTATCCGTTCCCTTTATCAGACGAAATTCTTAAAGAGAAACCGGAAATCATAAATGGCTATCTGACAGTTCCTGATAGTCCGGGACTGGGAATTGAGGTAAACGAAGAGGTTATTGATAAATACCCGTTCATAAAAGGCCCGTGGTCATATTTTAAGCTGGAATCACCTGCAGAAACTGTGGCTGTTACGGGTGACCACAGTGTAAAATGGATTGAAGGGTAAATCAAAATATTTCTAAAATGCAAAAACTGCCTTTGATCAGGGAGATGCATGTAACTCCGATTGCTATTACCGATCCTCCCCTGCTTAATGCTGCCGGATTACATGCCCCATACGCATTACGAACTGTGATTGAGTTGGTAACAGAAGACAATATTTCCGGAATAAGTGAGATCCCCGGTAGCAAATCTGTGAATGATGCGCTCAACAGTTTATCTGACATAATAACAGGAAAAGATCCTTACCAGTTAAACAGTTTATTTGAAATCCTTAAAACCCGCTTTTCTGATGAAGGTGATCAAAGAGGAGATCAGCCATGGGATAAAAGAAAACTTGTGCATATATTCTCAGCTATTGAAGTAGCCTGTCTTGATATAATAGGAAAAGTGTGCAACCGGCCTGTTGTGGACCTTTTAGGCGGTAAATGCCGCGACCACGTTCCTTTTGCTGCATATCTGTTTTATAAAAAGGAGGGAGCCGGCGGGGAACATGGTTTCAACAAATATCCGGGAGCTGAAGGGTGGGCAGCTGCAAGGCAGGAGCAGGCACTGAATGCCCCTGAAATTGTCACTCAGGCAAAAGCAATGGTGGAAGAGTACGGATTCAAATCAATTAAATTAAAGGGGGGTGTTTTTCACCCTGAAGCGGAGTCTGATGCCATCATAGCTTTAAGAAAAGAGTTCGGCCCGGGAATACCGCTGCGCCTTGACCCAAATGCTTTATGGCAGGTTGACACTGCCATAAAATATGGCAAAAAACTTGAAGGGATACTTGAGTATCTGGAAGATCCTGTTCGCGGACAGGTTAGTATGGCTGTTGTCAGGAAAAACTTAAAAACACCTCTGGCGACCAATATGTGCACAACCTCATTCGAAGACCTTCCCGGCAGTATTGAAACCGGATCTGAAGATATTATCTTATGTGATCACCATTTTTGGGGGGGCTTGCGATCATGCCTGCAGCTTTCACGGCTGGCTGCTACATTTCACAGAAGCCTCTCAATGCATTCCAACTCACATCTGGGTATTTCGCTTGCCGCAATGGCACACCTGGGAGCTGCTATACCACACATTGACTATGCTCTTGACACTCACTATCCATGGCAGTCGGAAGAGATAATCGAAGAGGGGCCTTTCCTTTTTGAAGAAGGGTCGGTTGCGGTGCCTGAAGGTCCCGGACTGGGAGTGACGCTCGACAGGAAATCAGTTGCACGGCTCCATGAGAAGTACCTGGAATGCGGACTGACTGAACGTAATGACGAAATAGAGATGCAAAAAATTGAACCCGGATGGAAATTTAAACCTGTAAGGTGGTAAAATTTTTGTTGCGGCAATGATCAATATTATTAAACTATTAACCATTGCCGCCATATAGATAATCTGCAGGAGTCGATTTTATTCTTTTAACTCTCAATTCCAGAAAGCTGCTCAACCAGTAATGCAAGAGAGCTGTGGTCAAGTTCACCTTTTTCCTGTGCCAATAAAGCATCCATGTTCACAGCAACCTGCGATGTTGCACCCAGTGGCACTGCGTACTCCCTGCCGGCCTGAAGAGCAATATTCATATCTTTTCTGTGAAGTTTAATTTTAAAACCGGCCTTAAAGTTTCTGTCAAGTATCCTTTGTCCGTAACGGTTAAGAATTTCACTTTGTGCCAGTCCCCCCAACAGCGCTGTTCTCACCTTAGCTACATCAACACCTGCTTTTTTAGCAAGAGTCAAGGCCTCTGCAACTGCCTGAATAGTAATACCTACAACTATCTGATTGCAGGCTTTGGTCAACTGTCCGGCGCCAGCCTCACCTATCAGCACAGAACTTTTGCCCATTACGTCAAAAAGCGGTCTGGCCCTGTTAAAAGCATCTTCACTTCCTCCGGCCATAATAGACAAAGTACCCTGTTCGGCACCTGTTTGTCCCCCGGAAACAGGGGCATCCAATGCCTCAACTCCCTTTTCCTGCATCGCATTGAAGATTTTTATAGCCGTTGATGGTGCAATGGTTGACATATCAATAAAAAGAGACCCTTTACTGATACCATTGATAACTCCCTTATTACCAAGCACAACATCTTCAACCTCAGGTGAGTCTGGAAGCATAGTAATAACAATATCACATTTTTGTGCAACCTCATCAGGTGTTTTACACGAAATCGCACCGGCTGCAGTAAGTTCAGCTGATGACTTACTACTCTCAAGTATGACAAGTGTATAACCGGCTTTAATCAGATTTAAAGACATAGGCATGCCCATTATCCCTAATCCTATAAAACCTATCTTCTCTGTATTCATAATATAATATTTAAAAGTTAAAAATATATGGGTTGGGTCTAAAAAGGGCGCGAAGCGCCTTTTTAGGCAAATTTAAAATTTATTAAATTGTTTTTCAATTAACTATGAAATGCATAATGTATTGATAAATAAAATTTTTACTTTTTATACTAAACTCATTTATTTAATTATGTCCTAAAAATTTACAAAAGCAACAGACTAAGAAACTACACCAAGGGAAAGACTAAAGCACCTATATAAGTGATGATAAGTCCGGCAACTCCCATGACGGCAAGCATTGACGAGAATGATTTTAACGTCTCGCCCGGCGTAAAATTACTCATCCTGCTGATAATCCAAAAGCCACTGTCATTCATCCATGGGAAAGGTTTAGATCCGCAGGCAATTGCCAGTCCGAGGTATAATACATGATAATCAAGCTCGCCATTCCCTGCCATACCTGACAAAATACCTGCAGCAGTTATCATTGAAACAGTAGCCGATCCCTGTGCTGTTCTGACTACTGCAGTAATAATAAAGGCGAGCGGAATCAAGGCCATCTGGTAATCCTTTGTTAACTCTGCAATTCTGAGGCTTATCCCTGTCTGCTGCAACATCCCCCCAAAAGCTCCCCCTGCAGCTGTAATAAGAATAATAACCCCGCCGCTCATCAAGGCATCCTGGACTGAAGAGGAAATCTGTTCCGGATCTCCTGATTTCTGCCTGACCAGCAGGAACAATGCAACCAGGCCGCCTGTTACCAGAGCAATGTTCTTATCCCCGGCAAATGCAATGAACTTTCTCAGGTAAATCATAAAAACACCTGTATCTGAATCATTTACAAAAGTCTCCATAATTCCGTTAAGACTGATAAATAAAACTGGCAGTAGAATAGGAAGAGAGGAGAGCCAGAGGGGTGGAAGTTTTTCGCTCTCAGTTTTCGAAAAAGCCTCAATTTGTGAAACAGGTGCGTCAGGGGAATCCCTTAGCGGGATCGAAAGCTTTTTGTTAATCCAGGAAGCATAAAGAAAACCGGAGATAACTGCAAAAATACCAACAATAAATCCTCCTGTCATCATCATATGTATCGGAATATCCATCACGGCAATAAGGAAGAGCGGCCCCGGTGTGGGAGGAAGCAGAGAGTGTGCCATAGTTCCTCCGGCAGCAATGGATAAAATAAGCAACAGGTAATTTTTTTTCAACCTTGCAGCAAGTGCTTTTGCAAGGGGTACCATCAGATAAAACACGGTATCAAAAAAAACGGGGATAGCAAGAAAAAAGCTGCTGACAGTAAAGGCTGCCGGTGCTTTAGAAATGCCGGTAACCCTGATCACCGACCTGATAACACGCTCTGCCCCGCCGCTTTCAAGCAGGCACTTGCCGATCACAGCAGCCATGGCAATCAAAATACCAATTTGAGCAGAAGTATTTCCAAAAGCAGCTGCAACCCTTTCTCCAATACTTTTTTCAGCCAGGGCAACTGCATCTGATGCAGACATGCCACCCGCCAGGGCAAATTGTTCAATGCTTGAAGCAGGAGTCATTACAGCAACAATAAAAGCTGCAAGCAAAAGAGCAATAAAAGCATGCAGCCTGAACCAGACAATGCCTGCAACCATAATAAATACCGCAACAAACAAAATAAAAAAAGGATCTGAAATAAATGCAGGCAGTGCCATATTAATTAATATTTCCTGACATCAGGTCATTAAGTTTTTTAAAAACATCCCTGGCTCCCTCAACTACAAACGAAGCGTCGGAACCGCTCCCGAAAAACCTCATCCCCAGACCGTGATACTCCCGGAAATAACTCAGGTCAGGAAGCAGGATACCTGAAGTTTTACCGTACCTCTCAGCCGTATCACACGTTTTCTTTACAGCATCAATAAACAGAGGATGATCAAAACGGCCAAATACACCCAGATCCATTGAAAGGTCTGCCGGCCCTATGAACAACACATCAATCCCGTCCAGTGAGGCTATCTTATCTAACTGGTCAAGGGCGCCGGCCGACTCAATCTGTACAATCCCTACAATCTCATCCTCTCCTGACAGGTAATCACTGAAATTCCTTCCATATTCTGCAGCCCTTACCATTTTTGCCACTCCCCTGATGCCTGCCGGCGGATACCTTAATCCCCGTGAAGCTTTTACAGCTTCGTCAAAATTGTTAATCCTGGGACACATCACCCCACCGGCACCCATATCCAATACCCGGTGTATCCTCTGCCTTTCGAAACTTTCCACTCTTACCAGCGGAACTGCAGAGGTATGCCTGACTGCCTGAAGCTGGTGTATCAGATCATTTTCTGTACCTGAACCATGCTCTAGGTCTATTAATACCCAGTCGAACCCTGTAAGGGCAATGATCTCAGCTGTAACAGAACTGCCAAGATTTAACCAGCAACCTATAACGGTTTCATCATTACGTAGCTTCTCCTTTAATTTCATGTGAATAAGACTTAGTTAACCAATACAATTATACAATAATAAGAAATAAAAAACTGAAAAAACACAGATAGGGTGGCTATTATTCTTTATGAAGAAAGAAATGTTGTTTATACCCAACAGGTAGCTGAAATAGCAGATGAACCAGACTATCAGGAAGCTCTGGGTGCACTTGAATAATTTGTAAAACAAACATTTTAATCCCGTGCCGGAATCTAACCCATACCGGTACGGGATTTTTATTTTCACTGAATTTAAAAAATTTTTATATTTTTGTTAAGGTACATTATTTAGGGGTATTATGAAACGGACACAATTATCAAATCAGAAAGAGAATGATTTAACGAGTGCAAATTTCATATAAAATATTAAAATATAAAACTTTATATTATGAAACGAAGGGATTTTATAGTGAAAAGCGCCGGTATCGGACTTGCGGGGGCACTAATTTCAAACTTCGGCGGACTTAATACTGTTGGTATGACAGCCGAAGAGGGACAGTACGATCTGGTGGCAGTCAGGGGAGGCGAAGCAGACGACATGTTCGACAAGGCAATGGAAGCTCTTGGGGGAATGAGCAAATTTGTTAAGTCAGGACAAAAAGTTGTTGTAAAACCAAATATAGGCTGGGATGCCCCGCCTGAGCGGGCAGCTAACACGAACCCACAACTTATAGCGAGAATTGTTAAAAGTTGTTATGAGGCCGGGGCCTCACAGGTAGTCGTTTTTGACCATACATGTGACCAGTGGGCCCGTTGTTACAGTAACAGCAAAATTGAAGAATCAGCACGCAGTGCAGGAGCCAAAGTTGTACAGGCAGACAATGAATCATTTTTTAGCGAAGTATCTGTTCCAAATGGCAAAAGTCTGAAAAAAACCAAAGTACACAGGGAATTACTGAATGCTGATGTTCTTATCAATGTTCCGATTCTTAAAAACCATAATTCAACAATTGTATCGCTGGCAATGAAAAACCTTATGGGAGTTGTCTGGGACCGCAGGTATTACCACAGCAATGATCTTAGCCAGTGTATAGCTGATTTTGTCACATTCAGGAAGCCGGATCTCAATATTATTGACGGCTATCGCATGCTTAGCCGCAACGGTCCCCGCGGTGTCTCTGTTGCCGATGTTACCGACCTGAAAGCCCTGATCGCAGGAAAAGATATTGTCGCTGTCGATGCAGCAGCAACCCTGATGTTCGGCAGTGAACCAAAAGATATTAATCACATACGGATAGCCAGTGAAATGGGGCTTGGCACAATGGACCTGAATAAACTCTCCATTAACCGGATTAAAATGGGATAACCTTAATATTATGACATCATACAGCCTTCTAAGGAAGAGCAGGATAATTATTGCATTAGCTCTATTTATCCTGGT
>CAZBWK010000067.1:0-23066 GCA_964495655.1 uncultured Prolixibacteraceae bacterium | reverse complement strand
CAGTGGTGACTCTTCAAGATATTCAGCGACAATAATGACCGGCACGCCCAATTCATTCAGTTTATGAACATTAGCTATAATCTCACTGCCAATTCCATAGATAATTACCAAATCAGGCTGCCGGCTTACCAGCAGTTCATAATTCAGATTCTGTCCATAACCTACATCACAGATTTGTCCTGCTTCAAATCTGTTTCTTATCTCCCTGTTGTTAATATAACGGCCTCCTGAAATACCGACAACTGACCTTCCCTCATTTAATGCATCCAAAAAGGCAAGATGAGTGGTAGAAAGACAGACAACCCTTTTCACAGGTGTCCTTATTATATTTCTTCCGGCAGCTGATCCGGGTATACTGGCATCCTGATTAAAAAGAAAATATTCAAATACTACATTTTCTGCTTTTACCCAGGGATCCAGGACTGTCAGTTTTGTGTAGTCATCAAATTTCTCAGTTATGAAACCTTTTGCATAACTGTTGGTCCCTGACAATCTCTTATTTTGTTCCCCGGATGATGAGCAACTTACAGCAATCCATAGAAGGATGGCAGTTATTGTCAAATAGATTCTCATATTGTTAATACCACGGAATATATGAAACTTTTTTTACTATGGTGCCTGTCACAGTTCTGAATCTTATGAAATAGACACCGGGTAAATTCCCTGACATGTCAATCCGGACTCTCCTTCCCCGGGGAGTTGAATAATTCACCTTAACTGCCTGCCCGAGAATATTAAAAACCTCTAAATCATTAACATCTATATCACGTCCTGCTTCAAATGTAAATATTTTACCTGCCGGATTGGGATAAATCAGAGCATCTTCAGGGTTGTTAACCAGGGGAGTATCATTAACCATTACATCTACATTGCACGCAACAAGCTCCATAACATTGGCCATTGAATAATTACCGGTGTTTTCCTGACTGAAGTCGTACCACAACCCGCCTTCGAGAAAATAAAAAGAGTTTTCTTTCCCGGGCATCCTGACTGATTGAAACAAAACAAAAGTATCTGCCGGCTGAATTCCTGTGAGTTCAATTCCTACAAAAAAAGTATCTGCCGGTTCAACTGTTCCGTTGAACTGAATAAAATTCATAGACCCCTGATGAAGAGTGCTGATATTAACTAACTGGGAGTGAATGAGCTCTTCCGGTAAAGTTCCTCCGTTATAGACTTTAACAGATATCTGGCTGCCTGACTTGCTGTCATTCAGCACCATTTTGCCAATTCCCAGTGAAACCCCGAATAATTGTTCATTGCCTTTTACCGAGAAGCGTTCAGCAATGGCCATGATACCGGCGCTGTTAGTACCGCCCCAGTAGCCGGCAAACTGTTCTGAATCAATCATATTTACATTTTCGTGAAGATCTTCATCATCAAGGTTTGTGAAGGCCAGGCACAGATCCTCACCAACATTGAACCTCCTGCCATCTAACCGGCTAACCCCGGTATTTAAAGGATCAAGCCAGTATTTTAACTGTCTGGAAGCATCCGGACGAAAATTCCATGCCAGATCAAAACGCGCAAAATAGTCGTTGTAGGGATAGCCGCAAAGAGCATCACCGCCGGTCAGGGTGCCAATAACATTATGTGAAGGATCAAACAGAGCTCCCCCTGAAGATCCGTTTTCTGTAACTCCCATGTCCCATTCAATTATTTTCAGAAATCCGTTTTTTATATAACGGCTGCTTCCTACGTCATAGATTACAGGCTTGTCATGGTCAAATGAAATCTTTTTAAGGTGTCCCTCAGGTTGATGTATGGTAACTGTCGAATCAGGAATATTTCCCGAATTATTCCATCCTGCAAAGTATGGTCTGAATTCAGCCGGAGGAGCCAGAGTGAGCTCAACAAGTGCAAAATCGAGACTGTCGCTGTAGGCACGCATGAAAGCGCCGGAGATCGAATTGGAAGGATCACCTTCCAATGCAGCGCAATAAGGACTTTCATAATTGAATGTAAAAACAGCTGCTTCGGAATCCTTAGGCCTCTTAAAACAATGTGCGGCAGTGATTAAATATGGTGTTTCGTCTTCGGCAGTATTATTTACCAGGGTGCCGGTGCATATGTCACTGCCGACAATAAACCGGCATACGGCATCTTTCACATCGCTCCACCCCTTAGCTACATCACAGTTAATATCAATATGACAATCGCCCGGTAACTGGCCTGACGGCCGGTATTCATCATATTTTAATATCCCCGTGAAATCATGATTAACCTGTTTTATAATAAAGTTGTATCTGTCAGCCATTCCCGACGGCACCTCATATTGTATTGTAATTTCATCTCCGGGAACAGGAGAAACTGCAAATTTTCTGAACTTTTTATTGTTTGCAGAGGTATAAGCTCCCAGATAGTAACGCTCTTTTTCATTGAAAAGGAAAAGGCGCGTTCCTTCAGGAAGATGGAACTCCCCAAATATAATATTGATCGAAAAAGCCCCTTCAGACCGTAATTTCAAAACCCAGACATCATATCCTCCTGCATCTGATATCCATAACCCCTCAGTTTCGGGGCTGATATGGACATCAAAACTGTGTGCAAAACGAAAAGATTTTAAAAAAGGCTCTGCTTTTCTCTCCTCTTCTGCTAACCTGAAAAGATCTGCATTGATAACCCGTGGCATCTCCATTACGGGAATACCCCTGCTTTTTAACACAGGTACCTTTAAAGGCTTGCCTCCCTTCGATATCTGTCCATTCACCACAAAAACGGAAAATGCTAAAATGGCAGTTAAAATAACCCCTCGCATAATAATACTTTTTCGCCAAAGTTAATATTTAATGTTAATCATTCACTTTAAATTCAAAAGCTGAGTTTTAATATTTTTTTGGTTATTTTGTTTTCCAATAATGATAAGGCAATGACAGATGAAGGTTTTAGTAATGTATGTCGACGAATTTAAATATTCTCCTGCCCTGAAAAATCTTGATGCGGCAGATGATGTTACAGATGGCCGGGTTTTTACTGACTGCATCCTGGCATTTATCCACATAGAAATGAGCGATGAAGAATATGACATAAAAAGCAGGGAGAAAAAATTAGTCAACCACCTGAAATGGACGGCCCGTAAAAATAACTGTAAAAAAATCATCCTCCACTCTTTTGCTCATCTTGCTGAATCCAAGGCTTCTGCCGAATTCACAAAAGAGATATTTGACCTCGCTGAAAACAGGCTTCAAAATGGTGGTTACACAACTGCGCAGACACCCTTTGGGTATTTTCTGGATCTTAGTCTGAAAGCCCCCGGCCACTCACTTGCAAGGATTTGGGCTTCACTGTAATACTCCGCGATCAGACCTCGATAATATAAAAAAGTGAACGGTGAAAAAGACATAATCCGTATAATTGATCAGTGTCCTGACTATCTTATCCTGTTAATGCTCCGCACCAATGCCTCATCTTTTCCTATTGAACGAATTGCGAGATAATCAAGTATAACTGCTATCAGAGGTAGCACCATAGGAATTTTGAAAACAACATTTACTTCATCAAAACCGGCATATAAAAAGTAGAACATCAATCCTGTCAACCCGATGAGCAAAATAATAGTGAAGGCAAGAAGTCGAATCTGCAATATGCGTCTTTTAAATAAAAAAATTATTGCCAGATGCAGAATAATGATCAATCCTATAAAAATCATAATTGGTAATCCGTTGAATACCACATTTTCACCACTCGTTATGCCTTGTGCGCTGAAAACATAATAATCACCACCGTATGCAATCTCTGCAAATTCTGTTTTAAGCATCAAAGCCGTTATCAAGGCTGCAATAAAAACAAACAAAGTCTGTATTCTCTGTATCATATTATCTAAAAGGAAATATTTATTAAAATGCAAAATTAAAAAAATATTTGCTTTATGTGCCTCTGCAACTACCATACACCCACCTTCTCCACTTCATTAAAATGAAGATACCAAATATATCCTTCCACTTCATCAAAGCCGCATTTCTTAAGTGTTACAGCATAGCGGCTGACCTGCCTGTAATACTTTTCAGTCATTTTTTCTCCCCATTTATAATCTGCTATTATTGCTTTTTTCCCCTTAACCATGATACGGTCTGGCCTGAGGATCTCTTTTCCCGTAAGCAAATTTCGCTCGTTTAGTATCTCGTATTTTCCGCTGAACCAGTTTCTTACAACAGCATTCTTCAGTCCTTCACCAAACTTTTTAATAATTGTGTCACGTTCAGTATTACTTATCTTGCCTTCTGCATATGCTTTGTCGCATGATAATTTAAAATCAGTTGATGTTTCCACATTTGCCAGTATTTCATGAACCAGCTTTCCTGTATTTTTCACCGGCTTGTTCTTCTCTCCGTTAATAAAAAAATCTTCACTGCTCAAACGCAGCCTAATCCTGTCGCGATAATCATAATAATGATAATTCCCCGGCCAATAAGCTCTTTTCATCTCTTTCTCAAACCCTGCAGGAGTTATATGACCAAAACGAAACACTGTTTTATCATCATTCCAGCAAGCTTCAAACATACTGTCACCCGCCATTCTGTCGAGCGAACAAACCAGAAAGGAGTTAAATGAAGAAGCCGGACTACGCGAATCGTCACGTCCGCCCTTTTCAAATGGATCTTTACTGTTAATAAAAAGCACAGACCTGGCACGGGTGAAAGCCACATATACAAGGTTGAGACCGTCAATATAACTGTTAACCTTCTCCTCAATATAGTCATCCCTGAAAACAGTATTCATCAGTTTTTTACCGGCTTTGACCGGTACAAGGGGGAAATGGTTGAATGGACTAATGTCTGATTTACACCAGAGTACGGGAGCTTTATTAGGAGGCCAGGATGTATCCCAGTTGAAGAAGGGTAAAAGTACTGCTTCAAATTCAAGTCCTTTAGCTTTATGTACCGTGAGAAGCCTGATGGCATCCACCTCCTGGTTGATACTGACAGGAACCTTATATCCTTGTTCATTCCACCATAACAGCAGGTTAGTAAGGTCATTTGAAAATGAAACTTTCTCTTCAGCAGCCTGATCGATAAGTGTTTGCAAAAATGGTATTTCTGATTCAACAGAAAAAAGTCCGAACAGTTTACATATCTCAGATACTGTTTCATCCGGAGATAACAGCAACAGTTTTTCTTTCAGTTCTCTCATAATGGCTCCAAGCTCAGCTTCAAATAGTACATCAGGATCATTAAGTCCGATACTATTCACCGGGCAGTCCCTGACCGGGTTCTCTCCTGCCGGAGAGACACCCTCCTGTAACAGTCGGGGTTTCAGCCATGACAGCCAGAAATATAAAAGAGCGGTTTTAGCTGTTTTGTTGTCCGCCTCAGTAAGCAGGCTGACAGTCAGCATAACGATATTAACACCTTTGGAAACTGACAGAAAAAGTGACTCGCCGGAAATTACTGATAAATTATATCTCTCATTATCAGGATTCCTGGAAGCTTCTAAAAATTTTTCAATAACCCGGGGCCCCTCATCATTCTTCCTGATCAGGATAGCTGTGTCAGAAGCACTGATACCCTGATCCTGCAGATATTTGACCTGTTCAACAAGAAGATCAACCGAGATGTTATCAAAATCTTCAGAAGGCAGCAGCCGGATCTCAGCCAAACCGCTATTATCTTCCTCATGTATACCAGGCTGTTGCAGAAAATGTTCATAAATCTGCTGAAACCTTATTTTATATTTTTCATCTTCAACCTGACTGAGTAAAAATTCTTCAAACAGCAGTTTTAGATGACCTGTTATGGCATTGTTAAATTCAATAATAATTTTTCTGCTGCGCCAGTTTTTCTCCAGCGGAATTTCCACAGGAGCATAATTGGGAAAATCGTAATTTATTCTGCAGGCAAGGATATTCCAATCACTGTTCCGCCAGCGGTAAACTGACTGCTTTACATCTCCTGCCATCAATGCAGAGTATCCTTCAGAAAGGGCATTTGCCACAAGTGGTTTAAAGTTGTTCCACTGGAGTGCAGAAGTATCCTGAAATTCATCAAAAATATAATATTTAAACCAGTTGCCTGTTTTCTCGTAAATAAACGGCGTATCAGTATCGCCAACAATTTTACTCAACAGGAGATTGGAATCCGAAATTTGCAATATTCCCTTTTCATGAAGCAGAGTTTTTATCTCCTCTCTGAGATCAGTTAAAATGCCAAGAACCCTGATCTTGCTCATCACCTCTTTAGCGCCAAGATACTTTGATTCATTATCAGCACGAAATATGATTATTTCCGTTAAGAGAGGCAGTAGCTGTGTTTCAGCAATCCTTCCAACCAACTCTTTCTTTTTACTCGTTTTGGGATACCACTTTTCCGGATCTACTGCACATGCCTTAACTGTATTGGTAATATCAGGAAGCTCTCCGTTAGCCAGTCTGGCGAAAAAATTTCCTATCCCTCTGCTTTTACCCAAAAAATCATCAGTTGTCAGTCCGCCGCCGGCAATAATATCAACACCTGCTTTACCTTTTTCAATAAGTGCCTTATCAAAAAGGGATATGTGCCGTTTCAGCTCTTTACGAAAACTTTCAAGGTTTTTCCGGGTGTACTCAGAGTCCTTCTCTTCAGGGAAAAAGATCTGAAATCTTTCTTTAAACAGCTCTGTACCGAGAGTTTTTATATCATTCTCCAGTCTGTGACTGCGATTTTCTCTTATTTTCTCTTTGCTAAACTCAACGAGCCATTTACGCAGATGCCTGTCTGATTCGACCCGGGCCAGCAACCTGTCTGTTGCCTCATTCAGAATAGCTTCATCATCCATTCCCAGAATAAATTGGGGGGATATTCCCGCTTCGCGGTTAAAAGCCCTGATAATGCGTTGTGTAAACGAATCAATGGTATTAACTGCAAACCTGCCATAGTCATGAAGTATATTTTTCAACGCCTGGCTTGCTCTCTTTCTGATCTCATTCTCATCAGCCCGGAGGCTTTTTTGCAGCATTTCCAAATAAGGAGAATCTGTATTGCCGGAGAGCATGGATAGCTGGCGAAGAATACGGATTTTCATCTCATTGGCTGCTTTATTTGTAAAAGTAACAGCCAATATGTGCCTGTAATTATAAGGATTGGAAATAATCAGCTTCAGATATTCCAAAACCAGATGAAATGTTTTACCGGATCCTGCCGAAGCTTTATAAACTGTTAACATATTTACAATATAACAACCTTCATAATTTAAAATCCGGGACTTCTGGTTACACTGACACTTGTACCGATCTTAAAATTTTTGGAAACATTATATTCCATGAACAATGTTGACCCGCGAAAGTCGAAATTATCAGTTCCCTGGTTTGGAAAGGGAGCAGTAAAAATCGAATTACCCCCGTAACTGAAGCCTCCAAGCGATATCCGATCGCCTATCATATAATTTGCGCCACTAAAAACTAAACCGTTTCTGATTAAGGCGGGAAAGACAAATCCAGGGGTTAATGAAAAGAAATTGCCGGTAACGTACTGATTGTAATTTAAATCTGAAAAAAAATAATTTCGCCTTTTTGCAAGTTCAATTTCAAAATTAAACTCAGGTAACTGAAAAGCCTGGTTCAATGAAAAGAGTTCTGCAGGAAGCGGATTGTTATATAAGTAATGACGGGATGTGTCTGAAATTATAGAATCATTTTCAGGAATAACCGGCATCAACAGCTCCTGTGCTGAAGAACCAAAATATGCAATGATCAATAACAATAAAATCCGTAATTTCACTGACACACCTCCATTATAATTAATACTTCAAAATTAACATATTTGATTAAAAAAAATAATTTCCTCTACAATCCTTTTTACACTCCCATTTTTTCAGATAAGAGACTTCCTGTTTTTATATATCTTGTCAACCGCATCGACTATATCTTTCATGTCTTTTTGACTTCCGAGCAGCACACTTTGATAAAAAGTGACAGCTTCCCTGCAGAGCTGGTCATTCCCCGGCAGAAAGTTTTCTTCGCGCCATTGTTTCAGCCTCTGTTCCTGGAACAATCTTTTATATCCTTTTGAATTCAGGGCATCTTCTGTCAAACCATCCCTGTTTTGGGGTCCATAACCAGTTGAGCAGGGAATACCTTCTGCCCTCAGGGCAGCAATAAACTTATCCCTGGAAACTCCGCCAAACTCATCAGGAATGAACCTGAAACCATATAGGTGATAAGCAGACCGACTATTCCCGTCAACAATCTTTGCAGGCTTTATTCCCGGTATTTCCCTAAGATTTTTGTCAAGGTACTTTGCATTCTCCGACCTGATCTCTGCATCTTTTTCGATACGTTTCATTTGTGAAAGCAATATTAAAGCCTGCATTTGCTGCATACGCCGGTTGCTTCCCCTGAGTGGATAGTCAGAAGTGCGTTGAACAGTGCCAAAAGGTCTTCCGCAATTATGAAAAGACTGACACCTGTCCATTATCTCCTCATTGTTCCCGACAATAGCCCCCCCTTCTCCTGCAGGCAGGTTTTTAGAATTTTGAAAACTGAAACACCCCAGGTCACCAAGAGTTCCGAGCTTACTGCCTTTATACTCCCCCAGCCATGCCTGGCAGGCATCTTCTATTACTTTCAGATTGTTCTTGCGTGCAACTTCGTTCACTCTGTCCATGTCAACCGGCAACCCATATATATGTACAGGCAAAATGGCCGATGTCCGGTCAGTGATCCGTTCATTTATCTTATCAGGGTTTATCAGAAATGTCTCAGGGTCAGTGTCAACGAATACAGGTAATGCCTTATTCATAAATATGACATTATAGGTAGCGATAAAGGTAAAGGGGGATACAAGTACTTCGTCACCCGCATCAACTCCCAAAACATGAAGCGCAATTAACAGAGCAGTAGTTCCGCTGGCCGTGGCAAGGCACCTTTTCGCACCCATTAGTCTGGCATACTCTTTTTCAAATTCTGCAACATATTCACCACTTCCGCGCCACCAACGTCCGCTGCGCAGCATCTCGACAATGCCTGACTCAGCCTCCCTGTCCCAAACAGGCCAGGAGGGCCATTCCCCGACATGGACTTTCTCACCTCCGTAAAGTGCCAGCTGGTTGGAATTTTTCAGATAAACTGACGTGAATGAATAGTTTGTAAAAGCTGATAATGCTCCCACAGAAACCGCTGCAATAGCTTTTCTGCGGGAAATCTTCTGAGGTTTCATTATGTCATGTTTTAAATGATTAATAAATTCATTAACTTGTAGCCAAATTACATAATCCTGATTAAAAAACCTTTATATTCTGAAGATTTATTTGGATAAGTCCTTTTTCCAAAATACTTTTGAAAAAAAAATGGAAAAATGATATAACCCATTAAAAGCAATGAGCCTGAATCCTGAAAAGTTTATAATATTAATCCTATGTTATATATCGCCCAACCGGACTTGAAATTCTGACATAATAAATAATTTTTGACTTGAAAGCTCTTTAATTTTGTTAAAAAAACTAAATTCACATCCTGATATACATGATAGTTATACTTAACTATATATTATTTGAAATTATACCAGGGACCAGTATAATTCATTATTTTACTGCAATTGCAGCAATTGCAACAATTGCAATAATTTTTAAATACAGGATGGTACCTGAGGTAAAATACCTTATCTGCATTGTTTTTAGTGCGGCAATATGGGCATTTACCTACGGTATGGAATTTATATCATCAGAATTTGCAGATAAAGTTCTCTGGTCAAAACTCTCATATTTTGGAATAGCCTTCATTCCGGTTTCATATTTTCTTTTCACTAAAACATTCAGCCAACGAACAGATATAGTTAAGTTGCGCGAGAAAGCGCTTCTCTCAATTATACCATTGATTACACTTATACTCATAATCACTAATGATTACCACAAACTTATGTGGGCAGAGGTTAATCATGATCAGGAAAAAAACATGATCCTTTATGAGTACGGTGTTTGGTTTTGGCTCTTCTGGCTCTATTCTGTGGTGCTGATTATCCTCGGCCTTGTAATTCTTATCCGTTCTATCAATTTTTTTACAGGATATTATAAAGCCCAGGTATTAATCTTAATTCTTGCCACATTGATCCCGCTGACAGGCAATATTATGTATGTTACCGGACTGACTCCTTTCCCTGGATTTGACCTTACACCTGTATTGTTTGTATTCTCAGCAATAGTTATCACAACTGGCATAATAAATTTTGGGATGTTTGAGCTGGTGCCCCTGGCAAGAAATAAACTCATTGACACTATGGAGGACGGAGTTGTTGTAATTAACTCAAAAGGGACCATTGAAGACCATAACCTGTCATTGATCAGGATATTCAACCTAAATGGACAGATAAAAGGAAAGCTTTTTACAGAGATATTTGCCGGTTATAATGATATGATAAATGCCATAGAAAATAACCAAAATGAACAACTGAACATTGAGACTAAATCTGATGACAGAAAAAGTTATTATCAGGTGCGTATTTCGCCGTTAATGAATCATAAGAATATATTTTCCGGAAACCTCATCCAAATACACGATATTACCTGCCTGAAGCTGGGGGAAGAGAAAATGACAGAGACAAACAGGCATTTACTTCAGGAAATCGAGCAACGGGGTAAACTGATAGATGATCTGGACGCATTTGCCCATACCATTGCACATGATCTTCGTAACTCACTCGGTTCGATCTACTCTTCCAGCGAGGTCATACAAGAAACCCTTTCAGAAATGGCTGATGCAGACTTTTTAATTGAACTGTCTGATCTGATAAGAAATTCTGCACAGAAAGCTATGCATATTACTGAAGAATTGCTAATTCTTGCAACCGTGAGAAATGAAAAGATTGAAAGAAAACCTCTTGCTATGAAATCAATTTTCCATGAAGCAGAGAGTCAGCTTAAAGGAATGATAAAAGAGAACAAAGCCCGGATTATTTCACCCGACACCTGGCCTCAAGCAACAGGACATGCTCCCTGGGTAGAGGAAGTCTGGGTTAACTATATCACCAATGCCATAAAATACGGAGGTACCCCTCCCTTAATAGAGGTTGGGGCTGACCAGCCTTCAGAAAATTTTGTCAGGTACTGGATAAAAGATAACGGTAATGGCATTACTAAAGAAAAACAGACAAAGCTATTTAAAAAATATGCCAGGCTTGCCCCTGAGAAAGCCCACGGATACGGGCTTGGCCTATCAATTGTTAAGCGTATAATAGACAAACTTGGCGGCAGGGTAGGTGTTATCAGCTCCGGCTATCCCGGCGAAGGGGCCAAATTCTGGTTTGAATTACCTGTTAATTAAAATTTAAATTATTGATATGCAAGCATATATATTTCCCGGACAGGGAGCTCAATACACAGGCATGGGTAAAGACCTGTATGAAAAATCCCGGCAGGCAAAAGAATTATTTGAAAAAGCAAATAAAATCCTGGGATTTAACATTACTGATATCATGTTCGGGGGTACAGCTGAAGAGCTGAAACAGACAAAAGTAACCCAGCCGGCAATTTTTTTACACTCTGTCCTTCTTGCCCGAACATTGGGCTCCTTTAACCCCGGTATGGTTGCAGGCCACTCACTGGGAGAATTTTCAGCTCTTACGGTAAGTGGTGCACTGTCGTTCGGGGATGGCCTGTTACTGGTATCAAAACGTGCTGCTGCTATGCAAAAGGCATGTGAAGCAAAACCTTCTGCTATGGCGGCTATCATCGGACTGGATGATAAAATTGTTGAAGAAGTATGTGCTGCAGATGATGATACCGTGGTAGCAGCAAATTATAACTGTCCCGGCCAACTGGTTATTTCAGGTTCTGTGGAAGGGATTGAGCGTGTATGTACAATTCTAACCGGTAAAGGAGCCCGGCGGGCTGTTAAACTTCCTGTTAGCGGAGCATTCCATTCTCCTTTTATGGAACCGGCAGGAAATGAGCTTGAGGCTGCAATAAATTCAGTGGTTATTAAAAAACCGGCCTGTCCCGTATATCAAAATGTTACAGCCGGGGCTGTGACTGATCCTGGTAAAATAAGGATAAACCTGACAGCACAGTTAACAGCTCCTGTACAATGGACCCGGACCATCACGAACATGATAAATGATGGCGCAACATCATTCATTGAAATAGGGCCGGGCAATGTGTTGCAGGGACTGGTAAAAAAAATAAACAGAAATGTGGAAGTGAGCGGTATCGATAAAGCCCTGTAAAAGCTTTCCCGCTAACATCTGTTGATGTCTTTCCGGACATCAGCAGTTATTTCTGCACTCTTTTTCAAGATTCCGCTTCTCTATCTGAAATGTAGTATGCCCAATATTAAACCGTTTTCTCAGTTCTGTCTGCATCTTTGAAATAAATGCATCATCATTGCCTGCAGGCATTACCAGGTGGGCAGTGAGGGCCGACTGGGTAGTGCTCATTGCCCAAATATGGAGGTCATGAAGATTTTCAACACCGGCTTGGGATTCAATAAACTGGCGAACTGCCTCTATGTCAATATTTTTAGGCACGGCATCAAGTGCCAGATTAACAGAATCGGAAAAAAGTCCCCATGTACTGTATAATATAACCGCAATAATTATAAAGCTCATGACCGGATCTATCCGGTAGCTGCCGGTAAGATTGATCAGTAATCCTGCGACAACAACCCCGAGCGATACTCCGGCATCTGCAGCCATGTGAAGAAATGCTCCTCTTAAATTGAGGTCATGTTTTTGTCCTTTCAGAAAAAGAAGAGCTGTCAGGGTATTTACTACAACCCCTATGCCTGCAACGATCATTATCTGGTCTCCTGCCACCGGCCGGGGATCTTTCAGCTTACTGTATGAATCCCATCCTATTGCGGCTAAAGCTGCAAATAGCAGAAAAGCATTCAATATGGCAACAAGAATTGTTGTCTTGCGGAGGCCATAAGTGTATTTTCCTCGTGGCCGGATAGTTGCGAGCCATGCAGCTGTCCAGGCAAAGATAAGTCCGAGAACATCACTGGCGTTATGACCTGCATCTGCAAGAAGGGCTGAAGAATTAGAGATAAATCCGTAAATGACCTCAACTGCAACAAAAATTATATTCAGAAAAATCCCCACGGCAAATGCCCTGCTGTGAGATGGGCCGGTATGACTATGTAAATGTGCCATTTTTACAAAAAATCAATCACAAGTTAACAATTTTACAGGCTATTTAACAGACAGCCTTTATAAATAATCTAACAATCAACTAACAATCAGGTTCAAATTGTCTTTTATCACCATATTTTAACACACTTTGATTTTTTTTGCGATTTTTACATTAAATTTACTATTAAAGCCGGTTTTGAAGTCAGCTGCAAAAAAAAGAATAATCGTAACAGTAACCAGTGACCTTGTTTCAGATAACAGGGTGCATAAAGTCTGCACAGCATTGCATGAAGCGGGTTTTGATGTATTGCTGACAGGTCGCAAAATACACGGGGGCCCTGATCTGGCTCCCCGTCATTACAAAACAAAACGGTTCAGACTGCCAGTCAATAAAGGATTTTTCTTCTATGCTTGTTTTAATCTGCGGCTTGCTGTTTTTTTGTTAATTTCGAAATTTGATGTTCTGCTTGCAAATGACCTTGATGCTCTTCCTGCCAGTTTTTTAATAGCCAAAATAAAAAGCAAACCCCTAGTTTATGACAGTCATGAATATTTTACCGAATCTCCTGAACTGGTTAACAGAAAATTCGTTAAGAATATCTGGGAGTGTATGGAACGTATAATGCTGCCACATATTAAATATGCATATACTGTCTGCGATTCAATTGCCGGCATCTATACCGCCCGGTATGGAACAAACTTCAGGGTTGTAAGAAATCTTTCCCCAATGAAATATGCACAACAGAAAGATAATGAACGGCATCCGGAATCTGAAAGAATAATTCTTTATCAGGGCGCCCTCAATGAGGGTCGCGGGCTTCAGCAAGCTGTCATGGCAATGAAGTATGTTGAAGGAGCCAGACTGATTATTGCAGGTGACGGAAATATTAAAAATGAACTGACAAAGCTTATTGATAAACAAGATCTTGGCCATAAAGTAGAAATGACCGGGAGGCTCTCTATAGAGGATCTGACAGAACTTACTCCAAAAGCTACAGCAGGCATATCAATTGAAGAAGATATTGCATTGAATTATCACTATGCCCTGCCGAATAAATTGTTTGACTATATTCAGGCACAGGTGCCCCTGATAGTTGCCGACCTGCCTGAAATGGCTGCAGTTGTTAAACAATACCGGATAGGTTTGGTTATCTCTTCACATGATCCGTCTGAAATTGCAAAAGCTTTTAAAACAGCATTGTTTGACAAAAATCTGAGAGAAGGGTGGAAGAAAAACCTGAAAATAGCAGCAAAAGAGCTTAACTGGGAAAATGAAAAGAAAGCTCTTCTGGATATATTTCAAGTATTCATATAATTTTTTAAACGAACGGAAAAAGCATGCATGATTGAAGTGGACAAAATATGAATGAAAAGGTAAATAAGGCCGAAGATCCTCACCTGCATGAAAGCATTAAACATGTTTCCAGGAATCTTAAATTATAATTTGATTATTTTTACAAATTATAAAATTTTAAGTATGTTAATACTAAATGAAGTATTTGAACAGTTATTTTGTATGAAACAAAGATATAAAAAACATCCCGGTGTTAACCGGGACATAAGAGTATTATTACAACTTACCTGACAGAAGTCAGGTTAAGTCATGTGATATTCTGTAAATAATTTTATTAATATGTAACGAGCATCCCGGTTATAATCGGGAATGAGGGTGTTTAAAACAATTGCGAGTTACAGATGATACCTGTAAATATTTTATTACGTATGAAAACTACACATCTTATTTTTTTTATACTGTCATTAATAATTCAAATGCAGTTTGAACTACATGCCCAAAAAACTGACTATCACGGGACAATCGGGCAGGAGGTAAAACTGGGAAAAGAGCTGTTCAGTCAGGGTAAATATAATTCAGCCTACCGGCAATTTGAGAAGGTCCGCAAAAAAACAGATCCGAAGTCTGAAATTTATTCTGAAGCAATGTTCTACAAAGCAGTATCTGCACTAAAATCCGGAAATTCAGCCGGTTATAAATTACTGGGCAAGTTTATAGAAGACTATCCCGAAAGTCCGTATATCGACAGGGCATGGTTGAGCCTTGGTGATCACCAGTTTGAACATAAACACTACAAAGCTGTACTGCAAAGCTACAGCAAAGTTGACCGAAACTCACTTAACCCAAATGACCGTATAGAGTTTCAATACAGAAACGGGTACTCTCACCTGATGATGGAGAATAATGCGGAGGCACTCAGGGAGTTTACTGAAATAAAAGATGCAAATAACCTTTATAGCAGGCCCGCTACTTACTATTGGGCTCATATTATGTACCTGAATGATAATTACCAGTCGGCGCTTGAAGGTTTTTCAAAATTAGATAATGACCCGGTCTATTCGAGGGTTATCCCGATATATGTAAGTCATATATTTTACAAGCAACAAAAATATAATGAAATAGTAAACTATACAGTAAATATCATTGATGATGTTGAACAGGAGCATAAAAGTGAATTGTCTAAAATAGTTGGAGACTCATATTTTCATCTGCGCGAATATGCAAAAGCAATACCATATCTTGAATATTACTATAACACCCCCTCCCTGAAAACAAGGGAAGATAACTATATCCTGGGATACTGCTATTATCATACCGAACAATACCAGAAATCTGTTCCGCTTCTTGAAAATGCCTCAAAAGGAAAGGATGAAATGGCACAAAATGCTTATTATCACCTTGCCGACTCATATATAAAATTAAATGACAAAGAGAAAGCGCGCGTTGCATTTGATGCTGCCTCAGAGTTTGATTTCAATGACAGGATAAAAGAGGATGCACTGTTCAGCTATGCAAAGCTTACCTATGAACTTTCATATTCCCCCTTTAATGAAACTATAAAAGCATTCGACCGCTATATTACGCTTTACCCGAATTCACAAAGAAATACAGAAGCATACCGGTATCTTACCGAAGTTTTTATGGTAACAAGAAATTACCGGGATGCAATAAGCTCAATTGAAAAGATTGAGGTTAAATCATCCGAGATTTTAAGAGCTTATCAAAGAGTTACATTCTATCGCGGCATGGAGTTGTTTAATAACCTTGCATACAACGAGTCTGTCGACTATTTTGACCTGTCACTGCAAAATGGCAGCCACAACCGGGAGCTGAATGCAAAGGCTCTTTTCTGGAAGGCTGAAGCATTGTACAGGGTAGGAAACTACAGGGGCTCGGCAGATGTTTACTCTGAATTTCTGCGCACCGCAGGGTCCTTCTCACTTCCTGAATTTTCAGATGCAGAATATAATCTGGGTTATGCCCTTTTTAAACTGGGCGACTACAGCTCAGCCGCATCACACTTCAGAAATTATATAAACGCAATGAAAGGGAAACCTTCAGGAAAGCTGGCTGATGCCTATAACCGGCTGGGTGATTACTATTTTCTAAATTCAAATTACTCTCTTGCAAGACAAAATTATCAGCTGGCTTACGATATGAACATTTATGAGCCTGACTATTCCCTTTATCAGATTGCCTTCTGCCTGGGACTGGAACAAAACCAGCAGGCAAAAATTAATACTCTGGAGCGGCTGTTATCGGGTTATCCTGATTCAGATTATTCGGATGATGCATTTTTCGAACTTGGACGTGCACATGAGAGGCTGGGACAAATTTCCCAGGCCATAAAATATTACAGGGAAATTATGTCATCACATAAACAAAGCATATATTATCCCAGAGCGCTGCTTCAAACAGGACTTATCAATTTTAACAACGGAGATTTCAATCAGGCTCTCTCAAACTATAAACAGGTAGCCGAGAATTATCAGGGAACACCTGAAGCACAAACAGCTTTACTGGGAATTAAAAACTGCTATGTGGAAATGAATAATGTAGATGCTTATTTTGCCTATACACGTACTCTCGGAGGAGGTGCAGGAGTCGTGACAACATCTGAACAGGACTCACTCATCTATATGTCTGCAGAACGTTTGTATATGTCGGGCGACTCAAAGGCATCCGAACAATTACAGAGATATCTGCGGGAATTTCCCGACGGTAGTTTCGTAATTAACGCCAAATTCTACCTTGCCGAGATTTACTATAAGGAAGGAAGCTACTCTTTGGCTAATGATAACTATACATTTGTGGCCCGTCAGCCCAATAATATTTTCAGTGAGCAGGCCCTGTCAAGAGCTTCAGAACTAACATTTAATGCAGGAAGGTACGAAGAGGCGCTTGATCTGTTTAACAGGCTTGAATCACTGGCCGGATCAAAATGGAACACATTAAAAGCATACACCGGTCAGATGAGGTGCTACTTTGAACTGAAGCGCTATAACGAGGCAGTGATTGCAGCCGGTAAGGTTAAAAAATCAGATGCAGTAAATGAAGCCTGGATCAGAGAAGCCGATTATGTAGCAGGGAAATCTGAATACCTGACCGGGAAATATGCATCAGCTCTTGATCAGCTTAAAAAGGTGGCCTCTGACACTAAACTTGCACAGGGAGCTGAAGCAAAATTTCTTGTATCTGATATCTACTATAAACAGAATCAAAAGAAACAGGCCGAAGATGAAATAATGGACTTCATCTCACAGGGAACCCCTTTCCAGTTCTGGCTTGGCAAATCTTTCCTTCTGCTGGCAGATATTTACCTTGACCGTAATGACGAGTTCCAGGCTAAGCATACTCTTCGCAGTGTTGTCGAGAACTACGGTAATAACGAAGACGGAATAAAGAAAGAAGCAACGCGTAAACTGGCAGAAATTGAAACCAGGGAACAAATGGATCAGCAAAAAGCGAAAGACAGTTCTTTTCAGCTGAAGTTCAATCAATAATACAATAATACCGGGTAAATCCGGGACATCAGGTATATGATTGAATTCACAAAGTTAACTGAGTTACCGATGAAAATGAAAAATATAAATAAAGAAAAATAAATGACTATGTTTGGAAAATCAATAATATTGTTTCTGAGTATCCTGTCTGTAACAATCATCAGCTCTTATGCACAACAAGATACTACGATCATAAGGGAAGTGGAAGTCATAAAACCCTATAATCCCGCTATCTCCGATGCAAACAAGATTAGCAGCATGCCTAAAGTTGAAGAGCCAAAGTTTGAAAGACCCAACTTCTCTTACAGCATATTCAGCCAGCCTGTCTTCAATACATTTTCAGTCAATGCTCTCAAAGCAGCAGCTTTTGCATCGCAGCCCAAAGAGGATACCGGATTTGGCCTTGTCAGGGCCGGTGTGGGAAACTATAAAAGGCCTTACGGGGAGTTATTCTTTAACAGTAAAAATCTTAAAAATACAATTTTCGGACTCCATGGAAAACATCTTTCTTCACACGGGAAACTTAATCTGGAGGGTGGAGATGTGGCAGATGCCCCCTTTTCAGATAATGAAGCTGAAATGTACATAAAACACTTCTTTAATAAATCCGTGCTTTCTGTAAACCTTGATTTCAGCCATAATGGATTTAATTATTACGGATACCCCAAAGATTCAATCCCCTCCATACTGAAAGAGGAAGACCAGGAGATAAATTACCTCGGACAAAGACAGACATTCACAAGAGGAGGTTTTAATATAAACCTGGAAAATGCCTCTGCAGGGAAAAAAGATTTCACATTTGATTTTGACTTTGATTATGACTATTTTAAATCAAAGACAGGTCAAACTGAACATTACGGTAAATTCTTCGCAGATGTGAAAAAACCATATAACAAGGGAGCAGGGGTGCTTACTGCAGGTGTTTCTGTTATAAATACAGAAAATATATTCAATCCTTATCTGATGGGTATGGGAAAAAACAGGCAAATATGGATCACAGCTCAGCCTTCCTTTATCATCGGCGGAGACGTTGCCAGTCTGCAGGCAGGAGCAAAGGGCTGGTTTGTACTTGACAGCAGTACCGATGCACTCGCAAAACTGGCTCCGGCTGTTAAGGTCAGCTTTACCCCGGTAAAGGAGATAATTAATGTTTTTGCAGGTATAGACGGAAACTATTCGCCAAATAACTATTCAAAAACAGCATATGAAAATCCATATATTGACCCCCTGCATCATGTGCACAAAAACACATTCGAAAGGTTCAGGTTCTATGGTGGATTTGATGGCAAGCTGGCCGCTAAAACAAATTTCAAAATATCGGCAGACTATTCATTGATAAAAAATAAACCGCTCTATTACCTTTTTAAATATTTGCATAACAACACACTCCCCTCTTCATATATTGTTGATAACGATTTCGACGTGGTCTATGATAATCTGGACCTGTTAAAATTTAACCTCGAAATATTTCATGCATCATTCGAAAAAATAAATTTACTGATGTCGGGAAACTACTATGTCTATAAGATGGAATCAATGCAGGAAGCCTGGAATCTGCCTGATTGGGATGCAATGCTGTCTTTGGATTATAAAGCCTCTGAGCAGTTAAATTTTTCAACAAGCCTCCTTTTTACCGGCAGCAGGAAAGCTCTTATCTATTCATATCCGGGAGAAGACCCGCGGCCTTTGTCAAACGCAGATATGCTGCAATTGGAAAATCTTCAGACTGAAGTATACAACCTTGAACCAATTTTTGACCTTAATTTTAGCGCTGATTATAAAGTGACTAACAAACTGTCGGTTTTTGTTCAGCTTAATAATTTCGCTTTCCATAAATACCAGCACTGGCTTGGATATCCGGTACAAAGTTTCAATCTGCTGGGCGGATTAGGTTATGCATTTTAATTGTATATTAAAACTTACTTGCCAGACCTTAACAAGAGCATATTCAATATATATCTGAACATAGTGTTAATCTCTCATTTTCAGGTAAATAACTTGTTGAAAAAATAAGTTTTAAAAAGCAGGTAAAAGGCTCCATCCAACGGTTATTTTTAGTATATTTGCATTACTGGATTCAGTACCTTGTTTTTGTTAATTAAAATCCTGAATACCAATGTTTTAATCTAAATGCATAGATAAATATTCAAATGGGCAAACGGGTACCGGACATTTTTTAATCACAGTTGAAAAATATTTAGTCAAAATAATGAACGAGATAGAAAATAAAGTTATCCCGAAAGGGGGCAATGGGAACTACTCAGCTGCAAACATACAGGTTCTCGAAGGACTTGAAGCAGTCAGGAAAAGGCCTGCAATGTTTATTGGCGATGTAAACGAAAAAGGCCTTCACCACCTGGTATATGAAGTGATAGATAATTCAATTGATGAGGCGCTTGCCGGTTATTGCGATGAAATTGATGTAATAATTCATCCCGATAATTCAGTTACGGTATCCGATAACGGGCGGGGTATCCCTACTGAAAATCATTCCAAAGAGAATAAATCTGCTTTAGAAGTGGTAATGACTGTGCTGCACGCAGGGGGCAAATTTGACAAAGACTCATATAAAGTTTCAGGGGGACTGCACGGTGTTGGAGTTTCATGTGTCAACGCCCTTTCATCTCACCTGAAAGCTGAAATACACAGGGAGGGTAAAATATGGGTACAGGAATATCAAAAAGGGCATCCGGTCTTCGATGTAAAAATAACCGGGGAATCAGATAAAACAGGAACTATCGTGACATTTACACCTGACCATTCTATCTTCCTTGCAACAGAGTACAAATATGAGATCCTTGCTGCCCGGTTGCGCGAATTATCATTTCTTAATGCGGGCATCAGGCTAAGCCTTAAAGATGAACGCAGAAAAGATGAAGATGGAAGGTTTAAATCAGAATCATTTTACTCAAATGAAGGACTTAAAGAATTTGTCGATTATCTTGATGATTCAAGAGTAAAGATCACACCCGAAATAATACATATCATTACCGAAAAAAATGATATTCCGGTAGAGATAGCAATGCAGTACAATAACACTTTTGCCGAAAATATCCACTCTTATGTAAATAATATCAATACTATAGAAGGCGGTACCCACCTTACAGGATTCAGACGGGGGCTTACAAGGACTCTTAAAAATTATGCAGAGCAGTCGGGGATGTTGTCCAAACTGAAATTTGACATTAATGGTGATGATTTTCGCGAAGGACTGACAGCCGTAATATCAGTTAAGGTGGCTGAGCCTCAATTTGAGGGCCAGACAAAAACAAAATTAGGCAACTCTGAGGTAAGCCTTGCTGTTGACCAGGCAGTAAGTGAGGTGCTTTCACATTATCTTGAAGAAAATCCAAAATCAGCCAGATCCATAGTTAATAAGGTAGTGCTTGCTGCCCAGGCCAGGCATGCTGCACGCAAAGCAAGGGAAATGGTACAACGTAAAAATGCCCTTTCGGGGGGCGGACTCCCGGGCAAATTGAGTGATTGCTCGGAGAAAGATCCTTCCCTGTGTGAAATTTTTCTTGTAGAGGGGGACTCGGCAGGAGGAACAGCGAAACAAGGGCGAGACAGGCGGTTTCAGGCCATCCTTCCGCTCCGCGGTAAAATTTTGAATGTCGAAAAAGCAATGCAGCACAAGGTTTTCGAAAGCGAGGAGATAAAAAATATTTTCACTGCCCTGGGGGTCACGATCGGGACTGAAGAGGACTCCAAAGGCCTGAACCTGGAAAAGCTCCGGTATCATAAAATAATAATAATGACCGACGCTGATGTCGACGGAAGTCATATTGATACACTGATCATGACTTTCTTCTTCCGGTATATGCAGGATCTGATTAAACAAGGGCATCTATATATTGCCACACCCCCTCTTTATTTGCTCAGAAAAGGCAAAAAAGAGACTTATGCATGGACAGAACTGCAACGAAAAGAGATCGTCCTGGAGTGGGCCGGCGGCAACGAAAGCAGTATGCATATTCAAAGGTATAAAGGACTCGGTGAAATGAATGCCGAACAATTGTGGGTTACTACAATGAATCCCGAAAACAGAACCCTGCAACAGGTGACAATTGAAAATGCTGCAGAGGCAGACCATATTTTTGCAATGCTCATGGGCGATGATGTTCCGCCAAGACGTAAATTCATTGAGGAACATGCCACTTATGCAAATATCGATGCCTGATATTATTACTAATGATTGATATTCCAAAAAAAATCTGTGTATTCTCTTCTTCAAGCAATGCTATTCCCCAGGTTTATATCAACGAAGCTGTAAAGCTCGGCCAAATAATCGGGGAAAGAGGATATACTCTCATTAATGGCGGGGCAAACGTCGGATTGATGGAAGCAGTAACTCTTGCTGCGTCGCAGTCAGGCGCCATGACAGTGGGAATAATCCCCGAGAGATTCATTAAAAGATCTCTCACTTCAGAGAATTCCCGCCATGTAATCAGAACTAAAGATATGCAGGAGAGAAAAGCAAAAATGAGAGAGTTGTCTGATGCATTCATTGCACTGCCCGGAGGATTCGGAACACTCGAAGAAATAATGGAAGTATTAACTCTCAAACAACTGTCATATCATAAGAAGCCTGTCGTTTTTATCAATGTGAACAATTTTTTCGAATTCTTGTTTAAACAGTTTGAAAAGTCGTTCAATGAAAAATTCATTAAGGAAGAATACCGGCAGATCTATTATATTGCAGAAAATGCAGTACAGGCTGTTAATTATATTTCAGGCTGTGAGCCCTTTGAACCAGGTTCAAAATGGTTTGATGTACCTGAATCCCGGTAATCAATATCTTTATATGACAAAATTACATTACGGGAAGATGCAGTTTGTATTTTTTAACGAAATCTTTTTTAAGTTGTTAAAATATGTGAAACCAATAGTAATGTTTCAGGCGTATTGCAATAATGGCAAATAATTTGCTTATATTATAATACTTATAAATGAGATGAGTTAATTATAAAATTTAAACAATGAAACGAGCATGATTGTAAAATCACACGAGAGAATGATCAATACATGTGCGAGTTCCATATGATACCTTTGAAAATATTTAATTTTTAATCATATGAAACGAGCATGATTGTAAAATTACACGAGAGAATGATTAATACATGTGCGAGTTCCATATGATACCTTTGAAAATAATTAATATTTAATCATATGAAACGAGCCATGATTGTAAAATTACACGAGAGAATGATTAATACATGTGCGAGTTCCATATGA
>CAZBWK010000066.1:18975-23923 GCA_964495655.1 uncultured Prolixibacteraceae bacterium | reverse complement strand
ATGCTTTTTTGTCGAAAAAAATATTTAGGGTTTTACTTGTACATGAAAATCTGTGATTATTGATCTTAATGTCAGTTATTTACAAATGACAGATAAGTTATGTTTTATTAACTGTTTAAAGCAGGATCATTATTTGAATTTTTATCCGATCAGTTCAGATATTGGCGGCAGATTATAATATACCGGGGTTACAGCCGGTTTCAGGGTTTATCATCATCTGCTTCTTCAGTAATGCGATTATTACGTCTGAACAGGTCCTCTTTAGACATGGGGCGCAGCGCGATCTTCCAGTCGAAGCCACTAAGCCTCTTCTCCTCATCAGTAACATCAAAAAGAGGTTTTAGTGTACCCAGGGGAGATTGCAGGAATGAGATACGGTAAATTTTTTCGTCCCTGAACAGGATAGCTATCCTGCTGCTTTCAGCCCGGTTAAGTCCTATGATCACAGAGTCCTCCCTGGCATAGTATAGTGTCTGACCGCTGCCGTTAACATCAATTCTGTCGAGTTTGTTATCAATTATATATCCTGTCATTTCCCTCCCTTTGATCTGATCAAATCTGCCCGAATCCAGTTTTGAGATAATATAGCTGTTGTTCACCAGATGTATTTCATCCGGAGCACCTGTATTTTGTTTCATATCTATCTTGTCAGCGCTTAACTGGTGTATATTAGACCATATCACAGGATTATGATGCAGTTCAACGACTGAGTCTTTGGAAAAATATACCAGGGAGTCGCATATACCCTGAATATCGGTCCGGAAAAACCGGGTTCCGTAAAAAGCCATAACAAGTTTTTCGCCCTCAATAGTATCAGGCACTGTCCTTAATGTATCAGCGTGCAGAAAAAGAGTATCCTTCTCTGAATACATCAGGAACAGTGCGGAGTCGGTGACAGTTGCAATTTCGAGGTTCTCTGAATATTCTGCGCTTTCGCCTGTTACGATAATTTTATTTTCATGATCCTGCACAAACACATTACCCAGGGCTTTCCCTTTTCCGTCTGCTTCATTGTATCTGATATAATTTGCCCGCAGTTCCTGCTTTTCATCAAAAACACGGGGATGCTCCGTCAGCTCTGCCTCTCCTGTCTTTGAATTATACCAGCCGTCTTCTGCATAAAGGGTATATGCAGAGTCGCGGATAGTAGTCGGCCCTTTGATCAGGTATAACCCGGAATTAGTATTATAAATAAGAGTGTCATTTTGAAGGGTATAGTCGTCGTTAAAAGCATTTACATCTTCATAGAAATAGATCATATCCAGGTCCAGATAATATCTGGCAATATTACTTGTAAGAGTGTTTACGCTGTCAATAATTTTGCCACCTGTATCGTAATAACCTATATTTGATTCGATATCATATTCAAGAGTATCACATAGCAGGGTAGTGGTTTTATTCAGTAATCTGACATTACCCGACGCTCTGGCAAAATCGATATCTCCGTCATACAATATTTTATTTGCGTACAGGTCAATTGTATCGCCCTGGTTTATACGTACATTACCGAAAGCATCAACCCTGTTGGTACCGGTATAGGTATAAGCGCTGTCGCACCACATAAGGATATCCTGATGTCTGATCCGGACATTGCCGATAAGCCTCTGTGCATTGGCAGCTATATGTTCACTTGACTCCAGGAAATCAGCCTGCTCTATATCCACTCTTTTTTTTGTCTGGGAGGAGGATGCAAAAAAGGCAAAAAGGAGTATAATTACCGGGAAAAACCGGGTAAGGGGACCGGCTAACTCCTTATTGACCATCATTAAAGGCATTAAATTAGATTTTCAATTATCTGTTCAACAGAAATATTTTCAGCCTCTGCTTTATAGTTTTTTATGATCCTGTGTCTGAGAATTGATGGCGCTACAGCTTTAACATCTTCAATGTCAGGCGAATACTTCCCATGAAGGGCAGCATGGGTTTTTGCGCCTATCACAAGATATTGTGAAGCTCTCGGTCCGGCCCCCCATTTAAGGTACTGTTCTGCAATGCCGGCTGCCATTCCGTTCCCCGGCCTTGTCTTTGCAGCAAGGGAAACTGCATAATTCAGCACATTGTCATTAATAGGTATCTTTCTGATAAGCTCCTGGTAAAAAATAATTTCCTGTCCGGTGATCACCGGCTTAAGGTCGAAACGAAGGTTAGATGTTGTGTTTTTCACAATTATTATCTCATCTTCATACTTAGGGTAATCGAGCCACACAGAGAACATAAACCTGTCGAGCTGGGCTTCGGGAAGAGGGTATGTACCTTCCTGTTCGATCGGGTTTTGTGTAGCAAGAACGAAAAAGGGACTCTCCAGTTCAAAACGTTGTCCGGCCGACGTGACTGCCTGTTCCTGCATAGCTTCCAGAAGCGCTGACTGTGTTTTGGGTGGTGTGCGGTTTATTTCATCGGCAAGGATAATATTGGCAAAAAGGGGACCTTTAACAAACCTGAACTGTCTCTCCTTATCTAAAATTTCAGTTCCAATTATATCAGAAGGCATCAGGTCGGGGGTAAACTGTATCCGGTTATATTTTAACCCAAGTATTTTTGCGATGGTAGTTACCATTAATGTTTTTGCCAGTCCGGGCACCCCGATAAGAAGCACGTGTCCCCGGCTGAACAGCGACACCAGCACTTCTGTGATTATCTTATCCTGTCCGTAGATCACTGTAGTGATCTCATTCAACAGATCTTGAAATTTATCGCGCAAAGCATCGAGAGCTTCAACGTCATTCTTAAGATTCATGATTACAAATTGTTACTTGATCCACTTGTCGAATTCAAAATTGCAGTTAGCATAGGTTGGATCGATTCTTATGTATGTTTGTGCCTGTTTATCGTTTATCCATTTTTGCAGTACCTGCTCCCTTTTCTGTTCCAGGAACATATCAGCCAGATGCTGGTAGTCTTTTTGCAGGTTTGCTTTATGGGCATCTGTCTTATCAATAAGTTTCACGATTTTAAAAACTGTTTGTCTGCTTTCCTGTTCCAGTGTTTCAAAGGGATCTGAAATTTCATTTATCTTCAGGGCGGGAAGCACTTTGCTCACATTCCCGTCAAGTTCCTCAACAGTGAATTTCGATGACATTGAGTACTGGCTGATAGCCACTCCCCCGTTATTTCTGGTGTTTTTATCAGACGAAAACAACCTTGCAGCCTCTGCGAACGAGATCTGTTCTTTTCTGATCATGTTAGCCAGACTGTCAAGACGGTTAAATGCCTCCTCTTTTGCCTCGGCAGTAACCTTTGGTTTCATAAGGATATGCCTTGTGTTCACCTTATCTCCCTGCCGGTCGATAAGCTGAATGATGTGGTATCCGAATTCAGTTTCCACGACATTTGATATTCTATCCTTTCTCAGGTTAAACGCAACTGCAGCATATTCAGGGTCAAGCTGGGCACGCCCCTGGTAGCCAATTTCCCCGCCGTTTCCTGCCGAAGGACCTTCGGAGTACATTACAGCCATTGCTGCAAAACTGGCGCCCTCTTCAATACGCCTTTTCAGCTCGCGCAATTCAGACTTAACCCTGTTCTCCTCTTCAAAGTCTATCTGGGGTTTTATAGTTATCTGGGCATATTCGTACTGCTGGGGGATAGTGGGAATCTCCTCCTCCTTCATGTTTCTGAAATACTGTCTTACCTCAGAGGGAGTGACTGTAACGTCTTTGACTATCTTATTTCTCATCTGGGAGCTCAGCAGCTGATTTCTGATATGCTGCTGCATATCAGCCCTGATGTCGGCAATAGGTTTCTTAAAGAAATTTTCCACGGCGCTTTCTGATCCGAAATGGGCTATATACATTTGCAACTGTCCGTCCATTTGCTGATTTACCTGACTGTCGGTCACTTCAATAAGAGTGTCCAGCTCAGCTTCGGCTATCAGCAGCCTGTCGATTAAAAAGTTTTCCAGTATCTCACACTTCATGTCACCATCGGTTGTGATACCCTGAGCCTGCTGGTCGATGAACATATTTTCTATGTCTGATTTCAGAATTATATTACTGCCGACAACAGCTACTATCTGATCTATTACCCTGTCCTGAGCATGAACTATTCCGGCAGCTGACAACAGCAATAACAATATCCCTGTTTTTATATTCAAGTTATTCATCATTTGTTTCAGAATTAAAAATTTTAAAAGTATTTTTCTGTATTCCTTCAGTGTAAACATTATTTTCAACCTCCTTGAGAAACTCAATTTTTCTGCGGTTTAAAATTAAATTCTTAATATTATCTTTTACATATTCCAACGGCGCCAGTTCATTTTTTAGTTTATAGTCAAGTATAGAGATAAAATAGTAGTAAGTTGAATCGCTCATTTCATAAATATCATTCTGTCGCAGGAACCGTTCAGGATGCTCTATCGTTTCGGGTATATGATTTGCAACAAGGTCGAAACTGACCCAGCGGTCAGCAATGATCTCATGGGCTTTTGCATAGCGAAGACAATAGTCCCGCAATTCGATGATCCCCTCTGCGCTGGTGTTTTCCGAGAGGTGAAGCAGTTCTTCGGGATTAGCAAGTTCGTTTGGGGTTTTTATAAAAATGGCTTTTACAATATTGCTGTTAAGCTTAAAACTGGCGGAATTATTTGTATAAAAATCGAGTATCTCCGCTTCAGTAACTGTAGTATCCATTCGCTGGGCCACCAGTTCATTCTTAAACCGGTAGATCAGAAGTGAATTCCTGTAATCCTGCAGTTCCCTGGTTACATTTTTTTGTTCGGGTGTCAGGTTCTCCTGTGCTTTTTGGAGCATTAACTCCTGTTTGACCCATTTTTTTATATAATCCTCTGCCATCAGAACACTGTCTGCCTTTCCTGTACCCTGCGGGATCACCGAAGATATTTCCGACTGGAACAAAGAACTGCTGCCCACCCTTGCCACTATTTTATCTTCAGGGGTTTTGTTGTTCATGCAGCCTGCCACGAAGGCAAGGGAGACAATAAAGAGTTTAT
>CAZBWK010000066.1:0-18965 GCA_964495655.1 uncultured Prolixibacteraceae bacterium | reverse complement strand
AGATCAGGCATTAATTTTTTTTTGCATATAAGTTAATTAACGGGAGCTGTAATTTGGTGCTTCCCTGGTAATAGTTACATCGTGAGGATGACTTTCCTGCACTCCGGCATTAGTGATTTGTGTGAACTTTGCCTGCTGCAGCATCTCAATATTCTTAGCTCCGCAATATCCCATTCCGGCCCTCAGTCCGCCCAGAAGCTGGTAAAGCACCTCATACAAAGTTCCCTTATAAGGAACCCGTGCAGTGATGCCTTCAGGGACAAGCTTTTTTATATCCTCTTCCATATCCTGGAAGTACCGGTCCTTCGAGCCCTTCTGCATCGCCTCGATAGATCCCATGCCCCTGTATGATTTAAACTTCCGTCCCTGGTATAATATTGTTTCCCCCGGTGACTCTTCCACACCTGCAAAGATCCCCCCGGCCATGACAGAGTTTGCACCGGCAGCAATTGCTTTTACTATATCGCCTGAATATCTTATGCCGCCGTCGGCAATTATCGGTATTCCACTCTCTTTAATTGCCTGTGAGACAGTATAAATAGCTGAAAGCTGAGGGATCCCTACACCTGCAATTATCCTGGTAGTGCATATTGACCCGGGACCAATTCCTACTTTTACTGCATCTGCACCGGCTTTGACAAGGGCTACAGCTGCTTCAGCAGTGCCAATATTACCTGCAATTACATCCTTTTCGGGGTATTTGGATTTGATTCTTTTAAGCATCTCTATTACCCCTTTTGAGTGGGCATGAGCTGTGTCAATGACAAGCGCATCAACCTGGGCTTTAAAGAGCTCATCCACGCGCTCCATTGTATCGGCGGCAATGCCTATACCTGCAGCAACCCTTAACCTTCCCTTTTCATCCTTGCAGGCCAGAGGCTTATCTTTGGCTTTTGTTATATCCTTATAAGTTACCAGTCCGATAAGTTTATTGTTTTTATCTACAACAGGTAATTTTTCAATTTTATATAGCTGAAGGATCTCAGCTGCTTTTTCCAGATTTGTAGACTCAGTTGTGGAGACTAGGTTCTCTTTTGTCATGATCTCCTCAATAGGCCTGTTCATATTTTTTTCAAACCGCAGGTCACGGTTAGTGACGATTCCTACCAGATGTCCTGTATCATCCACAACAGGAATGCCGCCGATTTTAAATTTAGCCATAATATCGATGGCATCTGCAACTTTCTTTTCCCTGGTGATTGTCACAGGATCGTAGATCATCCCGTTTTCAGCCCTTTTTACAGTTGTTACCTGATGCGACTGCTCATCAATGTCCATATTTTTATGAATAACACCTATGCCGCCTTCCCTGGCAATGGCAATGGCCATCTTATGCTCAGTCACTGTGTCCATGGCAGCAGTAACGATAGGGGCATTGATTGTTATGGACCTTGAGAACCGTGACGACAGACTGACATCAACAGGTAAAACCTCAGAATATAATGGTACCAGAAGGACATCATCGAAAGTTAAACCTTCAAACAAAATTTTTTCTGAATAAAATGACATGGGCCTCTTTTTAATTATACATTAGACCGCAAAACTACAAAAAATTAAAATAATGCTATTTAAATATATTGTGATTGAATGTGTTTAGAACGATAAAAATTGTTAAACTAAGAGTAAATATTATTTTTACATAGTCTGTAGTTATATGTAAAAGAGTTATAATTGACTTTTAGCTGGTAAGAAACCTGATGTTTGTATAAATGCATAGCCTTACCTGTAAGCCGGACATATATTATTAAGAGGTTAATATGGATAGTTACAAAAGCATTCTTGAAAAATACTGGGGTTATTCAGATTTTCGTCCCCTTCAGCTGGAGATAATCAACTCAGTAGCCTCGGGTAAGGATACTCTCGGACTTATGCCGACAGGAGGTGGTAAATCGGTCACTTTTCAGGTATATTCACTTTCTGTGGGAGGCTTGTGCATTGTAATAACACCACTGATAGCTCTCATGAAAGACCAGGTTGAGAACCTGCACCGGAAAGGCATAAGGGCACTGCAGATACACAGCGGCATGTCGGCCCGCGAGATAAATATAGCGCTTGACAATGCAGTATGGGGGGATTATAAATTTCTATACTTAGCGCCGGAAAGACTGAATTCAGACAGTTTCAGGCAGAGGCTTTCACGTATGAACGTCAACCTGGTGACAATAGATGAAGCGCATTGTATTTCACAGTGGGGATATGATTTCAGGCCAAGCTATATGAATATCGTTTCACTTAGGGAGCTGGTGCCCGGGGTAAGGTTCCTGGCGCTCACCGCCACCGCCACACCTAAAGTGGCTGCCGATATACAGGACAAGCTCGGGTTTAAAGATCACCATGTATTGAAAATGTCCTTTCAGAGGGAGAACCTGAACTACCTGGTGCGTTTGCGTGAGAACAAGGCTGATTATCTTCTGGAAACACTGAAAGCAGTTAAAGGGTCGGGAATTGTCTATGTAAGGAACAGAAAAGCAACAAAGGAAATTGCCGGTGAGTTACGTAAAAACGGCATATCGGCCGACTTTTATCATGCAGGTTTGAAAAATAGTGTTCGCAATAAAAAGCAGGATGAGTGGTTATCAGGAAAAACACGCATTATTATTGCTACAAATGCATTTGGCATGGGGATCGATAAACCGGATGTCAGGTTTGTTGTTCATTATGACCCTCCCGATTCGCTTGAGGCATACTTCCAGGAAGCCGGAAGGGCCGGCCGGGATGGAAAAAAAGCTGTTGCCGTACTGTTGTTTAACAATGCAGATAAAACAAAGCTGAAAAAACATGTCGTTGCCGCTTTCCCTGAACCGGATAAGATCAAAAGGGTATACCAGGCCCTGTGCAACTATTGTCAGATTGCTGAAGGGTTTGGCAAAGGACAGGCCTTTGAATTCAATCTTCAGAATTTTTCACATCTGTTTAAATTCGGACAGACAATGGTGTTTAACAGCCTGAAAATATTGCAACGTGAAGGATACCTTGAGTTTACAGGTGAAATTGACAGTCCCTCGCGTATCTTTTTCACTGTTTCGCGCGATGACCTCTATAAGTTCCAGGTTGCCAATGCAGATTTCGATCAGTTTATAAAATTAATACTAAGGTCATATACCGGCCTGTTCAATAATTATGTCCAGATAGATGAAGAGCTGCTTGGCAAAAGGTCAGGACTCGACAGGGAGACAATATATAACTTTTTAAAATACCTCAGAAAATCAAAAATAATTGATTACATCCCGAGAAATACCACTCCTTATATATACTTCAGCAGGGAGCGCATAAAAATTGACCGGATCAGGCTGTCTAAGGAAAATTATGACCATAGAAAAAAAGATTTTGCAGAACGAACAGAGGCAGTTATTAATTATGCTACCAACAGCACAGTGTGCCGCAGCCGTCTGCTGCTGCACTATTTTGGAGAGACAGAAGCGCCTGATTGCGGCAGTTGCGATGTGTGCCTGTCTATGCGGGACAAAGGACTGAGCTCAGATGATTTTAATAATATCAGTGAACAGGCAAAACAAATTCTGCAGTCACCCTGTTCTTATGAGGAGTTGATCTTTAAATTGCAGGGTGACAGGGAAAAGAGCACTGAAGTTGTTAAGTGGCTGGTTGATAACAATAAAATTGTGTGGCGGATAGACAGGAAATTGGAGTGGCATAAAGATCCTTAGCATTTTGGGAGGATCATTTCATGAATACCACATCCGGGCCGGAACAGTTTTTACAAAGAAGATGACCGGTTAAATTCTTGGAAATCTTTTTTACTTTTGCATTTTATTGAATCAGGTTGAATATGGATAATGACAGAATACATTCATTAGTTTATTCCAGGAACACAGTGGAGTTTGTCACTGTGGCAAATGAATTTTGCAGCCTTATGGAGAATGTCAGGAACCATTCATTTAAAGAAAATTTTTACAAGATGCAGCGCATGCTGCCCCTTCTTTATCTGAAAGCAACAATGCTCCCAAAGACAGATAAGGTACTTGAGAATGAGCTGGAAAAATATGTCAGCGAGATGGATTACAATGTTATTCAGCAGAGATGGCTTCAGCAACTGGGCGAAAATGACAGCTTTTACGAGGTCTTTGATCCGGAGCTGCATCATAGCGGAGAGACAGTAACCGCAAGTATTTCTGAGAGCTTAACAGATATTTATCAGGTTCTTAAGGATTTTATTATCGCCTATAGTATTGGCAATGAGGAAATAATGAATGATGCGCTATATGACTGTGAATATTATTTTGAAGATTTCTGGGGACAGCGCCTGGTAAATGTTTTAAGGGCGGTGCATATGATAATGACCGGCAAATCAGATCCCGGCACAGAGAATGATCTCGATAACCATCCTCTGAAAGGAAGATCTGAGTGGCTGGATAAATTTTGGGATTCCCATTCGGGGAGTGAAGCAAATGGATTATAAAGAGAGCATAACGAAAGAGGAACTGGCAGGGATGCCCCTTCGGTGGTTTGAAGGAGAGATTTCGGTGATTGACCAGCCCCGGCAGGTAAAAAACGTTGTAAAATATCTTGCCGGATTTACGGTGCTCGGATTCGATACTGAAACAAAACCATCATTTAAAAAAGGTAATCTTAATAAGGTTGCCCTGTTGCAGTTATCCACTCCCGACCATGCCTTTTTATTCAGGTTGAACAAGCTGGGATTGCCAAACGGGATAAAAAAGATATTGTCCAGTTCAAAAATAGTCAAATCAGGTGTTGCTATCAGGGATGATATAAAAGCACTGCAGCAAATGAAAAGTTTCACTCCTGATGGATTCATTGAATTACAGAATTATGCCCAGGAGTTCGGGATCAGGAATTTCAGTCTTAAGAAGCTCTCTGCAATAGTTCTGGGATTCAGGATCTCAAAATCGCAGCAGCTTTCGAACTGGGAAACCCCCGAGCTTAGTGAACAACAAAAAATATACGCAGCTACTGATGCCTGGGTGGCTCTTAAAATTTATGAGAGCTTTTTTAATAATTCGAAATATTAAACTCTTAAATTTTTATTTATGAGAGGGGAAGAATTAGCAAATACACTTCTTTCTGTTTTGCAGGGAAGAGACATAGTTCAAAAGATCAAATACCTCACTGATGAGCATGACGGTAAAGTGATATTTACAACCAGCTTTGGCTATGAGGATCAGGTGGTTACAGATATGATATTTAAAAATGACCTCCCCGTAAAGGTTGTAACGCTCGATACCGGCAGGCTCTTTGAAGAGACCTATAAGGTGTGGAGGTCAACTATTGAAAGGTATGGCAGGACAATAGATGCATATTTCCCTTCCGGGGAAAGTGTAGAGAAGCTGCTGAAAGAGAAAGGTCCGTTCAGTTTTTACGAATCACTTGATAACAGAAAAGAGTGTTGCCATATACGTAAGGTAATACCACTTAAGAGAGCATTAAAAGATAATATGATCTGGATCACGGGACTTCGTGCTTCACAGTCAGACAACCGCAGCAATCTGCATGAATTCGAATGGGACAGCGGCAACAACATCATAAAATTTAACCCGCTGGCGGAATGGGGCCTGCAGGAAGTAAAACAATATATCAGGGACCATAATGTGCCATACAATGTTTTACACGACAAAGGATTTATAAGCATAGGGTGTGAGCCATGCACAAGAGCCGTTAAACCCGGCGAAGATTTTCGTGCAGGCCGCTGGTGGTGGGAACAAAATTCAGGTAAAGAGTGCGGACTGCATGAGTAAAATTCTTTGCCGGGACAGGCAGGTCATTGCTTTTACAACTCTTCTATGAAATCTTTCAGCCATTCACGAAGAGACTCACCAACCTCTTCATGCATAAGTCCGTAGATAATATTAGTCTTGAGAAAATCCAGCTTATTCCCGATATCGTACCTTATGCCATTGAATTTAAGTCCGTACATCGCATATTTTTTTACCATCTCCCTCATGGCATCAGTAAGTTGGATTTCATTATTCTTTCCCGGTCTGGTTTTATCGAGGTAATCAAAAATTTCAGGAGTGAATATATAGCGGCTTGCGATAGCCAGGTTCGAGGGTGCTTCGCCGGGAGAAGGCTTTTCAATAAAATCTTCTGCAATCATAACATTGTTTTCAAGCAATTTGCCTTTAATAACACCATACCTGTGAACATTTTCCATGGCAACCTCTTCAAGGGCAACCACCGAACTCTTATATCTTTCATAAACATCAATCAGTTGCTTCGTTATAGGGTCTCCTTCGCCGCTGATGAGAGTGTCACCGAGCAGGACAGCAAAAGGTTCGTTGCCCACATGATCGCGTGCATAGCGTATTGCATCACCCAAACCGTTCATCTCTTTCTGCCATATAAAATATATATTGGCAAGGTTTGAGATCTTTTTTATCTGTTCAAGAAGGTCATATTGCTGTTTTGCCAGCAATGACTCCTCCAGCACCGGACTTCTGTCGAAGTGTTCTTCAATTGCCCTTTTACCTTTTCCTATTATCATAAGGATATCAGTTATCCCGCTGGATACCGCTTCTTCAACAACATACTGAATAACCGGGGTGTCAACAATCGGTATCATCTCTTTTGGCTGGGATTTGGTAATTGGCAGAAATCTCGTTCCCCAGCCGGCAGCTGGTATTACAGCTTTTTTAATCATTTTTATAACAGTTTACAATATTTGGTTTTATTACTTCAATCTCTTTTTTCTCCAAAACTTGTGATAGTTTCCGGAACATATCTTCATCTTTATATGTGCCTATTATTGCCCCTCCCGATCCTGTGAATTTAGCTGAAGCGCCTGCAGACCTGGCTGTCTCAACCATTTCAATATTTCCCTGCGTGATTGGAATAAGGCTTCTTCGCAAATCAAAATTTGCATTTATCAGGTCATGCATTGCCTGGTAATCTTTGTTTTTCAAAGCCTCTCTGAAGAGGTCAGTGAAGCCGGCCCATTTATCCATGGCATCCAAAACCGCTTTTTCGCCGATATTGAATCGTGCACGGAGGTTATTGTGAAGAACCTCAGTGCCCTCCGACAGGTTTTTTCTGTAAGCGATAAATATATTTGGGAAAAGAGAGGCATCGAGCGGTTCATAATTACCATACCCCTGTTTTTCCATAATTACTTTTTTGAAGTCCATATAAACAGGCTGTCCGTACGCCTGCACAACCCTGTCCTGCAATCCGGCCGCTATACCCAGTTCCTTATCTTCGACATTAAGCACCATGTTAGCCAGGATCGGTTTTGGTATTGACACTCCGTAGAAAGTTGTCAGCGCCCTCATGCAGGCAGTGATTATGGCACTGCTCCCTGCCAGTCCGAGCCTCAGAGGGATATTCGACTCATACCTGATGGTAAAATTGCGGTCGTCAATTTTAATATTATTTTGTTTGCAATAGTCGTAAAAGACCTTTATGGTTGCCTTCAGCAACCTGATACCTCCGTAATAACCGGAGTGATTTACATTTTCCACCAGTGCACGAATGCTGTTAAACCTGGTTTTATCGAGCCGCTGTGGTTGTATATCGAGCTCCGGAGTGTGATAAAGTTGCACTCTTGCCTGTGAATTAGAAAAAAGAAAGGCAATAGTTTTTCCGAAATAGCCGTCAGACGGATTTCCTATAAGTGCGGCACGCGGGTAACAAAAAGTTTCAATTATCATAAACAGTAGCAGTGGTTTTTATGAATTCCATTTTTTTACAGCAGAAAGATTAACTTCATTCTCTGTCTTTTTAGCGGCAGGGGTATATAAAAATTCAAGCTCTTTGCTGAAATACTCAAAGATTTTACCCCTGACCACTTTCATAGTAGCATTTATCAACCTGTTCTCCTGGTTAAAAGATTCAGGAAGTACAACAAAGGTTGCAGGCAACCACCTGTCAGGAAACATATTTTCATACTCTCCTCCCTTTTTAAATGCATTTATCTCCTCCGCGATCAATCTGATAGTTTCCCTGTCACCCTCTTCGCTTCCGGGTTCAAGTCCGCAATCCTTTAGCTTCTTATTTATTTCGTCGATCCCGGGAACGACCAATGCTGTAGTATAAGGTTTTTGGTTATTGTAAAGGATCATCTGCTGAATATAAGATGACTTTTCAATTATAGCTTCTTCAATTCCCTCAGGACTGTATTTTTCACCGTCATCACCTATCAGGAGGCTTTTAAAACGTCCGAGCACGTAAAGGAACCCGTCTTTGTCCATATACCCCATATCACCCGTATAGAGCCATCCGTCTTTTATCGTTTCGGCGGTAGCGGCAGGGTTATTCCAGTATCCTTCCATTACATTGTCGCCTTTAACAACGATCTCGCCTTTTTCGCCGACAGGCAATTCATTGCCGTTTTCATCGAGGATCTTAAGGTCGAGATATTTCACCAGTCGTCCGGATGAGCCGAATTTAATAGCATGCAGCGCATTTGAAGAGATAACCGGCGACGATTCTGTGAGTCCGTAACCCTGGCAAATTGGCATTCCTATAGTATAGAAAAAGCGTTGTAACTCAATATCGAGGAGAGCTCCTCCTCCGATAAAAAATTTCAGTTCACCGCCGAATCCTTCTCTGATCTTTTTGAACAGGATCTTATCGAACAGCCACATCAGCGGCTTAAGCAGGCACCTCCAGCCTTTTCCCCTGTTATACCCCAGGTTATTGTATGCATAACCCGTTTTCAGGGCAAACCGGAACAGTCCGTAAATAGTTTTGCCTTTTTTCCGTATCTCTCCTTCGATATTCTGTCTGAATTTTTTTGAGAATGCCGGTACGCTCATCATTAAAGTCGGTTTAACCTCTTTGATATTCACCGGTATATTTTTAAGAGTTTCGAGCGGTGACCTGCCAACTTCAACAGAGGCAATACTTGCACCCTTATACATGAATGCATAGAGGCAGCAGGTATGGGCAAAGGCATGATCCCAGGGAAGGATAGCCAGCGTTTTCCAGTCAGACTGCAGTTCCATGAGAGTGTTTGACTGAACAACATTGGCGGCATAGTTCAGATGAGACAACATTATACCTTTAGGGTCGGCTGTTGTCCCGGAGGTATAGCTTATGTTTGCCAGGTCTTGTGGCTGAATGCTTTTCCAGACCATCTCCGCCTTCCCGGGAGATGTTTTCAGAAATTCTTCGCCGGCGGCCATCAGGTCGCTAAGGTTTATATCGTTTTTACCCGGATTTTCCCTGCCGTCAATATAGATCACTTTTTTCAGTTCCGGCAGGCTTTCCCTGATAGCTTCAACTTTTGCCACATAAGGTGCTGAAACAAATATATATTTGGCTCCGCTGTGGTTTAGTCTGAATATCAGCTCGTTTTCCTGGAGCCTGATTGACAGCGGGACATTAATGCCGCCCGCATAAAGAATTCCAAGTTCACTTATTATCCAGTCATTGCGGCCGTCTGATATCAATCCGGACCTTTCGCCTTTTTGGTAGCCGGCAGAGATAAGGCCGGCAGCAAGCTTTAATACCTGCACCCTTGTTTCCTTGTAGGTTGTACCCTGGTATTTCCCCTCTTTTTTCTCCCGGAGATATACATTATCAGGGTAGTTAGCCACTGTTGTTTCAAAAAGCTCGATTATTGTTTTCATCGAATGTATCTTGATTTAATAAGTTTTTTGTTCAAATGTATAAAAAAATGGCAACAATCCGATTTAGCAGAAAATCTTAATCTGTTTTGGAATTTTTTATACATTTGTTAACTATAAATTTCGGGAAAATAGTTTCATTATGGATATTGATCAGTTAAAAAGTAAGTTTACCGAAAAGTACGGACCGGGAGAGGTTCATTGTTATTTCGCACCCGGAAGGGTTAACCTCATTGGAGAACATACCGATTATAACGGAGGTTTTGTCTTTCCCTGTGCCATCAGTTTTGGCACCTGCTGCCTTATCAGGAAAACAGAAAGAAGATCTGTTAATTTTGCCTCTTTGAACATTGATTTTGAGGCATTTGTTGATGTTGATGACCTGGATAAACCTGTTGGCAGGGAGTGGGTGAACTACCCTGTCGGAGTATTTGCCCAGTTTTTGAAAAGAGGTATCAGTTTCAATGAGGGCGCTGATATTTTAATATATGGTAATGTGCCTAACGGAGCAGGGTTATCTTCCTCTGCTTCACTCGAAATGGCTTCGGCAGTGGCTGTAAACGACACCTGGAACCTCGGGATCGGGATCCATGACCTGATCAAAATGGCACAGAAAGCTGAGCATGAGTTTGCCGGAGTGATGTGCGGGATAATGGACCAGTTTGCATCGGGAATGGGAAAATCGGATCATGCAATATACCTTAATTGTGAAACACTTGATTATGAGCTCGTTCCTGTTAAGCTCAACGGTATTAAGATAGTTATTGCCAACACCAACAGTCCGCATAAACTCGACTCGGGAGTATATAACCAGCGTGTGAAAGAGTGCCGGGCAGCTGTTGAAGAGATCAGCAGGTATAAACCAATAAAAATGCTTGCCGCCTGCACAATGGAAGAGTTCGGGGCGATAGCTGACAGATTTGAAGATAAGGTGGTTATGCGTCGTGCAAGGCATGTGATCAGCGAAATTGAAAGAACCCGTGAAGCAGTCAGTCAGCTTAAAAACAATAATTTAGAACGCTTTGGCGTACTCATGAATGAGTCACATGCCTCTTTGCGTGACGATTATGAAGTGACCGGCCCGGAGCTCGATACCATGGTCGAAGAGGCATATAAGATTGAAGGAGTTATCGGTTCACGAATGACAGGCGGTGGATTTGGCGGATGCACAGTCAGCCTGGTAAAAGATGAGGCCGTCGACATATTCATAGAAGAGGTCGGTAAAAATTATTCAGAGAGAACGGGATTAAAACCTGAGTTTTATGTGGCTGAGATCAGTGATGGTGCAAAAAAGTTATTTTAATTAAACAAAAATGAGTAAAAACAAATATCTGTTCCCCCTTATAGTCATGGCAGCCCTGTTCTTTCTTATCGGCTTCATGACAACCATGAACAACTCGATGATCGACTTTTTAAAAGAGGCTTTTAAGCTTGATCAGTTAAGGAATGGCGAAGTATTGAAGCAATTGCCCAACTCCTTTTTCTTTGGTGCCTATTCATTGTCAATACCCATCGGGTTCCTGATTCACAGAATTGGTTATAAGAAAGGGGTTATTTCAGGAATAGCCATGATAGCCCTGGGTATCATCCTCTGCATACCGCTGGTCTCGATAGGTTACATTCCTTTTTTAGGCGGTGTTGCAGTGTTTGCCATCGGCATAGTTATCCTGCAGGTTGGCGTCAATCCTTATGTTAATGCACTGGGCCCTGCCCGGACTGCCGCAAGCAGGCTTACTCTCACCAATGCCCTCAACTCTGTGGCTACGGTCATTGCACCCATCTTCGTGTCCCTGCTAATCATTTCGGGCGACGGAGGCACCGGCGCCTCAGATCCCTTGCAGGTGCAGGGACCATTCATCATCATAGCTGTCATTGCCATAGTTATCCTTATAGTTATGTTTTTTCTGAAGCTTCCCGAGATAGACGATAACGGAGATGAACAGGAGGCAAAGCTTAATAAGTATAAATCAAGTGCATTTAAGTATCCTCATGTATGGCTCGGATCACTTGCCATATTTTTCTATATGGGTATAGAGATAGGGATACCCAGTTTTTTTGCCGATTATACCAGGGAGCTTGGATTAGACCTGAGTGCTGCCCAGCGAACGGACTGGCTGAAATATTACTGGGGCGGACTCATGGTTGGCAGGTTAGCAGGAATTTTTATCCTTCGCCGGTTAACAGCCAGAAATATTCTTGCATTCTGCTCGGCAGGAGGTATTGTTTTAGTAGCTGCCTCCCTGGCGACGGGCCAGAGTGCCGGTAATATGGCGCTGATATTTTTCCTTGGCACCGGCCTGTTTCATTCCATCATGTGGCCGACAATTTACAACCTTGCCCTCGAAGACCTCGGTCCCATGGCAAAGGTGGCATCAGGTGTTATATCAACAGCTGTTATCGGGGCAGCCATACTTACCCCTTTTATGGGGGCAGTACAGAAAAGTGCAGGACTCATTGCCGCCATTAGCTGTATGTTTATCTATTACCTATACCTTATCTTCTTTGCTTTGAAAGGATCCCGGATCCGAACGTAAGATATTTTCAAATTCCTCTTTGCCGATGACTTTTATATTAAGTTCACCGGCTTTTTTTATCTTTTCGGGGCCCGGCTTTTCGCCGGCAAGGATGAAACTGACATTTTTTGAAACGGCAGAAACCACACTGCCACCGTACTCCTCTATAGTTTTTTTGAGGTTGTTCCTGATCCCGCTTGCGCCGAAATTTCCCGTAACCACAAAAGTAACCCCTTCCAGGATTTTCTTTACAGGCGCTGCATCATTCTTTAATTCAAAAGAGAGTCCGTGACTTCTTAGCTGTTCAATAAGATGGAGGTTCTCCTCCCCGGAAAAGAAATCCACTATGCTCTCTGCTGTTTTCTCACCTATCCCGTCAACCTTAAGCAGTTCCTCAGCAGAAGCATTAATAAGGTTGTCGATATTATTGAACGCTTTTGCCAGTATCTTAGCAGTCGTTTCACCTATATAGCGTATGCCGAGGCTGAATAAAACTTTTTCGAACGGGGCCTCTTTGCATTTCCCGATCGAGTTTATCAGGTTGTTATAAGTTTTTTCCCGGATGCTCACCTTATTGAAATGGTTAAGCTTTTGATGATCAATAGTTTTATTATCCAGAAACTTTTTTAATTTTTCCACGTCCTGCGAGTCAACACCTTCGATGCTTTCAAATTCATTTACAGAAGCAGTGGTTATGAACCAGAAGTAGACAAAGTGCCTCTCTATCTTTTCTGCCTTCTCTTTATCGATGCCTGCCAATACATTTAGCACAGACGAGGGAAAGAGCATCTTTTCTGATCCGGGCAGGCAACTGAATAATTTTTTCAGAGAGAGGTGAGAATGTAAAAACCTGTATATTCTCCTTCCTTCCTCAATATTTATATCCAGTGCTTCAGATATTGACCCGGGAGACACATCAAACAGATCTGCCGGAGCTATCTTATCGATCAGTGATTTACAAATATTCAGAGAGGGCGAGCCTTTAAAACAATAAAGCACCCTTTCGGCAGGTATTTTATTATGATCCTCCAGGACCGACTCCTCAGGCAATTTAATAGTTTCCAGTCCGATGATCTTATCCGGATAATTTTTCAGTTCGAATATTCCCGGTATATCAGTCAGCAGCTGTTTACTGTAGAGCAGGCTTATCGTCTCCGGTCCCAGTCCTTCGATATCCATAGCACCACGACTTACAAAATGTTCAATTTTTCCTTTTATCTGTGGCGGGCAGCCATCACTGTCAGGACAATACCAGGCAGCCTCCCCCTCATTTCTTACCAGTTCAGTTCCGCATTCCGGACAGTTTTTTATGAACATTACCGGAGGAGCCATGGGGTGGCGGCTTTCAGTATCTGTCCCCGTTATTTTGGGAATGATCTCGCCGCCTTTTTCCACAAATACCCTGTCTGATATGTGGAGGTCAAGCTTTTTTATGAAATCCGCATTATGGAGGGACGCCCGCTTGACAACTGTACCGGCGATAAGCACCGGGTCAAGGTTGGCAACAGGTGTCACTGCCCCGGTCCTGCCAACCTGGTACGACACGGACCTGAGGATCGTCGAAGCGCTTTCGGCTTTATATTTGTATGCAATTGCCCAGCGGGGCGACTTAGCTGTAGCCCCCAGCTCTTGCTGCAGCCTGAGCGAATTGACTTTGATCACCACACCGTCGGTAGCTACGGGCAGCTGAGATCTTTTAGATTCCCACTCACGCAGATAACTGAATACCTCCCCGGTGTTTTTACACAACCTCACTGCACCGGAAATTTTAAAACCCCATTCCACTGCCTTGTGCAGATTTTGAAAGTGATTATCATAAGGCAGATCATCGCCAATTACAGCATATAAATATATATCCAGCTTTCGTGAGGCCACAACGGCAGGATTTTGCAATTTAAGAGTGCCGGCAGCAGCATTTCTGGGATTTGCGAACAGTAATTCACCGGCTTCCAGCCTCTCCTTATTCAGCTCATTGAAAACAGCAAAAGGCATAACAACCTCCCCCCTGATCTCAAAACTATCCGGATGATCATCTCCCATTAACTTAAGGGGGACAGACCTGATGGTACGCACATTCACAGTTACATCATCACCCTTAACACCGTCACCGCGGGTAACAGCCCTGACCATCTTACCCTTTTCATACAGAAGATTGATCGATGAGCCGTCGAATTTCATTTCACACACATATTCAGTATCCTCACCCGTAATTTTTTTGACCCTGTTGGCGAAATCAGTAATTTCCACTTCAGAGTAAGCATTGGCAAGAGAAAGCATCGGATACCTGTGTTCAGCCTGGGTGAAAGATTTTGTCAGGTCGCTACCCACACGTTGTGTCGGCGAATCAGGGTCATAGAATTCAGGAAATTCAGCTTCCAGCCTTTCTAACTCCTTTAATTTCATATCAAATTCATAATCGCTGATCATTGGTTTTGCCAGTACGTAGTACCTGTAGTTTTGCTCTTCCAGGAATTTTCTCAGCTGTGATATTTTTAAAAAAGTTTCTTCCCTGTTCATTTTTTCAACTGTTTTATTATATTTTCGTACGGGATATAGAATATATTCAGAGGTTAAAAATACGCAAGTTTTTTTTACCGGGATTTAAAAAGAGAGTTTACAGGCTGATTTGTGGTATTTTTTTTACACAGGAAAATTAGCCTTGAGGCCGGTTTAATTTTAAAGCATTGAAAACTCAATGAATAAGACAAGATGATCAAAAAATCCATTTTAATTTTTGTATTGATGGCAGGTTATACTACACTCTTCGCCCAGATAGCAGACAAGATAAGCAAAGAAGCACGCAGGCAGTCAGAATATGCTTATGAGCTGTGCAGGCATCTTCATCAGAATCCCGAGTTGTCATTTCAGGAAAAAGAGACAGCACTCCGTATGGCTGCAGAGCTGCGGCAAGCCGGGCTCGAAGTGACCGAAAACTTTTCGGGCAACAGTGTTGCCGGCATTTTCAAAAACGGCGAAGGTCCGGTGATAATGATACGTACAGACATGGATGCCCTGCCGGTACAGGAGAAGACAGGGCTTGATTTCAGCAGTGTAAAGACAGCCACCGACAGGGACGGGAATGAGGTATCGGTGATGCATGCCTGCGGCCACGATATTCACATGTCTGTATGGACAGGCGCCATTCGGGCATTGACTGCCCTGAGGGATCACTGGAAAGGAACACTGGTGGTCATTGCCCAGCAGGCAGAGGAGTTCAGCGGGGGGGCAGGGGAGGCCATAGACGCCGGACTCTACACTAAGTTCCCTGTACCCGATTATGCAATGGCCTATCATATCAATCCCGAATTAGAAGCAGGGAAAATAGGATTGGTAAAAGGCCCTGTGTTTGCAGGAGTAAAAAGTGTCGAAATAACAGTTCACGGGAAAGGCGGACACGGTGCATATCCCGAAAAATGCATTGATCCGGTTGTAATTGCTTCCCGCATAGTTCTCAACCTGCAAACTATTGTCAGTCGTGAGATAAGCCCCTTGGATCCTGTGGTTGTCACTGTCGGCTCAATCCAGGGAGGCACACAGGCCAATATCATTCCTGACCGGGTTAAGATGAAGCTGACACTCCGTTATTATAACGATGAAGTTATCGAAAAAGTGATAAGTGCAATTAAGAGGATAAGTGATGGGGCAGCATTGATGGCCGGACTTACAGATGATATGTTGCCTGAAGTTGTTGTGTCGCCTGTTGAAACACCCCCGGTGCTTAATGACTCTGAGTTAAGCGGCAGGATATCTGAATTTGCTGCAAATATCATTGGAGATGAAAACATAGTGGAAGTATCACCGGCGATGGTAGGCGAAGATTTCGGGAAATATGGGAGGACACCCGAGAAAGTGCCGATATGCCTGATCTGGCTGGGAAGTACCAATCCGGCACTGATGGCAAAACTCAGGGCAGAAGGGAAAGAACCATACCCTTTACATTCGCCGTTTCTTGATCCGGATTATAAAAACACCATAGAAACCGGCATAAGGGTGATGACAGCAAATGTAATCGGTTTGGCAAACAGTATTAAGGCTGATTGAAACCGGTGTAAACAGTGATTCTATGAGAATATGGTGATATGTTTTACAGCAGTTTTATTTAAATAATCATTATTTTATGATGCTGTTAATCATGTCAATATAGTTTTACCGGAAGTTGATTGATTACAATTTTCGTGTACGTACACATTTTTGATTTTTATTTGATAATCATTTAGATAGTTTTGTGAGTATAAAACAACAAAAAGATGGAAAAAGTCAATAATAGTAGAAGAGAATTCATCAAAAGATCTGCCGGAGTGTCTGCTGCAATTATGGCAGGGGGCATACTGCCCGGTTTCAGTGCAGCCAGTTACAAAAGAATAGTTGGCGCTAATGACAAACTACGTGCTTCGGTTGTGGGAGTGAACTCACGGGGCAATGCCCTGGCACAGAATTTTGCCTTTCAGTCCAATTGTGATGTAATTCATATTTGTGATGTCGATTCAAGGGCAATTGAAAAGTGCACAGCCAACGTAAAGAAAGTACAGGATCAGACACCGGTTGGTTTTGAAGATTTCAGGAAGTCACTTGAAAGTAAAGACACAGACCTGATAGTTATAGCCATGCCCGACCACTGGCATGCCCCCGCTGCCCTTATGGCCATGCAGGCAGGCAAGCATGTCTATCTTGAAAAACCCTGCAGTCATAATCCTAATGAAGGCGAGATGCTCGTCAAGGCTGCCGTGAAGTATGGCAAGTCGGTGCAGATGGGTAATCAGCGCAGGTCATGGCCAAATGTAATCAAAGGGATCAATGACTTAAAAGACGGCGTAATTGGCCGGCCCTATTTTGGCAAGGGATGGTATTCAAGTAACCGCGGTCCGATCGGCGTTGGCAGGGAAGTTCCTGTTCCTGAAAGGCTTAACTGGGATCTGTGGCAGGGGCCGGCGCCCCGGAGAGCTTACAAGGACAATATAGTTCATTATAACTGGCACTGGTTCTGGCACTGGGGAACAGGAGAGGCGCTCAATAACGGCACTCACATGGTTGATATTCTGCGGTGGGGTTTTGGAGTTGACTACCCGGTAAAAGTCAGTTCAAACGGTGGAAGATTTCGTTATGATGATGACTGGGAAACTCCCGATACACAGGTGATAAGCCTTGATTTTAAAGAAGGTGTGTCAATGACATGGGAAGGCCGCAGCTGTAACGGCAAGCATGTTGAGGGGGCTGCCGTGGGCGCGATCTTCTACGGTGAGGAGGGCAGCCTTCTGATCACAGGAGGAAACAGCTATACAGTTTTCGATCTTAAGAATAATATTGTAAAAGAAGTAAAAGACACTAAAGTTGTAGATCCCCGCGATACTGCCAATCCTTCGAGCCACCTTGACGCACTTCATATACGTAATTTTTTCAACAACATTACATCCGGAGAAAAACTTTTTGCTGACATCGATTCAGGTCATAAGAGCACTCTGCTTGTGCAGCTCGGAAATATTGCCCAGCAGGTAGGCCATTCATTGGAGATAGATCCTTCAAACGGACATATAATCGGTGATAAAGATGCTAAAAAGTTATGGTCACGGAAGTATGAAAAAGGCTGGGAGATGAAAATATAAAATCAATTTATTATGGATAGAAAAATTTATTTCCGGATCACAGAGCGGATCCTTTTTACCTTTTTACTTTTTATGCCGGTAGTTGGCGTGAATGCACAGCAGGTGGTAAAAGGGATCCATTATTACACCGGGAAACCGGTGGAGATAACAATAGACAACGGTATGATCACTGATATAATAGAGTCAGGTCAGCCGGTTGGCAATAATCCCGTTTATGTTTCACCCGGTTTCTTCGATAACCAGGTAAACGGCTTTGCAGGGGTGTCATTTGCCTTTGGTGACAGTGATCTTGACAGCAAGGGAATAGAGAAGGCAACGAGTGAACTATGGAAAGCAGGAGTCACTACCTATCTGCCTACCCTGACTACCAACAGCATGGATGTGCTTACCAGGAATTTTGCCATTCTTGCCAAAGCCGTTGATGATAAAAAGCTGCTGGGTTCAATTCCCGGTTTTCACCTTGAAGGGCCCTATATCAATCCTGAAGACGGTTATCGGGGTGCACACCCTAAGAGGTATGTAAAGCTGCCCGACTGGAATGAGTTTATGAGAATGTATGATGCTGCCGGAGGTAAGATCATGCAGGTCACTGTGGCCCCGGAAATGGAAGGCGGACTCGATTTTATCACTAACTGCAGCAGGAAGGGCATTGTTGTTGCCCTTGGTCACCATAATGCCCCGGCCGCCACTGTTGAAGCAGCAATAGACAGAGGAGCAAAGATTGCCACCCATATTGGAAATGGCGCAGCCAACATGATCAACAGACACTATAACCCTTTCTGGTCACAGCTCTCAGACGACAGGTTTATGATCAGCATCATCTGCGACAGCTTCCATCTTCTGCCTGAGGAGATAAGGGTTTTTTATAAAGTTAAAGGAGTGCACAATACAATAATCACATCCGATGTAACCAGCTATGCAGCTCTGGAGCCGGGAGAATATAAAACAGAAACAGGCGAAACGATCGAACTGACCAAAGAGGGTATGTTGCGTTATCCGGCCCAGAATGTACTATATGGTTCAGCATCTCCCATTACCAAAGGAGTGGGGTATGTTATGAAGGTGACAGGCTGTACGCTGGCTGATGCAGTGCAGATGGCCAGTACGAATCCTGCCAGACTTTACGGACTCAGCGACCGCGGAGAGTTAATACCCGGCAAGCGTGCTGACCTGATATTGTTTACACTGGATGATTACAAGGTTAATATTAAGAAAACCTATGTTAAAGGAGAGTTAGTTTATCAGGCCAATTAAAAAATAAGACTATTAATTTAAGGTGAATTAAATGAAAAACAGGTTATTGAAGAAAA
>CAZBWK010000065.1:0-24994 GCA_964495655.1 uncultured Prolixibacteraceae bacterium | reverse complement strand
ACTTATATATTATGGCACTATTGCCGCTTAATTTTTTAACGAAGTATTGTTTTTAATAACAGCATAGAATAAAAATTATTTAAATAATAATTCCAGGATAAGCCACAAAATCAGCAACTTCATACAATTTTTTTAAAATTTTAAATTATTATCCAAATTATACCTAATTTTAAATACTAAAAATTTAATATTATGGCTAAACAAAGAAAAACAAGTCCAAAAGCAGCATCAGCAGCTTCTAAGGTTTTAAAAGATGGGCGCACAGGTAAAAATAGTAAAACTGCGGCAGGAAGTGCACTTTCTCAAAGAGCTCCTAAACGAGGGGGCAAGAAGTAGTAATCAACTAATATGTTTTGATAAATCAATTCTTTTCCGTATCCATGTTATTGGGATTTTCATGAGTCCTCCAACTTCGGGATTATTTTTATCGTAGCTATTTTTTTTATTTGCAATTAAAATATATTCTGAGGTTTCTTCTAACAAAAAGCCTACCTCTGAAACAGTCCAATTCTCTGTTTTAGCCCATTTTTTTGCATCTTCCAAACTCATCCATGAATTTTGATTTACCATAGCATCACACCATTCAATATATATTAATGTATTCTTCATTTTTATCTTGTTAAATGTCGTGGTAACTTTTTGGATACGCCACAAAGTCAGCCACCTCGTGTAATTTTTTCGCATTGACATCTTTATCAAGCACCCGTATTTTTTTATTTAAATCAATATCCAGAGTAGAGAGTATTTCATAACCTATCAGTGATTTTTGGATAACATAACATTTCCGGTTTTCAACATTAGCTCTTGTCTGTGCCTGACGTTTTGCCATGTTGAAGGATATTTTCCGCAGCCAACAGATGATATTACCCTATGTAAGCCGGAATACTTGTTACTCTTGATTTAACTAATAATCAGAACTTATTTTTGCGTTTTGATAATGAATTTAGTTCTTAGCAATATCGTCATTATCGAATTCAGGAATAAAAAGCGGATATCCGACCCTTTTATAAACCTCCTGAGTTATCTTTTGTATTTCTTTATCCTGCATCATCTTTTCAAAGCTTTCAAACTTGAATAATTTCTGGATCACTTCATCAGTAAATAAAATCATAATCTCACCGGTACTTTTATTCCGCCGGAATGTTATTTCCACTCCCTGGAAAAAGTCAGAATAATACCAATAGAAATTATCTTCATATTTATATTTCATTTGTTGCTTTTTTTTGTGTTTACTTATCCTGTATTCTGACATTTGATTTTAAATTTGTTAATAATTCCAGTCTATCTATCTTTTTTATTTTCCGGGTTAGTTCATTTATCACATATCACGTTTTATCCGGATAACTTATTGAACCTCTTATGTTATTTACATATTCCATACTTGCTAAATTCAATATCAAATTCATTTGCTTTTTTCCCGAAATACATTATTGTCTGCCCTTGGAGTGGTGCCCCGGTTGCATCACCAGATAAGTCAATAAATTTTACTCTTCCTTTGATAAAACATATAGCATCACACCTTAACATCATTTGCTGATACCACGGTTGAGCATAGGGTGGATTCAACCACACATTGCCGAACCAGGACTTTGTCAATCCATCGTCCTCTTTTGTGTAGAAAGTTTTTGCTTTTACTATTTCATTTGCAATAACACTGGTTGCCGGGTCCAAATCAATTGTCCCCATCACCAGTCTTGCACTTTCAATATATTTAATTGGTGTGTACCACTCATTTTCGCCGGAATTATTTGAATCATGGGGCTTGCTTTTTGTAAACAGCAAATCTTCGAGAGATGTTCCATTTGGAACATTCTCATCTGTAACTTCCTTATTATTAGTATATATATTTTTTTTAAGTGTTCCATTTGGAACATCCTCATCAATATCTCTATTTATTGTTCCAACTCCAACTCCCAATGTATCGGCAGTAGCGCGCTGGGAAGCTTCAAGCTCTTTTAGCTTCTGAGCTATTTTTTTCCTTTGCTCGATGGCAATCTTAAATTCTGAAAAATTTAATGTTTTCAAAAAATCATTAATATTCTCATACCCGGTACCCACTTCTTTCCACCTGTTATCTTCCAACAGCCATTCAAACTCTAACATTGCACGTTCCAGGCTATATCCTGAAATATGCGTTGCTTCTGCCAGTCTGCCATATATGATATTTGAATTTTCTTTCATTTTTTATATTAGTTGTATCTTTTATTAAAAATTGCAGCCCTACCCTTAAATGGACGTCCCGGCCAGCCTGGTATATTTATTTGCACATTTGGGGGCAGCGATTTGTATTTTTTCTTGAGAAGGTCAAATACATCACCAATCGTTTGATGCTTTGATGTCGTCTCAACAACGTCAACCGATTTATATTCAGGCATAATTTTTACTATGTCAGGTGATTTTACTGTATGAGTTTTACATTCTTCCTTTTGTTCTATTTCTATTGCTCTAAGAGCAGGTGTTTCCTGCTGCTGAACATCCCGTTTTCTAAACTTCCTCCAATCGAGTTTTATTAAAAAATCAGCTATGTCATTTCCTTCTTGTTTATCAGTTTCTGGTGCCAAATTTTCCAATAAATCAGAAAAAATAAATTTTGTTCCGGGTAATCTGTTTTCAATCTCTTTTCCTTTTCTCTGCCATTCATTGAAGGTAATACCATCCTTGGAAAGGTCAGGAAATACACAAATATCCCTGTTATGCAATATTTTAAGTTTATCAAATGAAAAGCTGCTTTTGTTGTAGACTGCCAGCCAGAGTATGTTTGTATAATTATCATCAGGGAAACCGAAATATAAGGTACAATAAATAGCTGTTTTGGGGGATTCAACCAATCCAATGGGATTATTGGGGTATTTAGAAATAAGATGTTCACCGAATAGGCATGAGACATATTTTTCATTTCTTAAATAATTGTTTAACCATTCAGGCAAAGGTTTATTTTTTTCATGATGCCATTTTTCAATTATCGAATGCAAAAAATCCGTTCCTTTGGTATGATTGGTTTTGTTGAATTGTTTTACCTGAATAGCCCTTATTTTGCTGTTTATATCAATGAAAGGAAAGGTAACTGCCCCAGCCCTGTATCCTTTTCTTATTGTGCCCAAATAATAAAGGGAGATAACTTTTTCAATTTCTTTGGTTTCAAATGGAAATGGAACCCGGGAAAGCAGATTTTGAATGAATATGTTTTGTTCATAGTGTTTTGGTTCTAATGTTTTTTTTAATACCTCAACAGGAATAGACACAGGTTCAGGCTTTGGTGTTAGTTTCGTATTCGTAAAAAAGTATTTTTTGTTTTGAGCGTTCACACTTTTCACAAAAATTTCTTGTTCCTGTTCCCTTATTGTTTTTGCGTATCCCATTTTATATGGATCATTCCATTTGCCGCATTTTTCTTCATTGTCGCAACGTCCGTACAAATCAGGCAATACCTTACCCGTTTTCTTATCAATGTACCGTTGCCAATGCTTTTTTGCTCCACAATACGGACAATCCAACTTAGGAACTTTATTTGATGCTAATATGTATCGGTTATCATTCATTTTTAAAATTATTGTTTGGCACATGGCACAAGCGGCATTTGTGGCACAATTGACATTAATTTATATCATTAGTGCCAGTAGTGCCGAAAATGCCAAATGCCAGTTGATTATAATAGTTTTTCATATTCGCCCCTTCTTATCCGTTTAAATAATTCATTTTCATTTAAAAATCGTTTTAAAGATCGTTCAGGTATTCCCATATCTTTTGCAACTTGTAATCCTCTTTCGGTTGTAAAAGTGTCCGGCAATACCTCGTAAAGAGCTTTCCTGTCGGCAGGGTATTTTTCCAATGGATTGGTATTTGAAATAATCAAGTGGACTTTAACAGCTGAATTTTTAAAATATTCAACCAAATTTATTGCACCTTCAACTGACTCCACACCAACGGCCTGTTTATCGCTTTCATTACATGCATATCTCGTCATTTCGAGTATCAAAGCCAGCCTCAAAGCGTACATTTCTATTTTGGCATAAATACCACTTATAGCTTCATTTTCGGGCTTATTACTTAGGTCGGTTAATTCCCTTTGCCATTGAAACAAACGCTGCTTTGCTTTTGGCGTAAACCTCAATATTTTGGGCTGTGGGTTTTTTGCTTCGTCCTGAATTATTGATACGTCCAAAAGAGTTGAAATAATGGTGTGCCAATTCTCGACAATATCTGGGCTTAACTCTGTTTCGCTCCAGTAATTTTTTTTCAAATTGTCCGGAACAACAAATAGTAATCTATCTAAAAAACCGTTTTCAGTCCTGTTTTCCGCCAATTCGTTAAGTATGCCTGGCTGAATAGTTCCGGCAACTGAAATAAAGGGCAACGGTATGTATGTCGGTTCGCTTGTTTTTCGGTTTATCCTTATTGGTTTACCACTCCACACACTTAACCAAAATTGTTCTTCACTCCCTTTGTTGTATCGGTTGAAATTCTTAAACCAACTTGCTAACTCATCAGTGTAAACGCCAATACCCCTTTTGTTGAATTTATGAACGTCTGTAAGGGCTTCCGGTGTAAAGTCGGTAACTAAATGCTGTTCCCAAATCGGCTTTACGGGTTCATCATACCCCTGCTGTTCCCTTTCTTTTTTTGTAAGGGCTGAAATATTATCGTACAGTTGTTTTTCTTTTTGGTATTTCTGGTAATTTAGATTGTCCCTGCATTCAATCGGTTTCAATGCAAAACTAAACGGGTGGCTCTTGTTTGTTCCTGGACGTCCAACAATGGACAGATATAAAACAGCGTTTTCCTGCCAATTTTTCATTATTTCTACTCTGTGGGTGTTACCTATGGAAACAGAAATAGCGTACAGTATTGAAGCACCAATAAAATCAATAGGGTAATTAAGATCCTCGTTTGTGGCTTTAATTATTTCCTGAACAGTGGCTGGGAATACCTCAACGGGGAAAGGATTTGTTTTCTGCTTCTTTTCGACTGAAAGGTCTTTTTGTAACTGTTCAACATGGTTAATAATAGTCTCCGGGTTGTTGAGGTTATCGAAAACGGGACTTAATTTTTGCTGTTTTCCGCTGCCATTATTTGGTTGTGTCAGATGTTTGACTGGCGCTTTCATGTCTTTGAGGCCTATTTTTTCGCCATAAAGTTCTAATTGCAAATTTTTTTCGCTATATTTCAGTTGCTTATTGTTATTAATGCCAGTATCAGTTGTGAGCTGGCATTTTCTTTTTGGTTCCATGGGTTACCTCCTCTTTTTTTTTTGAGTTAAATAATTTTCGGCCTCCTGTTCAATTTCTTTATTCGATTTCCTGCGGCCCTGCTTAACATAATTTATTAAATCTTCACGGAGAAAATACAACCGTTTTGAACGTTTCATCGAGGGTATTACTCCATGGCTTACCATTGAATAAATTGTTGGCTTTGTTAATGAAAGAAAGTTTGCTGCTTCCTGAACGGTAAGAAGTTGTTCGGATGTTTCGCTAATATCAACTTTCTGTGATTGGTGCGCTTTCAATCCTTCGCTGACTGCAACACTAATCATTGCATTTAATTGTCGCAAAGGAATTGAAGTAAGGATAAATTGTTTTTCTTCCATAACTATAACTTTTATAATTATGGGCAAGGTAGAATTGGGTAGGGCGATACGTAGGGGCTACGTGTTTATGTTTTTATTTTCTATCTAAGTCGTCTAAGATAATAGAAAGTTGGTTTTCAGCATAATCCTGCAACGCTTTGTCCTTAGAAAAATATGGAAGAATTTTTTTAATTAGTCTAACTGCTTGTTTTTCGCTCTTTTCAATATGTCTTTTTACATCTTTGAAATTTTGCAGAAAAGATTTTTCAGCAAATGGCAGCTTGTTTTTTGCGTGAAATGATTTTATAATGTCTGTGTCGTAATCCGTTTCATTTCTTTCTGAATAATCAGTAAAATACAGAATTGTACACCACTCTTTTGAAGAGTAGCCATTTTTTAGTTTTTGTTTGGATGTTATCTTTTTTTCCGGTTGATGTTTTTCGTTTAATTCACTAAAGTATTTCAGGGTTTCTTTTTTTTGCAATAATTTCTCATATTCTGTTAATTGTTTGTAACCGTATAAAATTTCATCTAATATTTTAGCAGTCTTACTATTTTTTTTATATACGTAATTTTCAAATTTAATATTTTGAGTAATTCGCTGAACTTCCTCAAAAGTTATTAATCCCTCATTTAATTGATAGTAACATAAATCTCTTAATCGCTGACTTGCCTTCAAAATTATATTTTTATCAGAAGAATTTTCTATTTGATTTTGGTAATATTCCCGGATACCATTAAACTTACCATTTCCAATATAAAAATTCCTTAACCACAATAAAATTACACCATTAGTTGGTATCTCATTTAGCGAGTTTGTTAATTCTTTAAATACTTTAGGAATATTGTCAATAATATCCCATTGTTCAATTTTTTGTCTGTAGTAAGCTATTTCTGATTTCTTGTTTTCTTCTACCCATTTTAAAGTGTAGTAAGTAATCCCTTCATTATCTAATTTCTTTTTCATTATCTATTAAACAATTCATTCAAAATGCTTTTAGCTTTTTCTGTGATTCTTTCCGTTTTTCGCTATCAAACGAAGATAGATAATTTTCAGTTGTTTTAAGATCGGCATGCCCCAGGCTTTCGCTTATATACGCTATATTTTCGCCTGACAATTTCAGTACACTTGCGAATGAATGACGTGCATAATACGTTGAAATATTATTATCAATCCCAATTTTTATGGCTATTCGTTTCAGATATTTATTTGTTTGTTTTGTGGCTTGTTTTATCCGGGCAGTCTCCTGTGCCGGTGTCAGTCCAGCAATAAGAACACTAAAAATATAATTATCCGGCATCACCGGTTTAGTGCCGTATGTGTCGATAATTCTTTGCATATCTTCATCAATAGGAACAGCAATGGGTTTAATCTTTCGTCTGGAGGCTGTTTTTTGCCGTATAAACACTATTTCGCCGTTATGTATGTTGGAGTACTTTAACCGGGAGATATCGTTAAAATTCATCCCGTTGCCTAAATAAGAGAATATAAACATGTCACGGGAAAATTGTTCAGGGCTACCTTCCTCTGCCTGGTATTCAAATATCTTTTTCAGGTCCTGTTTCGATAATGCTTTTTTGATATTCCTGGCCTCCGGGGGCTGATATAAATCCTCATCTTCATTACCAAAAGGATATAGTTCCTGTTTGGCATCTCCACGTTTTATTGCATCATTATATAGTTTGCGAACGCACCGGGTATTTATTGATATGGTTGTCGGGCTTTTCCCATCTTGTTTCATAAAGTTTTCCCATCCTATCAGAAAAGAGGGTGTTATCTCATCAAACTTTAATTCTTTGCTGTGATATTTTTTTAGCTGTTTTGAAGCTGTTATATATGTGCCGGCAGTATTTATCTGTCCTTTGGCTTTTAGTTGTTTTATGTGTTCTATAAATGCTTCATGAACGTTGCTTAATCGACCAGGCTTTCCGAAAAACTTTTTTTTAAATAACTCAAATGAGAAGGATCCCATATTGAGGATCGTGTCATTTGCCTTTTTTAACAATTCATAGATAACTACCTTGTTTTCCCGCAGTGTTCCTCTCGGATTGCCGTTGACAATTTTTATATATTGTTCTTTGGTTGCTTTTATTTTCGTAGTGTAATATTTTGCCTTTCGTTCGTGAATTATCCTGATACGGATTGTAAATGTATTATCACGGTTTTTTATTCGCGTATCGAGTAATGCGCACAATGAAACATTTTTTTGTTTTAACTTTGCATTGTCTTGCTCCGGATGTTCGATAATAGGAAGTGCCATTTTAAACCTGTTTTGAATATTTGCAAACATTTTGACAAACAAATTTACAAATAAAACAAATAATAAACAATTATTATATATTAATAAAAATGTTTACATTAGCAAAATATAAAAGGTTTTATATATTATTCGATAAGAAAAAATATAGTGAATATTATGCTTGACAGGCATGAGGTCACTGGTTCGAATCCAGTACGACCCACTTGAAAGAGAGGAGTTGTAAATATGATACTTACAACTCCTTTTTATTTTGCATCAAAATTGCAAGGTGGTATAATTGATGATTAACAGATAATTAAAAGTAAAACAGTTAAGGTATAATAAAAATCTATTATTTTTATGAAAGTATTATTAATAAATTAAAAATCAAGATATTATGAAACACTTTCATTTTAAACTTTACATAATGGGAATACTGCTAATCCTGTCATTAAATATTTATTCCCAGAACAATGTTTCAGAACAGGTTCCTGATAAACTGGTTATTGTTTGGACAAGTGGGGATCCCTATGTAGCTGAAAGAGTTGCTTTAATGTATACCCATGCTGCTAAAACATCCAATTGGTTTGAGCAAGTAACCCTGGTAATCTGGGGTCCTTCCGCAAAGCTTATTTCTGAAAATAGCAAATTACAGGAAAAAGTAAAAGCAATGCAAAATGATGGAGTGATAATTGAAGCATGTATTGCCTGTGCAAATGCTTATAATGTTACAGAAGACCTTCGCAGACTTGGTTACAATGTGAAAGGTATGGGTAAGCCACTAACAGATTATCTGAAGAGTGGTGCTAAGGTTCTAACCTTTTAAACAGGAAAAATCTCTATAGTCCCATAATGAATTTCTGAGACAACATCACAAGTGGTATAATTTTTAGCGGCAGGTGATACTATTTTATTGCGACAACGTGAGATATTATTTTAAATACTTGATTTTTCTTTGTTTATGTTGTAAATTAGAATGTTATTATTACCTTATATTTAAGATATTAACTATTAATTTTTAATCATGAAAAAACAAGTCAAAAAATTACTTACCTCAGTTATGGTATTATTCTTATTGTTATTTGCAGGATTTAATACTTACTGTCAGGATGAGATTGATATTGAAATTGAAATTCAGGTCTCGCCAAGCACTTTAAATCTGAACAATTCAGGACAATGGGTTACTGTTCATACTAATATTGCATATGGATCAGTACTTGCAGCATCAGTAAAGCTGGATGGTGTAGCAATTTCCTGGAGTAAGTTTGACAATCAGGGTAATTTTGTTGCCAAGTTTGTGATTGGGGATATTAAAGATTTATGTATTGAGAATGATTGGTTAGGTCCTCATGAATTAACTTTAACAGGGGTAACAAAAGGGGATGAAACATTCAGTGGAACATATGAGATTAATATTATTAATATAATACCTGTAGGCAAATCATAGAAACACATAATAGGAAAGTCACCCCCAGTCAACAATAATTCTCTGTAATGATATTGCAGTGGAGAGTTGTTTTATTAATACAAAGAAAATAAGCAGATCTTTAGATGTAATTTTCTATATATGTAGTTTATCTTATTTAATTAGTGTAAAAGGTTGCTTTGTTCTAGCCCATATTAATTCCCCATTGTGATTAAATATTCTGTAAACTATCAATTGACAGAAAATAAAAAGAGAGATTTTTTTGATAATATTAACGAATTGATAAAATTATATGAACAATGCTCCATTTCATTTTGTTTAATCTTTGGCATATTATTCACAGAGAGTATATAAGTCATTTGAAGATTTTAAAAAGTAAATAAAATTAAGAAAAAGAGCAAAGCAGAAATCTGTTAAAAACAACATTATCTCTTATTATTATTGTTTCGTTAAACATATGAGAGAAATTTATGAAAAAAATAATGATATTGGATATCAATGGATTTGAAGAATCGGATTTACCCGAACCTAAAAGGAACTTGTATAAGATGCATTCATAAATCGTTGCTTCCGGAATTGAAAATGCTAAAAAACACCAAAGTGGTATTTTTCTTGATGTAAGAAAATTGTAAGTGACATCGTGAAACATAACCGTGATGAGGAGACAGAACATACATTTATGGCATTGGAAAGGTTAAGGAGAAACAATAAAGGGTGGGACAACCAGGTGATAATCTAACTGTTCACTAAAATTGATGTAACAAAAATTGATAATAAAAACATTTAAAATTAAAATTCTATGAAAACAAGAAATGCACATGCACTTTGGAAAGGGAACCTGAAAAATGGTACAGGAACATTAAAATTAGATTCCTTAGAGAGGGAATTTCAGTATAATTTTGCTTCAAGATTTGAAGAAGGAGAATTTACGAATCCGGAAGAACTCATTGCTGCTGCACATGCAGGTTGTTTTTCCCAAGCATTTTCATTGCTTTTGACAGAAAAAGGCTTTGAACCGGTTTCTATTTCAACGACTGCAAAAGTAAAACTGGTTAAGGATGATAACGGTTTTCGGATCAGTGAAAGTTTTTTGGTTACAGAAGCCGATGTTCCCGGAATAGAAGAAAATCTTTTTCAGGAAATCGCTCATGATGCAAAAACTAACTGTCCTGTTTCAAAAGCTTTATCTGCAATAGATATAAAAATGGAGGCAAGCCTGATTCAATAAAAAGTGCAAGCCTTTTATTTCCGGGTAAGTAAAGTTCTTCTGTCACGGAGCAATTATTGAAGCCAGAGTATTGATAATGGAATAGATTTCTGTTTATGTTACACTTTGGCCAATAAATCTAAATCAGCAGGTGTATAGCCATTCTCAGAAGCATGGAAGGCAGCTTCATGAGTATCTTTTATTTCCATTTAATCCCGATATCGCATAGATGAAGACAAAAATATTTATCGTTTATGCTGATTACATCGAGCGGACCCGGCGGTGAGCTGAAATTTTTTTTCATTGCAGCATTAAAATCTTCCGGTATACCCAGATTATATGCCAGGCCATTAGCTGAACCTGTAGGTATTATCCCCAGATTTATATCTGTGCCCGTAAGTTCACGGGCTACCATATTTACAGTCCCGTCCCCTCCTATTGAAATAACGGTTTCAGGTTTTAATTCTCTAATATGCCGACTAATCTCTTGACTGTCATTCTTTCCCCTGGTCAAATATATTAACCGGTTAAAATCATACTTCTTTGCTGCTTCGTTAATGTAAGACCGATAGTAATCATTATATGCACCCGATTTAGGATTAATGACAAATAATACCTTTTTATTTGAATTGCTCACTACATTTGATATTTCAAATTTTATTCTAAAATAATATAAAACTCCCGTTACAAATTGCTGAGTACAAAAGATTAACATTAAGTGCCTTACCTTTGAGATTGAGATATATAAAAAAGTTATACGTTATTTTATAACTTTTCTTCCATAGAAGTCATATAACACCCTTTCATATTCAGCATTTATTGCCGTTGCAGGATCATATTCAGGCGCACTTTTTATAGTATCTTTAGGAAGGTTTATTATAGCTTTTTGATCAATAAAGCTTATTTCATCTATCAATTCAATTGGAAGCATAACCACTTTACTCCAGGGAACAATATTACTTGTGTCAACGACAACATAGAGTATCTGCCAATCTGTGTCATCTATTATCAGGTCTTCAACATGACCGAAATTCCCATCTACGGCTTTAATAAAGTATCCGGTAACTTCCTTAAAACTTCTCAGATGAGTCTTTTTTTCGTCTTCATCTCCAATATCTTTAGGTACTTTAAAGAGACTGGCAGGATAGAGTATCGATTCCCTGCCCGGATAGGGGGCAATACTGGCCGGCCAATAAGGATTTAACTCATAATGCCTGACCAACTCCTTTTCATATTTTCGTGACACAGGCAGGTCAAAATCAATATCCGGTGCATTTTCTATATTTTCAACAGTAAGTTCAACCGGAAAGTGTTTGTAGTCCCAATTCGGTTCACCGAGAAACTCTCTGGGAATCAAGACTCTTTTCCTGGAGAAAATGCCTCCCAAATCAGCCTCCAGATATCTTATTATCCATGACTCATCATCGAATAAAAAATTTTTTACTTTACCTTTTTCGCCGTCAATAGCTTTTAGTGAATAATTTTGAAGTTCTTTAAGACTGCGTTTCATGATATTTAGATTTTAATTTACAATAATATAAATACAAAAATGTGCCAGAAATTCGGTATTTTTGTTAAGTTTCTGTTTTGTAGTTCATTGTATTTAATAAGGATTTGTTTGATAAAATAAATAATGTTGAGTTTGGGGAGTTAAAATGTAATAGTGTGTATTAATTCCACATTTTCCAAATAATTTTTAAAAATTCAATATAGTTAACATGACTCTTTTAACATATTCCTGCAACCAAAACTTACTTCCGGGTCTAACTGACTGCTAGTCTGAAAATGATGAGATTTTACCCTGGTGCATTCTTCTGTCTGCAATATGCAAAACATCAGGTTCCGATTCAACAAATTTGACAATGTTGAGTCCGTATGGGACAACAGATTCAGATTTGTTATCAATATCACTGATTATAATGGTACTCATAATATCAGATTTTTTTTCTTGCATGTATATGGCCGGGATGTCCGTAAAATATTTCTGCAGCCTCCATGATCGTTTCCGACAGGGTAGGATGCGGATGAACAGTTAGAGCTACATCGTCCGCAGTTGCAGCCATTTCAATAGCCAGAACAAGTTCTGCTATCATATCACCGGCATTTTTACCGACTATTCCGGCGCCAAGTATCCTTTCGTTTTCAGGATCGATCAATATTTTAGTGAATCCGTTTTTAGCATTCATCGCAACAGCCCGTCCCGACGCAGACCAGGGAAATTTTACCTTTTTATATTCGATATTTTTTTCTTTTGCCTCTTTTTCTGATAATCCGCAAGTTGCAATTTCAGGTTCGGTATAAATAACGGCCGGTATCGCTTTGGCGTCGTTGACAGATTTTTTCCCGGCTATAACCTCCGCAGCAATTTTTCCTTCATAGCCGGCTTTATGGGCAAGTAGTGGCGGCCCCGCCACATCACCTATGGCATAGATACCTTTTTCAGATGTTTGTTGTTTTTCGTTTACTTTTATAAAACCTTTTTCGTCAAGTTCAACAGATGTATTTTCCAGTCCCAGGTTATCACTATTGGGCTTTTGTCCCACAGCAACCAGGACCTTATCATATTTATTACTGAACTTCTTTTTATTTTTATCTTCAAACTCCACTTTTAACTGCTTGCCACTGTTTTCTATTTTTGTCACTTTAGACTTTAAGAAGATATCCTTAAATATTTTTTCTCCTTCCTTTTTATAAGCAGCTATCAAATCCTTATCCATTCCGGGCATGAAGTCATCTGTCAGCTCAACAATTGAAACTTCAATATTAAAGGCATTATAGATAGTTGCCATCTCCAGGCCGATATAACCTCCTCCCACTATCAGCAAGTTATCCGGCATGTCATTAAGTTCAAGAGAATCAGATGAATTCATCACAAGGGGGTTAGATAAGTCAATGCCGGGTACAGATAAGGGTTTGGCTCCGGCAGCAATAATAATATTTTTATAAGAAATTTTCTTTTCTCCCGATTCCTTAGTTTCAACACTTATTTTCCCCGGCTCGATGAATCTGGCAATACCCTGAATATAATTTATTTTCCTTGACTTAATTAATTGACCCAATCCACCGGTGAGCTTCTTAACTACATCAGATTTCCATGCTCTGACCTTTTCAATATCTATGTCAGGATCAGAGAAATTGATACCCATTTCACCGGCTGTCGTAGCATCTTTCATAATTTTCGCCAGATGCAGCAGGGCTTTGGTGGGTATGCATCCCCTGTAAAGGCAGACTCCTCCGGGATTGATCTCCGGGTCAATAACAGTAACGTTAAGTCCCAGGTCGGCTGCCATATATGCGGCACGATAACCTCCGGGACCTGCCCCTATAATAACCAGTTCATTTTTATTATTATCGCTCATATTCTGTCAGTTTTAAAATAATATTGAATAAGGGTCTTCGATCACATCGCAGATCCATCGCAGAAAACGTGCACCGTCTGCACCGTCTATTATCCGGTGGTCATATGAGACAGAAAGCGGGAGCATAAGTTTTTTTCTGAATTCTCCATCGGAATAAACCTGTTTATAGACTGACCTGGCCACACCAAGAATTGCTACCTGGGGTGGTAATATTACCGGGGCGAAGCTTGTCCCGCCGATGCCTCCGAGATTAGATACAGTGAAGTTCCCTCCCTGCAGTTCGTCCGGTGATATTTTCTTGTCGCGTGTTCTTTGAGCCAGTTCATGTACTTCAACAGCTAATTCTTTCAAGGATTTGGAGTTAACATTTTGCACCACTGGAACAATTAATCCCTGCTGTGTGTCAACCGCAATTCCTATATTATAATAATGCTTATAAATGATTTCCTGATTATTCATATCAAGACTCGCATTAAATCGTGGAAATTTCTGAAGTGCAAAGGCTGAAATTTTCAGGAGAATGGCGGTTACAGTGAGTTTACCCCCCCATTTCTCAATTTTTTCCTTGTGCTGTTTCCTGAAATTTTCCAGGTTTGTAATATCAGCCTCATCGAATTGTGTAACATGTGGAATGTTTTGCCATGACTGTGAGACATTCCTTGATGTGATTTTCCGGATATTGGTCATTTTTTCCCGGCTGGTCGGACCCCATTGAGAAAAATCAGGAAGTTCCGGAGTTTTTATAACTTCTGCCTCTTTCTCTTCTCTTTCAGGTTTTTGTGCGTAATTTTTAACATCTTCAGCAGTTATACGGTCGCCCGGACCGCTGCCCGTAACCTTTGTCAGATCAATATCCAATTCACGGGCCAGTCGTCTAACTGAGGGTGAGGCCGGAATATCGCTCATATCTTTTTCTTTCTCCTGTTTTGGCGGTGCCGGTTTTTTTTCTTCTTTTTCTTTTGCTTCAATCTCACGTGCCCCGCTTTCCTCCTTTTTCTTTATCTCTTCCTCTTCATTGCCTTTCTCTTCAGTCTCTTTCTGTTCTTCATCTTCTTCTTCCTCCGTTTCAATGATCATGATTACCTGGTTGACTTTAACCTCATCACCTTCATCAACTTTTATTTCATCAACTATACCTTCATAAGGAGAGGGAATATCGGTTGTTGCCTTGTCGGTTTCTACCTCAACGACAGATTGATCCACTTTGATTTTTTCTCCTTTTGAAACAAGAACTTTTCCAATAATCCCCGACTCAACATTTTCTGCAATATCTGGTATTTTAATTTCTTTCTTCATATGATTAAAATTTATAGTTTTCAAAGGTATCATATGGAACTCGCATAAGTTATAATCATCCTCTTGGGTGATTTCACAATCATGCTCGTTTCATTTTTTATTTATAATCTGTTTTGGATAAATTAATATTTTTGATCATTAAGTTTCTAAAGAAATTTAGTCTCATATATTTGTCGGAGATTCTTTATCGCTGCTGATTTTCAATTTTTTCTTTGCTTCATCCAAAGTACCTTTTTCAATTTTATTTTGTTCCCGTAATCTGATAAGTGATGCCCATACAATATGTCTGGCATCTACTTCGAAGTGTTCACGCAATTCTTCCCTGTGGTCGCTCAGACCAAATCCGTCAGTACCCAACGCTGTAAATGACCCCGGGAACCATCGGGAGACTGACAAGGGTAATGCTTTAAGATAGTCGGATGCAGCAATAAATATTCCTTTTTTATTTCCCATGCATTTTTCTATGTAGCTTTTTTTATTGGTTTCTTTTACCCTGTTTGCACGTTCTGTTTCAATTGCGTTGTCGTACAATTGCTTATATCCCGTGACACTCCATACATCGGGAAAGATGTTATAATCTTTTTTCAATATTTCTGCCGCTTTCAGAGCTTCATTCAATATAGAACCACTCCCCAGGAGATGGATATTATACTCGTTTTTCTCACTACCCTTATATTTGTACATTCCGCTCAATATTTCATCTTCAATTCCTTTCCTGGAAGGCATCCCCGGCATTTGGTACTTTTCGTTCATCACAGTGATATAATAGAATACTTCTTCACCGTCGTGGAACATTTTTTTCATTCCGTCGCGTATTATAACAGCCAGTTCATAAGCATAGGCCGGGTCATAAGCTCTGACTGCAGGATTCGATAAAGCCATGACGTGACTATGGCCATCCTGGTGTTGAAGTCCTTCTCCAGCGAGGGTCGACCGGCCGGAAGTACCTCCAAGCAGAAATCCTTTTGCCCGCGCATCGGCAGCTGCCCATATCAGGTCTCCTATTCTCTGGAACCCGAACATTGAATAAAAAATATAGAAAGGAATACAATTTATCTGATGTGTTGAACATGCTGTTCCTGCTGCTATGAAGGATGACATAGATCCTGCTTCTGTTATTCCTTCTTCCAGAATTGCTCCGTTTTTGCCTCTTTATAATAAAGCAGGCTTTCTCTGTCAACGGGTTCATAAAGCTGTCCTTTATGGGAGTATATTCCCGCCTGTCTGAATAGTGCATCCATTCCGAATGTGCGTGATTCATCGGGAACAATTGGAACAATAAGCTTACCGGCCTCTTTGTCTTTCAGCAGTTTTGAAATAATCTGTACTGCAATCATAGTTGTAGCTACTTCGCGTTTCCCTGATCCTTTTAGAAATTCATCAAACACTTTTGGAGCCGGCAGGGTACATTCCGGAGTCTTTTTATTTCTTTTGGGGATTAAGCCTCCAAGCTTTTCACGCTGTTCTTTCAGATACTGAATTTCTTCACTATCTTCATCTGGTTTATAAAATGGAGCGGTAGCCACATCTTCATCTGATATGGGAATATTGAACCTGTCGCGAAAATGAATTAATTCTTCCTCATTCAGTTTTTTCTGCTGGTGAGTGACATTTCTTCCCTCACCAGCTTCACCAAGCCCGTAACCTTTAATGGTCTGAGTCAGTATTACGGTAGGCGAATTTTTATTGTTGACCGCCCGTTTATAGGCATTGTATACCTTTACAGGATCGTGTCCGCCGTGGTTCAGCTTTTTTATATCTTCATCACTCATATCTTCAACAAGGGCCAGTAATTCTTCGCTTTTCCCGAAAAATTCCTTACGGATAAAATCACCATCAGCCAGAGTATATCTTTGGCGCTGTCCGTCAACAAGTTCTCCAAGACGTTTCGCTACAAGGCCTTTTTTGTCTTTTTCAAAAACAGGATCCCAGTTTTCCCCGGTAATAACTTTTATCACATTCCAACCTGCTCCGTTGAATGCCGCTTCCAGCTCCTGTATTATAGAACCGTTTCCTCTTACAGGTCCGTCAAGCCGTTGGAGATTACAATTAATGACAAATATAAGATTGTCAAGTTCCTCACGGGCAGCAAGAGTAAGAGCACCCATTGCTTCGGGTTCGTCCATCTCTCCATCTCCTAAAAAAGCCCATACTTTCTGGTCAGAAGCATCGAGCAATCCTTTATCGTGGATATACTTATTGAACCTTGCCTGGTAAATTGCCATAATAGGGGAAAGTCCCATCGATACAGTTGGGAATTGCCAGTAATCATCCATCAACCTGGGATGAGGATATGAAGAGAGGCCTCCTGCAGGATCAAGTTCCCTTCTGAAATTTTCAAGTTGTTTTTCAGATATCCGTCCCTCAAGATAGGAGCGGGCATAAATACCCGGAGAAGCGTGTCCCTGGTAATATACTATATCAGCAGGAAAATCACCGTTACTTCCTCTGAAAAAATGATTGAACCCTACTTCATATAATGTGGCTGCTGAGGCATAAGTTGATATATGTCCCCCTATTCCTTCCTTCTTTCTATTTGCCTGAACCACCATGGCCATAGCATTCCAGCGTACCAGGCTTTTAATTTTCCTCTCCAGGTCCCTGTTCCCGGGGTATGGGATTTCTTCAGAACGAGGAATTGTATTTATATATTGAGTATTCAAATGCGGGGTTAATGGTATTCCTTTTTTTATAACCCTGTTTCTTATAAGTTCGAGAATTTCTTTAACCCGTTCTTTGTCTTCATGCTTAATTATATAATCAATTGAATCCAGCCACTCCTGATTTTCAAAGTTTATAATGTCATTTTTTTTTGCCATAAAGCTATTTTTAGTTGATCCATTTATCCATTCAGAAGGTTAAAACTTTATAAGCCTCCTGCTGGAATAATTCAGAGGGGATGAACCTCTTAGGGAATTAATGACAATAGTTATACCATTTAATGTATAAACATTCTGTTATCAGGTTGAAACCGTATATGATATGACTTTATTAACAGAAAATAATAACGTTAGCGGTTTTATATCTCTTACCCGATTCCGTTTTATTTTACATACATAGAAAAAAAATTATTTGAGGGTGTGGAATTGTAAAATAATTTTGAGGAAATAATTCCACATTTTTTAGAACGCATATTTTTAAGCAATTAGAAAAGACCGAAATTATCGACAAATCTGAGCGGGATAAGGGCCTGGATAGTGTTCTTCCTGTAATGTCTGAAAGATCGGGTCGAAGAGCCCACAAATATTTGGAAAAGATGGGTGTTGAGATCACTCTGAACACTATGATAAAATCATATAACGGTAAGACCGCAAAACTTTCAACCGGCAAATCCATTTCCACTGAAACACTCATCTGGGCTGCCGGAGTAAAAGGCGCCCTGGTAAAAGGATTCCCGGATAAAAGTATTGAAAAGGGAAAATTGATGGTCAATCAATTCAGTCAGGTTTTAAAGAACAAAGAAAAGGGAGATATTTACGAAAATATATTTGCCGTAGGTGATATTGCCTGTATGAAAACCGAAAAATACAAGAACGGGCATCCCGGTCTGGCACAGGCTGCCATTCAGCAGGGTAAAACTCTTGCACGCAATCTGAACCGTATGAAAAAAGGTAAACCCCGAAAAGGATTTCATTATAAAAATAAAGGTGTGCTGGCCACTGTCGGTCGTAACAAAGCACTTGCTGAGTTACCCGGGAACATTAATGTCTATGGCACGGCTGGATGGTTCGTCTGGATGATAGTCCATCTGTTATTTCTTGTAATCTGATTAATAAAAAGATTTTCCTCCGGTTCCCGCATATTGAAGACGTGCAGTAACTGCGAAATGGCGAGGCTGAAAAATGCAACCGTATTGGCAATCTTTTTAGATTCGTTAAATGGGAAATATGTGATCAGGTATACTCCACAAATTATTACAGCCATTGCCACACCGTAAATACCCATAGCCATCCAGTTTCTTTTATTTATTACAGGCTCCCCGGGATCTTTAGGTTTCTGTCTCATTATGCTCTTATCACCTTTTCCCAGTCCAAGTGCTAATGCAGGGAACACATCGGAAAGCAAATTAATAAACAGAAGCTGTAATGGCAGGAGAGGCAGATAAAACAAGGAAAAGCTTATCCCTGCAATAATAATTATTTCAGCCAGGTGATAAGATAATTGATAGGTTATAAATTTTCTGATATTTCCAAAAATTATCCGGCCCTCTTCAATAGCATTAACTATTGACGGGAAAGAATCATCTTTAAGGATCATTTCCGCAACTTCCCGGGCAATCTCAGTACCTCTTATTCCCATTGCAATGCCAATAATTACAAATTATTAATATACCGGATGCTTATTAACTTTGAAAAAATTAAGTAATATTGTCCGGAAATATGGGGCTTTACGTCTAATCTGTTTAATCAAACAGTCTAGATGTATTGAACCGTACAAATATGAAATACTCCAATTTAAGCCGAGTTGAACCGGGCACTCCGGAGATAGTAAATGTTCATTCTGAAACCATACCATTTACTCCTGCTCTATTTTTAAAATTGGGCATATAATAAAAATCCAAAAAACTGTTCTTATCTTATATAGTATCAATTTTGTCGGTAATATTCCCCAACAAGTGAGGTAGTTTTTCCACACTTAACCCACCTTAAATACTATCCCCTCTCTATCGTTAAAGACCTGTTTTTTGGGCTTTTAAGTTATTATGTGATATGTAATATAAGATGGCACGGTCTTTTCCTAATAAGAGATACCATAAAAAATAATTAAATGACATACAAAAGATGAAAAAGTTAATAATTATCGCAACAGCCCTCCTGTTTATGGCAGGGTACATGGCAAGCGCCCAAACGGGCCATGAGCACAACAACAAACAAGAACAAAAACAAGGCATGATGATGCAAAACAGCGAAATGATGCAAGTTGGAATGATACAAGGCGGAATTATGCACGGATATGACGGACACGGCTGGGGAATGGGCTGGTGGTGGATCATTGGCCTCATTATCCTGGTTGCCATTGTTTGGATGGTCATAAAAGGAATGAACAAGAGAAACAGCACACACCAAAGTCACGGAAAACCGGCACTCGATATTTTAAAAGAGCGTTATGCCAAAGGAGAAATTGACAAACAGGAATTTGAAGAACGGAAAAAAGATTTAATGTAGAAAAGCCTCCCCCGGCCTCTCCCGGGGAGGGGAAACAGGAACAGGGCAAACGTCTCTGACGTTTAAGCCATGCTTTAGCCTGGCGGGTATGTAATAATCTTTGAGACAAGGTTTTAGTCGTTAATTTTTTATAAGAAAAAAAAATGAAGATTACAATATTAGCTACAAAAGACTGCAACTACCGGCCAATACTGGAAGAGCAATTGCAGGATACCGGGTTGCAATATGTAACCAAGTATTTTGAAGATCACCCGGAGCTGGTGGAAAAATACCGGTTAAAAAGATCACCGGTGTTATTGGTAAACGATGAAGTAGTATCGGCAGGAATGCCGGAACATAGTCTGATTGTTGAATTAAAAAACAAAACATCATGAAGTATTACATTGAAAAAGCTACCGGTTATTCTTTCGACGAAGCCGTTGAAAAGGTAACCGAAGAATTGAAAAAGGAAGGATTTGGCGTATTGTCGGAAATTAATATCCACGAAAAGCTAAAGGAAAAGCTGGATGTGAATTTCAGGAAATACAGGATTCTTGGCGCGTGCAACCCGCCCAAAGCTTATGAAGCGCTCCAGGCGGAAAACAAAATAGGCGCCATGTTACCCTGCAACGTAATTGTGCAGGAACTGGACGATGGCAAAACAGAAGTGGCTGCGGTCGATCCGGTGGCTTCAATGATGGCTGTTGAGAATGCTGAACTTGAAAGCATTGCAAAGGAAATCCGCACGAAACTCCAAAGGGTCATCGAGACTTTGTAATCGTTAAGAAATAAAAATGCATCCTGGTTTGGAGCAGTTGTTTCCAATACAGCAGATGTAATCCGATACGCAAATGAAGTAATAAAAGGCTTTGATAGCGTAGATATTTATTTAACAATGCAGGAATCGAAGGCTTGGTAAAACCAGTACCAGAATACCCCGAAGAGGTATTTGATAAAGTGATGGCGGGATAAACGCCTGAATTCGTTAACTGGACAACAGAAAATCTATCTCATGTTAAATTTAAATGCAGTGAAATGGATAAGCAACACAATGATAAGGAACACGGACACCACAAGGCCCATGAACATCATGAAGAACACGAACACCATGAGCAACATGACGGGCATTCGCATAAAGACAATAACCACGGCGATCACGGCCACGGGTCGCACGATCACCATGTCATGATGATTCGGGATTTTCGGAAACGGTTTCGGGGTTCTCTTGTTATCACCGTTCCAATTCTGGTGTTATCGCCTATGATACAAGAGTTGCTGGGCTATGAATTTACGTTTAGTTTCTCCAATTATATTCTTTTCGCTTTATCATCGTTTGTATATTTTTATGGCGGATGGCCTTTTTTGACGGGTTTGGTTAATGAACTAAAGAAAAAACAGCCCGGCATGATGACACTGATTGCTGTTGCCATTACCGTAGCCTGGGGTTACAGTACCGCAACCACTTTTGGAGTGGAAGGCAGTACCTTTTTCTGGGAATTGGCCACCCTGATCGATATAATGCTGCTGGGGCACTGGATTGAAATGAAGTCGGTACTGGGTGCCTCACGCTCTCTCCAAATGCTGGTCGGGATGATGCCCTCTGAAGCGCATTTGGTAAAAAACGGCGACACAGAAGACGTACAAGTAGACCAGCTAAAAAAAGATGATGTGGTTGTAGTCCGTCCCGGCGAAAAAATCCCGGTGGATGGTATAATTACCAACGGGGAAAGCAATGTAAATCAAGCCATGGTCACGGGAGAGTCCAAACCGGTCAAAAAATCAAAAGACGATAAGGTAATTGGGGGCACCATCAACGGCAACGGCTCTCTAAGAGTAAGTGTGCAGCAAGTGGGCAAAGATGCCTATTTAAATAAAGTAATCGACATGGTGCGCGATGCACAAAGCGAAAAGTCGAAAACCCAGCACCTGGCCGACCGGATTGCTTTCTGGCTCACCATAATTGCACTCACTATCGGTTTTGGTACATTGGCAACATGGCTCTTAATCGGAAAGCCCTTTGTTTTCGGGCTTGAGCGCATGGCAACCGTAATGGTTATTACCTGTCCGCATGCCTTGGGGCTTGCTGTGCCATTGGTAGTAGCTATTTCAACTTCCATTTCAGCAAAAAAAGGGCTGCTGATACGCAACCGTACCGCATTTGAAAATGCACGGAAAATTTCACTGCTTGCCTTTGACAAGACAGGTACCCTAACTAAGGGAAATTTTGGGGTAACACGTTATGCTGCCCTCAAAAAGGATTTCAACGATAAAGAAATTTTACGCTTTGCCGGTGCACTGGAAGGAAAATCGGAACATCCGCTTGCTATGGGAATCATGCAAAAAGTAAGGAACGAAAAAATTGAACTGCCTGAAGCAGAAGATTTTAATGCCATTACCGGAAAAGGGATTGAAGCAAAGGTGGAAAACAAAAACGTAAAGGTGGTAAGCCCGGGTTATGTCAAAGAAAAGAATATCAAAGTCCCGGACAAAGCCTATAAAAATGAAGCGGAAACTGTTGTTTTTATAATGGTTGACGATCAACTGGCGGGTTTTATCGCCATGGCCGATGAAATACGTGAAGAGTCGTACGATGCAGTAAAAACATTAAAGAAAGCGGGGATAAAATTATATATGATGACTGGCGATAACGAAAAAGTGGCTAAAAGTGTAAGCGATGAGCTCAGTTTAGACGGCTATTTTGCAAACGTTTTGCCCGATCAAAAACTTGAAAAGGTAAAGGAATTTCAACAGCAGGGAGACTTTGTGGCAATGACAGGCGACGGGATCAATGATGCCCCCGCACTGGCTGTTGCCGATGTGGGTATTGCAGTGGGGTCGGGAACCGACATTGCTGCTGAAACAGCCGATATTATCCTGGTAAACAGCAACCCCCGCGATATCGCCTCATTGGTAATATACGGAAAAGAAACCTACAAAAAGATGATTCAGAATTTCGCCTGGGCTACAGGCTACAACGTGGTGGCCATTCCCCTGGCTGCCGGAGTACTGTATGGAGCCGGCATTCTTATCAGTCCCGCAATTGGGGCAGTATTCATGAGCCTGAGCACGGTCATTGTTGCCATTAACGCGCAATTCTTAAAACGTAAAATGAACAAATAAAATGACAAACATGAGAAATTTAGATATTAAACACCTGATAATATAGTTAATGTGTATTTCCCCATTTTGAGTAAATATTCCACAGTGCATACTATTAATTAAAAGAAAATAAAATGAGAATTTTTTTATAAGCACGCTTAATGTGTTAAAAATGAGATACAAGCAATACTTCAGTTCATTTTGTTCAGATTTTGGCATATTATTTCCGAATAGTATGTCAGTCATTTGAAAATTTAAAAAGTAAATAAAATGAAGAAAAATGAGAAATGCAGAAACCTGTTGAAAACAGCATTTTCGCTGGTTATAATTGTTTCGTTGCTTCTGTTAGTTGAATCGTGTAAAAATGCGTCGAAACAAAAGAAAGATGATGTCTCCAAAGAAGATGTTGAAAGGAAAATTGAAGATGCCGCTCAAACAACAGGGCAATACTTAAGTGAGGAAAGACAAAAGATAATCAATGATCTGGAAAATAAGATTGAGAAAGCTGATGACGAAATCGACAAGTTGTCTCAACAAATGGCATCTGTAAGTGAAAACGTAAAGGAAGAATACGAGGAAACGATAAAGTCGCTGAAAGCCCGGAGGGATGAAGCACAAAAAAAAGCTGACCAGCTTAAAAAATCTTCAAAAGAAGCCTGGAATAAAGTTGAAGAAGGTGTTGAAAATGCTCTTAATGAACTTAACCGATCAATAGAAGAGGCAAAAAGTAAATTTGAGAGTGATTAATTGGAAGACGGAATTTGTTTGCAAACAGTATTAACCCGTCGCCGGTTGATAACAGAATGATGCGTTCTCTTGAAGAGGGTTTTGACCGGATAATAAAGAGGAGGCAAAAAAACAATTTTTAAAAATGAATGTTTTTATAACAGGTTCAAGCTCAGGATTAGGTTTTGGCCTGGCAAAATATTATTTGGAAAAAGGTAATAAAGTATACGGTATAAGCAGAAAAGTAAATTCTGGAATAAAAAACCGTAGCAATTTTAAATATTTGATCCAGGACATATCTAATTTCAAAGAATTGGAAATTAACCTTTTTTCATTTCTCCGGGGGGTAACAACATTAGACCTGGTTATTTTGAATGCCGGGATTATGAACGAAATAAAGGATTTAAAGGAAACCAGTCTGGATGAGATAAAAAAAGTTATGGATATAAATGTTTGGGCAAATAAAATTATTATTGATAAACTTTTCGATGAAGTAGAAATAATTCATCAGATAGTTGCTGTATCATCTGGTGCATCCGTTAGCGGATCGCGAGGCTGGAATGCTTATTCGCTTTCAAAGGCTACACTGAATATGCTTATTAAATTATATGCGAAAGAATTTGACACTACTCATTTCTCAGCTTTGGCACCGGGACTAATAGACAGTAATATGCAGGATTACATTTATAATTTACCTGAAAACAAAAAATACCCGGTAATTAAAAGACTTAAAAAAGCAAAAGGAACTGAAAAAATGCCTTCTCCGGAAAAAGCAGCAGAAATTGTTGCTGCCGGGATAGAAAAGGCTAAAGAATACCAAAGTGGTATTTTTCTTGACGTAAGAAAAATGTAATTGACTTAATTCATTGTGTTTAATTAAAATTATTTTGTGTAGGCCGAAAACACGAGTTATGACTGATTATAAGTAATGTTG
>CAZBWK010000064.1:0-25008 GCA_964495655.1 uncultured Prolixibacteraceae bacterium | reverse complement strand
TCCGTTCGCTCAAGCGAACGGCAAGGGATAAGGTTCTGAACATGCAGACTGCAACATCTGTGCTTTATCCTTTGCCGCCGGCTTTAGCCGACGGAAGACCTGGCAAACGGCACCTCATCATGGGCTGCAAATTCGCCTGCCAGATATTTGTAATAACCGGTAATTGCAATCATGGCAGCATTGTCCATTGTATACTCAAATTTGGGTATACAGATATTCCATTTATGTTTGTCAGCAAAAATTTTCAACGACTCCCGAAGACCTGAATTTGCAGATACCCCGCCTGCTATTGCTATCTCCTTTATGCCTGTCTGTTTTGCTGCCTTCTTTAGTTTGTCCAAAAGAATATCAATTATTGTATACTGCAGCGATGCACAAAGATCATTTTTATTTTTCTCTATGAAATCTTTATTCTCCGCAAGGTTGTCGCGTAAAAAGTAGAGAAAGCTGGTTTTTAACCCGCTGAAACTGTAATCCAGTCCGGTAATACGGGGCCTGGCAAACTTAAACCTCTTACCGTCACCCTCCTTTGCCAGACTGTCAATATGAGGCCCCCCCGGATATGGCAGTCCCATAACCTTTGCACACTTGTCGAATGCCTCTCCTGCTGCATCATCAATTGTTTGTCCGATGACTTCCATATCAAGGAAATCGCGCACCAGAATGATCTGCGAATTACCACCTGATACAAGCAGGCACAAGAATGGAAAAACCGGGGCTTTGAACTCATTACCCGGTTCCCGGATAAACATAGCCAGCACATGGCCCTGTAAATGATTGACACTCACTAATGGTATACCGGCAGCAAGAGCGAAGCCTTTGGCAAAGGAGGTTCCTACCAGCAATGAACCCAGCAGTCCGGGACCCCGGGTAAAAGCCACAGCCGATATATCTGACTTCTGTATGCCTGCCCTCTTCAGTGCAAGATCGACCACCGGGATAATATTTCGCTGATGTGCCCGTGATGCCAGCTCAGGAACCACCCCTCCGTACTCTTCATGAACCTTCTGTCCTGCAATGATATTCGACAAAATATAACCATCCCTGATAACGGCTGCCGATGTGTCGTCGCACGAAGATTCAATACCTAAAATAGTAATATGTTTATTTTTTATAATTCCCATAAAATGGCACCAGGTTTGTATGTTATATGCTTAATAGAATATAAATTTAATTTTTTATCTGTTTTTTCTAAAATATTAACCTGTGCAGGTTAATAAAACAATTGCATTATTCATAATTTTGTTCCGGATTTATCTTATGTTGGCTTAATTAATTAAAATACAAAAATATTAAAAAACACTGGAAAATATTATTATTTGCTCTCTCTTTCCTGACAGGGCTTTTTGCTGCAGGCTATATTGCTCTTCAAAGCAGCAGTGTACAGACTTATTTAACCCGGCGGCTGGTAAAAAGAGTGTCTGAAAGAACCGGCACGAACATCTCTGTCGGAAAGGTTGATATTGCACTGTTCAGAACGGTCGTGCTTAAGGATATACTCATTGAAGACCAAAAAGAAGATACTCTCTTCTATACGGAAATTGTCTACGCTGCTGTCGACAGTGTAAGGTTCCGCAAAAAACTGGTCGCCCTGAACAGGTTATCATTCAGTAACAGCCATATAAACATCGTGAGGGACAGTGCTAATATCTTTAATTTCCGGTTTATACTCGACTCTTTAAAAACACCGCGGAAACAACCCGGTGAATGGAATTTCTTATGTAACAAGTTTACATTCAACGAGTCAGATATTCTTTTCAGCGACAGGGCAGTGAAAGAAGAAAAAACTTTATATGTCGATGATGTAAACTTTAACATATCTGATATAAAATTTATAAACGATTCTTTAAGCTGGAAGATTGACAAGCTTACTTTAAATGAAGGCAATGAATTTATTATAAAGGAATTGTCTTCAGGTTTTCTATTGACTGAAAGAAAGATAGAATTTTCCGGGTTCGATATGAAAACAGGGCGGTCGCAGATCAATGAAAGTAATTTTGCCTTTATATTGCCGGTAAAAGATACCACCGGCAGTAAACCCCTGCATATTGATCTTGATTTCTCCGACTCTGAAATTAGTTTATATGACCTCTCCCTTATCCTGCCCGCAATTAAAGGTATGGATCAGGTAGTTCATTTTTCAGGGCAAATTTTTGGCAGTGAGGATGATCTTAAAGGAAAAAATTTAACTGTTACAACAGGAAATAATAGTTCTGCTGTGCTCGACTTCTATGCTAACGGTGTATCAGACCCTGGTTCAATGTATCTTTTTCTTGACCTTAAACGTTCACAGACCTCTTTTGACGATATTGGAAAAATAAAAATGCCATCGAAGAACGGCGCTAAATATCTTCAGTTCCCCGAGGCTTTCTATGAAACAGGAATAATTAGATACAAAGGTAATTTTACCGGGTTCCCTGAAGATTTTGTAGCTTACGGAACCCTGACCAGTGCAATGGGCAGACTTACCACCGACTTGTCTGTCGTGCCTGATGAAAAAGGCAGCACCTTGTTCAGAGGTGAAGTTGCAACCGAAGATTTCAATCTGAAAGAACTGTTTAAGATTGATGCTTTAGGCAAAATAACTTTCGATGGAAGGGTTGACGGCATGTTCAATAAGATAAACCGCACGCTGGCAGGCGCTTTTGAGGGGGATATTCTCAGAATGGATGTTAACAGTTACAACTATGAAAATATAAGGTTTGACGGCATATTGAATAACAAGATGTTCGACGGACTTGTTATGATAGATGACCCAAACCTGGAGTTTGATTTTCTCGGAACAATAAATTTTAATCCTGATGTGCCGGTCTTCGACTTCCGGCTGGACCTCAAAAAAGCACTTCCGGGTGAGCTAAACCTGAGCAGCCACTACCCCGGATCAGAAATTGCCTTCATTATGAATGCCAACTTTTCGGGCAATAAAATAGATAACCTGGCCGGTTTAATTAATGTTGACAACGGCTATTACAGGAACAAAAACGGCGATCTCGACCTTAAAGGATTAGAACTGAGATCAATAACAGGCAGTCCGGTAAAATACCTCTCTTTTACTTCCGATTTTTTCGATGTGGAGATTAATGGTAATTACTATTTTCAAAATATCGTTAACGCAATAAGAAAAAGCCTGAATCACTATATCCCGGCAATCAGTTATGAACTATCGGAAGAGATGAAAGAAAATAAATTCGGATATCAACTCGATGTTAAAAATCTTGATGAGGTATTGCAGGTCTTTTTTCCGGGACTGAAAGTAGAAACACCATTTCTCCTGTACGGTATGGTTGATTCCGAAAATGCAGTTTTTGAACTTAAGGGAAGTATCCCCGGAATCAGTTCAGGCAATGTAATGGTACGAAATATTTTTATAGGTAATAATCCGGGCACAGACAGGTACTCTTCAAGATTCAGGTTTGGGGAAATACTTCTCAGAAATGGTATGAAACTGCAAAATCTGACAGTCGATTCAAAGATATCTGATAATATTATCGATAACCATATTTCCTGGGGAGATACTATTAACAGATCCTATCACGGTGAAATTATATCACAGGCAGCATTCTCTGAAAATGAAAACAGCCGGTATCCCCATATTGACATACAGTGGTCACCCGCTACAATCTACATAGCAGATTCTCTATGGCAAATAAATCCCTTTACAGCCACAATAGACAGTTCCACGATCAGTATAGAAAACTTTAAATTTTTCAGCGGTAGTCAAAATCTGAACATTAATGGCAAAATTGGCAAAGATCTGTCAAATATCCTGTCTTTAAGAGTCAATAATATAAACATCGGATTATTAGGTAATTACATTAATAAGGATCTGCCGTTGGGAGGAATTTTAAATGGTTCTGCCGGATTAGTTGATTTTTACGGTAAAAGAATCATATTTTCTAACCTGGATGTCGACAATTTTAGCTTCAAAAACAGAGGAATAGGTAATATATCTCTTGTCAATCAGTGGGACAACAACGAATCTGTTCTTAATTCTGAGTTGCGGACTATCGCAGGAAACCGTCAGACTCTCTATGCCAGAGGGTATTATAATCCCGGCAAAAACGAATTGCTCTATAATGCAGAATTTGATAAATTCTCACTTGTAGCTCTGGAGACCCTGATAAGAAAAAATTTCTCTAACTTCCACGGAGATGCTTCCGGCAAACTTAAAATCTCTGGTAGTCCCTCAAAAATATTGATGGACGGTACACTCCTGGGATCTAATGCCGGTTTAACAGTAGATTATGTTAAGGTGAGTTACCATTTCAGCGATTCTGTCAGGTTCAGCGGTGACACAATACATTTCAACAACATCAATTTCAGGGATATTGCCGGGAACAGAGGTGTTTTTAACGGTACTATCGTTCATGATAATTTTCAAAGTATGATTTATAACCTGTCTGTTACTTCAAACAAGATCACTGCCATAAATACTACTGCAGGGAACAATCCGCAATTCTACGGACAGGTTATTGCCAGCGGACGCCTTAATATTACCGGACGCGGTAAAAGGGTCAACCTTTCAGGCTCAGGAACAACCCTGCAGGGAACCAACGTGAATATAAACCTGGAAAATGAAAGCGAAATGGCCAGATATGATTTCATTCAGTTTGTCTCCACCGAAGACCCGGTAAAACAGGAATTCCTGTTTGCAAATAAAAATGAGAGGGATTTTAATCTGAACCTCACCATCAGAGCTACCCCCGAGGCAAGAGTTCAACTGATATATAATTCTCAGATCGGCGATGTCATTAAAGCTCAGGGCGAAGGACTCCTGGTTTTTGGCATGGACAAAGATGATAATATAACGCTCTCGGGTAACTATGCGGTGGAAAGAGGTGATTACCTGTTTACTCTTCAAAACGTAATAAACAAACGTTTTACTATACAACAGGGAGGAACCATAAACTGGTCGGGCGACCCCTACAATGCAAACATAAATATTAAAGCTGTCTATAAACTGAAAGCATCTCTTTATGACCTGCTGGTGAATACTTACGACAATATCTATCAAAGTCAGCGTATACCTGTGGAATGTAATATTCTGCTTTCAGAAGAATTATCTAACCCGAATATTGATTTTGAAATTAATTTCCCGTCTGTTGAGGACAGGCTGGTTGATGAGTTAAGACAGTTCTTTAATACCCCCGAAGAGATGAATAAACAGATCCTCTCGCTGGTAGTGCTCGGGAAATTCTATACTCCTGAATACCTCAGAGGCACCTACGAGGCACAAAACCCAAACCTTATAGGTACAACAGCAAGTGAACTTTTTTCTAACCAGCTTAGTAACTGGCTTTCACAAATAAGTAATAATGTGGATATCGGACTCAACTACAGGCCGGGCAACCAGATCACTAACGATGAGATTGAGCTGGCTTTGAGTACACAAATGTTTAACGACAGGGTCACTATAAACGGTAACATAGGAAACAATAATAATCCGGCCTCTACCAATAACAGTGAACTTGTGGGTGATTTTGAAATAAATGTAAAGCTGAATCCTACCGGTAAAATAAAGTTCAAAGCATATAACCGGTCAAATAATAACCTGATCTACGAAACTGCTCCCTATACTCAGGGGGTAGGATTCACAATAACTGAAGAGTTTAATTATCTGAGTAATATTTTGGACAGGTTCAGAAATATCTTATCAAAGAAAAAAACAGACAGATAATTATCTCTCAATGGCTGAGACGACGCTTTCACAGATGTAAGATACTTTTAATAAATTATATTTAATATTTCCCATTAATTACAATCAGACATTGCACTTAATCAATTTAATCGTTAATATTGTAATTATAAAAATTTTAAACAGATGAAGAATTACAGGGGACATCACAGACACACCAGGCGTAACTAAAAGTTGGCAGGTTGCTATGTCAGGTTTCCTGAAAGATATTTAAAGGCTTGCCCGTTTTGGCAGGCTTTTTTTGTAAAATAATTCCTGTGTTGTGAAGGTCATAAAATAAAAAGTATGCAAAATATTTTGAAGATAGCTATTCAGACAAAAGGGCGCCTAAACGATGATTCGCTGCTGCTGATAAGGGAATCAGGGATCGGCCTTTCCGTTGGAAAGCGCAAGCTTGCTGCATCAGCAATAAATTTCCCGCTGGAGGCACTGTTCCTTCGCGATGATGATATTCCGCAAACAGTGGCTGACGGGGTTGCTGACGTGGGTATTGTAGGTGAAAATGAAGTTCTCGAAAAAAACAAAAATGTAATCATCGCAAAACGACTTGGATTCAGTAAATGCAGATTGTCGCTGGCAGTGCCAAAGTCGGCCGACTACCCCGGATTATCGTTCTTCGAAGGTAAAAAGATCGCTACTTCTTATCCGAATATTCTAAAAAAATACCTGGATGAGAAAAATATCAATGCAGAAATTCACGTCATAACCGGATCTGTTGAAATTGCTCCGGGCATAGGACTTGCAGATGCTATCTTCGATATCGTAAGCTCGGGGTCTACACTCATTAGTAACAGACTGAAAGAAGTAGAAACTGTAATGCACTCTGAGGCAGCGCTGATCAGACACCCCGGCCTGTCGGAGGGTAAACAAAAAATGCTTGATGAACTGATTTTCAGAATAGAATCGGTACAGAGGGCCGAAGGAAAAAAATATATTCTGCTGAATACCCCTGATGAAAAAATTAATGAGGTAACTGCTCTGCTGCCCGGAATGAAAAGTCCGACCGTCATGCCCCTCGCCACAAAGGGATGGAGCTCTGTGCATTCGGTAATAGATGAAAATGATTTCTGGGAGATCATAGGAAAACTGAAAAAAGCAGGAGCTGAAGGAATTTTGGTAATCCCTATTGAAAAGATGATATTTTAAACGAAACGAACATGAAAATAATCATAAATCCTGAAAAAAAACTGTGGCCCGACATACTTAAACGTCCTCTCTTCGATGTTTCAGGCCTGTTCGAAAGTGTTCAGTCTGTCCTGAACGAGATAGAACGCAACGGGGATGACGCATTAAGGAAGTTCACACTTAAATTTGACGGGTTCATGCCTGATGACCTGGCTGTGTCTGACGAAGAATTTGAAGCTGCCGGAAATATGGTTGACCCCTCATTAAAAGAAGCTATAGTGCTGGCAGCAAGAAATATAGAAGTGTTTCATGCAGCCCGGAAGTGTTCGCTAAACAAAATAGAAACAATGCCCGGCGTTTCGTGCTGGCAAAAGAGTGTTGCCATCGAAAATGCAGGTTTATATATTCCGGGCGGCACTGCCCCTCTTTTTTCAACAGTGCTGATGCTGGCAATTCCTGCGCGTATTGCAGGTTGTAAAGAGATAATCATGTGTACACCCCCGGGTAAAGACGGCACGGTAAATCCGGCAGTTCTCTATGCTGCCCGCTATGCAGGGGTGAAAAAAGTATTCAGACTGGGTGGTGTACAGGCTATCGGTGCAATGGCTTTTGGTACTGAGAGTGTCCCGAAAGCAGATAAAATATTCGGTCCCGGCAACCAGTATGTTACCGCTGCCAAACAACTTGTGAGCCTCCGACACACTGCTGTGGATATGCCGGCAGGTCCATCTGAAGTGATGGTCGTTGCCGACAAAAGCGCTGATCCCTCGTTCGTGGCGTCAGACCTTTTATCACAGGCCGAACACGGACCCGACAGTCAGGTGGTTCTGGTTGCCGACAGTGCCGGACTGGTTGATAAAGTGATAAAAGAGATCGACCTGCAGCTGGTAAAACTCCCAAGGAAAAATTTTGCGGAGCGATCCCTTGAGAACAGTGTCATAATAGTGCTTGATAATGAAAAAGATACAACTGATATAATTAATGCTTACGCACCCGAGCATCTGATACTCTCGACAGAGAACTGCCACGAGATGGCAGAAAAAGTGGTCAATGCAGGTTCTGTTTTTCTGGGTAACTTCACTCCCGAAAGTGCGGGAGACTATGCCTCAGGAACCAACCATACACTGCCTACCAACGGCTGGGCAAGATCCTATAGCGGAGTCAACCTCGACAGCTTCATGAAAAAGATCACTTTTCAGGAGATCAACGGGGCCGGACTTATAAATATCGGTCCGGCAATTGAGCTGATGGCTGAGGCCGAACAACTGACAGGACATAAAAATGCAGTTACACTGAGACTAAATGCCTTAAACAAACAAAAAAGTAATACTAATAAATAGTTTTTATTGAAATGGACATAAATAAATTATTAAGAAAAAATATTCAAAACCTCCAGCCATACTCTTCTGCAAGGGATGAATTTTCGGGCGAAGCAATGATCTATCTGGATGCAAACGAAAATCCCTTTAACCAGCCATTTAACCGTTATCCGGATCCGCAGCAGCGGTTACTGAAAAAAAAGGTGGCTGCTATTAAAGGTGTTCAGAAGGAGCAGATTTTTCTGGGAAATGGGAGCGACGAAGCTATAGACCTTATTTTCAGGGCTTTTTGCGAACCGGGAGAAGACAATATTGTGACTATAAATCCAACTTACGGAATGTACCAGGTGGCTGCCGGAATTAACAATATTGAAGTTAAGAAAGTACCGCTGACCGGATCATTTGAACCGGACGCTTCACTAATATTGTCGGAAGCTGATGATAAGACCAGGATAATATTCCTCTGTTCACCCAATAATCCAACAGGAAATTGCTTTAACAAGGATGAGATGCTTAAGATAATCAAATCATTTGAGGGATTGGTTGTGCTGGATGAAGCTTATATCGACTTCGCCCCCGGGAGATCACTGCTGCCGGATCTCAATAGTTATCCAAACCTGGTTATCCTGCAAACTTTTTCAAAGGCATGGGGAATGGCCGGAATAAGATTGGGAATGGCCTTCGCATCTCCTGATATAATTTCAGTACTTTCTAAGATAAAGTATCCGTATAATTTAAATGTGCTCACCCAGACTAAGGCGATGGAACTGTTGAATGACAAAAAACAACTTGCCAAATGGGTGAAAGTTATTATTGCCGAAAGAGATAAGATGGCAGAATTGTTGCAACAATTACCTTTCGTTGTGAAAGTATATCCTTCTGATGCAAATTTCCTGCTTGTTAAGATGCATGATGCCAATGGAATACACAACTACCTGATGGAACGTGGAATAATTGTTCGCGACCGCTCAAAAGCACATCTGTGCGAGGGCAGCCTGAGGATCACCATTGGCTCAACTTCAGAAAATGAAATTTTAATTAAAGCGCTAAAAGACCTTATATGATGCAAAAAGTACTCTTTATAGACCGCGACGGAACATTAATATTTGAACCCCTGGATGAGCAGATAGACTCACTTGAAAAACTGGAATTCATTCCTGGAGTGTTCAGAAACCTTTACAAAATAAGCAAACTGCTTGAATACAAATTAGTCATTGTCTCTAACCAGGATGGTCTGGGCACAGGTTCTTACCCGGAGGATACATTTTGGCCGGCTCATAATAAAATGCTTAAAGCATTCGAAAATGAGGGGATCATTTTCGACGATATACTGATCGACAGAAGCCGCCCTGAAGATAATGCCCCGACAAGGAAACCACGTACCGGACTCCTTGGTAATTATCTGAAGGGTGATCATAATCTGGCTGACAGTTATGTGATAGGTGACAGGCTTACAGATATCGAACTGGCAAAAAATCTTGGAGCTAAAGGGATCTTGCTGGATAACAGCAATGTAGCCGCACAATTGAGAGAAAGGGGTTTGGACAAAAGTTGTGCCCTGGTTGCCGGCGGATGGGACGATATATATAGCTTTCTTTCCGCCCCGCCAAAAATAGCAGAGGTTAAACGTAAAACCAACGAAACCGACATATCGATAACATTGAACCTCGACGGTACCGGTGTCACCCAAATATCAACAGGCCTTAAATTTTTCGATCATATGCTAAATCAAATCGGCAGACATGCAGGAATCGACCTCACTATTAATGTTAAAGGCGATCTTGACGTAGATGAACACCATACAATCGAAGATACAGCTTTGGCCCTGGGAGAAGCTTTTAAAAAGGCTCTTGGCAATAAAAGAGGAATAGAACGGTATGGATTCATGTTGCCAATGGACGATTCCCTGGCTACCGTGGCAATTGACTTTGGAGGAAGGCCATGGCTGGTATGGGAAGTTGAATTCAGGCGCGAAATGGTCGGAGACGTACCTACAGAAATGTTTATGCATTTCTTTAAATCATTCTCAGATGCCGCACTGTGTAACCTGAACATAAAAGCCGAAGGACAAAATGAACACCATAAAATAGAAGCTGTTTTCAAATCCTTTTCAAAAGCAGTAAAAATGGCTGTCAGTCATGATCCGGCAAACCTGCAGTTACCAACCACTAAAGGAGTTCTGTAATGAAGACCATAAAACCTCTCAGGGAGAAGAAGAATACCGCCATTCTGCTGATCCACTGTCCCGACAAACAGGGAATACTGGCAACTGTTACGGAATTCCTGAATAACAACCAGGGGAATATTATTTATCTGGATCAGCATGTCGACAGGGAAGAGCATATTTTCTATATGCGGGTGGAATGGGAACTGGATAAATTTGCAATTCCCAAGAATAAAATAGGTGAATACTTTAGCACTCTGATCGGCCAGCCTCTAAATATGAGGTGGAAGCTTTATTTCTCTGAAGAGGTTCCGCGAATGGCTCTCTTTGTCTCTAAAATGCCCCATTGCCTGTTCGATATCCTGGCAAGGTACACTGCTGGAGAATGGGATGTGGAGATCCCTGTCATTATCAGTAACCATGAACTGTTAAAACCGGTAGCTGACAGGTTTGGAGTTGAGTTTTTTTACATTCCTGTCGGCAGGGATAACAAACAGGAGCAGGAAAAAAGAGAGTTGGAAATCCTGAACAGCTATAAAATAGATTTCATTGTACTGGCACGATACATGCAGATCCTTTCTGACTCCTTTGTGCAGCAGTTCCCAAACCGTATAATAAATATACACCACTCTTTCCTGCCTGCTTTTGCCGGTGCAAAACCATATCATGCAGCTCATGACAGAGGTGTAAAAATAATCGGAGCTACAAGCCATTATGTAACCTCCATGCTCGACGGCGGACCAATCATTGAACAGGATGTTACCAGGTGCAGCCATGTTGACACTGTTCAGAATTTAATCCGCAAAGGACGTGACCTGGAAAAAATAGTGCTTTCACAGGCAGTCTATAAACACCTGCAAAGAAAAATATTAGTCTATAATAACAGAACGGTCGTTTTTAACTGATATATCTATTTTAGTGAAATTGAATAATTTTTAGCGATTTTTTCTTCAGCGGGAGTTTTTTGCTTACTTTTTTTAAAAAAAGTAATAAATATAAAACGAGTATGATTATAATTAATTTATTTATAAATAATTATAAAATTTTTAACAGATGAAAGTAGCAATCATAAAATACAATGCCGGCAATATTGAATCGGTAAAAAATGCGGTGAGTCGCTTAGGCATAGTTGCTGAAATAACCGGTGACCCCGTAAAAATTAAAAACGCAGATAAAGTAATTTTCCCGGGAGTTGGTGAAGCAGCAAACACAATGGCTTACCTGCGGCAGAAAAAGCTTGATGAGCTTATTGTCAGTCTGAAGCAACCTGTATTAGGTATCTGCCTCGGCCTGCAGCTGATGTGTTCACAATCAGAAGAAGGAGATACCAAATGCCTGGGTATCTTTAATGAAACAGTAAAAAGATTCAGGCCTGTCGCCGGAGAGGAATATATTACAAAAGTGCCACACATGGGATGGAATTCGGTCTTTGAACTTAACAGTGATCTGTTCTCCGGCATCAGGGAGAATGAATATGTCTATTTCGTACACTCATATTTTGCGGGAAAGGGCACTGACACAGCTGCAACATGTAATTATATTATCCCGTTCAGCGCAGCGCTGCATAAAAATAATTATTATGCAACACAGTTTCACCCCGAAAAAAGTGGCACAGTGGGTGCTGCTATTTTAAAAAATTTTTTAGAACTTTAACTGCTGAGCTTAGTATAAAAAAGTAAAATTTTTATTGATCAATACCTTATTTTTTTAATCAATTGAAAATCAATTTAATAAATTTTTTAATTTGTCTAAAAAAGGGCGCGAAGTGCCTTCATAGGCCCAACACAACTGTTAATTAAATTATGGATAAACTGAAAATTATAAAAGTAGGTGGCAGAGTAGTTGAAGACACTGGATCTTTAAACAACCTGTTAGATCAGTTTCTGACTATTTCCGGCTATAAGATACTGGTTCACGGGGGAGGCCCTGCAGCCACTGATATTGCCACCCGGCTCGGCATAAAAACGGAAATGGTAAATGGCAGGCGAATCACTAATAAAGAGATGCTTGACGTGGCAACCATGGTTTATGCAGGGTTGATAAATAAAAACATTGTTGCACGGCTGCAGGCAAGAGGCTGCAATGCCCTCGGATTAACAGGGGCTGACCTGAACCTGATAAATGCAATTAAACGTCCTGTAAGAGATATTGACTACGGATTTGTCGGGGATATAAAAAATGTTAATACCCGCGAATTACGACTGCTGATAAATGAGAATATCGTCCCGGTGATAGCTCCTCTCACACACGACAGTCAGGGGAACCTGCTGAATACAAATGCTGACACCATTGCTGCCGAAGTGGCGGTTGAGCTGGCAGCCTGTTTCGATGTTTTTCTCTTTTACTGTTTCGAAAAAAGAGGCGTGCTGAGAGAGGAGGACGATGAAAACAGTGTTATCAGCGAACTTGACAATAACCTGTTTATGAAATATCAGCAGGATGGGATCATCAGTGCAGGCATGATCCCGAAGCTTGAAAACGGATTTCGTGCCAGACAGGGCGGAGTGAAAGAGGTTCTTATCACTAACGCAGCACATATAGCCACCGGCAGGGGAACAAGGCTCTTGTAATTTTTAAATAAGAATTATTGCCTTCCCGGTATCAAAACATATCCTTCATCTTCTCAAAAAAAGACTTTTCTTCGCTTGACGGGCCATCCTTAAAAGCAGAAGAATTCATTAATTTTTCGAGCAGCCTTTTGTCTTCCTGACTCAATTTCCTGGGTATCCAGACATGTACCCTGACCAGAAGGTCGCCTCTCCCGTAGCCGTTCACATCGGGAAGCCCTTTGCCGCGAAGCCGTAGTATCTTTTCCGGCTGCGTTCCCGGTTCTATTTTTACTTTTACCTTACTTTCTATAGTCGGGATCTCGGCTGTGGTGCCAAGGGTTATTTCCGGGAAAGATAAGAATAAATTATATATCAGATTATTGCCGTCACGCACCAGGTCAGGATGATCCTCTTCTGTTATAACAACAAGGAGGTCTCCGCTTATGCCGCCTCTCCGGGCAGCATTACCCTTGCCTGTAACATTCATCTGCATGCCTTCCCCCACTCCGGCAGGAATATTAATTGTAATTACCTCCTCATCACGTACCACACCCTCGCCGGCACAGTGATGACACTTCTCTGTAATTATTTTTCCATCCCCATGGCAAGACGGACAGACAGATGCTGTCTGCATCTGTCCCAGTAATGTATTAGTGATCCTGGTAACACGGCCGGATCCATGACATGTGGAACAGGTCGTAAAGGATGAGCTGTTACTGGCGCCTGTTCCGCCACACTCCTTACACTTAACATATTTTTTTACCCTGATCTTCTTCTCCACCCCATTTGCAATCTCACGGAGGTTCAGTTTAACTTTAACCCTCAGGTCAGAGCCGCGGCTGACATGTCGTCGGGTACTCTGACCGCGTGATCCGCTAAATCCTCCAAATCCGCCAAAATGTCCGCCAAAAATATCTCCAAAGGCAGAAAAAATATCCTCGATGTCTGAAAAACCGCCAAATCCTCCTCCCGGACCGGCTGAGCCGCCAACTCCCGCATGTCCGAACTGGTCATATCTCTGCTTTTTGTCAGGATCACGAAGTACCTCATAAGCCTCAGCTGCCTCCTTGAATTTTTCCTCTGACTCCTTGTCACCCGGGTTCTTGTCAGGATGATACTTCAGGGCCTGCTTTCTGTATGCTTTCTTTATCTCTTCAGCAGAGGCATCCTTACTTACTCCCAATACTTCGTAATAATCTCTTTTTGCCATGTTCTTTTAAAATTTTATTCACCTACCACAACTTTGGCAAAGCGTATAACCTTATCGTTCAATACATAACCCTTCTGGATCACTTCCAGTATTTTTCCTTTTAACTTTTCATCGGGAGAAGGGATCTTTGTAATTGCTTCATGAAGGTCTACATCAAAATCCTGATGCAAGGCTTCAATCTCCCTGACATTATTTGTCTTTAAAAACTCTTTGAATTTATTGTATATAAGTAATGTGCCCTGCTTTATTGAATCGTCATCAGAAATATTTTTTAATGACTCAACAGCCCGCTCAAAATCATCAATTACCGGCAATATACTCTTAAGCACAGATTCACCTCCCGACCTGATAAGTTCGGCCTTTTCACGTATGGTGCGCTTCCGGTAATTATCAAATTCTGCCTGAAGGCGTAACTGTTTATCAGTTAATTCATCTATTTTCTTCTCCAACTCCTGTATCTTTATATCACTTTTGTCTTTATGTGATCTCTTTTTCTTCTCTTCATGATCCTGTACCTGCTCTTTTTTGCCGTGTGACTCTTTGTGAGAGTCCCTGCTCTCTGACTTATTCTCAGATCCTTTTTCTTCGCTGCCGGTTTCCTTATCTTCCGGCATTTTATTCTTTATCTCGTCCGTCATGTCGAATGATTTAATTTTGCAACATCCTCTATCAAAAAATTTGCCATATTAATATAAAAGACAAATTGGCACCTGATACTAAAATTAAGCGCCAATTTGTAATATTTTTCAGTTGGCCAGATTCTGCCTCCTGTTATTTTAGCAACTTCTGCAATTCCGCTTCCAATTCAGCTCCCCGCAAATTCCGTGCAATAATTATCCCGTTGCCGTCAATCAGAAAATTTGAAGGTATCCTCCTGACACCGTAAATAGCTGCATACTTTGAATACCAACCTTTAAGATCACTTATATGATAATCCCATTCCAGCATATCATCTTTTATTGCCTTTTTCCACGAAGCCTCTGACCGGTCGAGAGAAACGCTAAAGACTGTAAAGCCTTTTCCATAACTGAATCTTTTATCTTTATATTTGTTGTATACATCTACAATTACAGGATTTTCCTTTCTGCAGGGACTGCACCAGCCTGCCCAAAAATCGAGCAATACGACCTTCCCGTTTGTGTCAGATAATTTTACTGTCTTCCCGTTTGTTGACCTGCCTGAAATCTCAGGCGCCCTGTTCCCAATGTTTATGCCAATTCTGGTCTGCGAAAATGAGACAAATGAAATTAGCATAAAAAGCAATATTTCTGATCCGGATATTCTCATCTGTTTAAAATTTTATAATCCCCTGCTTCAACCGGCTGATTCCCTGGATATCCTGGCTCCGATCCTGTTAAGCCGGTTCTCAATGTTTTCATACCCCCGGTCTATCTGTTCAATATTTTCAATAATGCTGACACCATTGGCTGACAAGGCGGCAATCAGAAGGGCAATACCTGCTCTTATATCAGGTGATGTCATTTTTGTTGCCCTCAGACAATGCTCCCTGTTCAGTCCTATCACCGTTGCCCTGTGAGGATCACACAAAATTATCCTTGCGCCCATGTCAATCAGCTTATCAACAAAGAACAGCCTGCTTTCAAACATCTTCTGATGGATCAGAACACTTCCTTTTGCCTGAATGGCCACTACCAGCATTACGCTGAGCAGGTCAGGTGTCAGCCCCGGCCACGGAGCATCTGAAACCGACATAATTGATCCGTCGATATATGTTTCTATTTCATAATGTTGCGTATCCCTGACAACAAGATCATTTCCCACCTGCTGCACATTGACACCTAGTTTGCGGAAAGAGGCAGGGATTATTCCCAGCGTCCCGGCATCAACATTTTTAATGGTAATGTCAGAGGCAGTCATTGCCGCAAGACCTATAAAGCTTCCGACTTCAATCATGTCGGGCATCACCTCATGTACACAACCGGAAAGAGCGTCACAGCCTTCGACAGTCAGCAGGTTTGATCCCACTCCCGAGATCCCGGCTCCCATTTTGTTGAGCATTTTACAGAGTTGCTGAATATATGGTTCGCAGGCGGCATTGTAAATGGTTGTCACCCCCTCAGCTAAAACGGCAGCCATCAGTATATTGGCCGTTCCTGTCACTGAAGCCTCCTCAAGTAACATATATTTACCGGTAAGCTTTGGGGCCGTGACTGAATAATACTGGTTCCGGTCATCAAAACTGAAAACTGCACCCAGCTTCTGAAGTCCGTTGAAATGAGTGTCAATCCTTCGCCTTCCGATCTTATCTCCTCCAGGCTGCGGTATAAAACCCTGTCCGAAACGCGCCAGCAGAGGGCCAATAACCATAACCGAACCTCTCAGGCTGGCTGCCTGACTTGCATATTCAGGACTCTTCAGGTAGTCAATATCTATTTCAGATGCATTAAAGAGCCATGTGCCTTTCCCTATCCGTTCAACCTTTACACCCAACCCTTTGAGAATATCAATCAGCCTGAGGACATCCCTTATCTCGGGAATATTTCTGATAGTCACGTCTTCAGGCGTAAGCAGAACAGCACATATTACCTCCAGAGCTTCATTTTTTGCTCCCTGTGGTTCGATCGATCCATGGAGATGATAACCGCCTTCAACCCGGAATGATGCCATTATACAAATTTTTTATTTCTTCTTTTTCTTCTTCTTAACAGTCTGCACCTTTATATCCCCAAGCTTCAGATCAGAAGGAACTTTCAATTTATATCCTGACATCTCCTCCAGATCTTTAAATATCTTATCATCCTCAACTGAATCTTTATTCCAGGCCAGATAGAGCTTCTTCATCTGATTGGCAATCTGCTCAATCAGTATCCGCTTTTCATCTCCCTCCATATTTATGGCAGTATCTATCATTTTGGTTATTATGAGGCCATAATGCCTGTACTTCAATGAATGCTGGTTATAAGCTACCCTGGCCGGTTTTTCATGAAGGATCTCGGGTGAGGGAGGGTCGTAAGGATAATCGATATCAAGCTTAAAATCGGTCATTATTGCCAGATGATCCCATAGCTTATGCTTAAACTCAGATACATCGCGCAGATAAGGGTAGAGATTTCCCATGACATCAATAACTGTCTGAGCTGCCTTATTTCTCTTATTCCTGTCTTCAATTGTCAGGAGATGATTGACCATGTTCTGTATGTTCCGTCCGTATTCGGGCATAGGCAGTTTCTTTCTCTTTGTATTGTAATCCATAAAAATTGACGTTACCATGTTATTTCCAACTATTTAATTACCAATAAAAAAATATGGTTCAGGGTTAATAATTCTCTACAAAACTAATCATTTCCTGACAATACGCAATTATTGATTTTTTGTTTCCCGGCATTGACCTTTATCCAACGATCTTCAATCTGGCAAATTTAAGTAACAGCTGTTTATTGCCGGCATTCTGAAAAAATACAAATGCCTTTCTATTCGGCGACACACCTTCTACTCTCAATACTTTGCCTGTACCAAACCTCTGATGCTCAACAATCATGCCCTGGACAATTTTATCCGGGTCGTCGGCCCCGAAGCCGTTGTCTGACTGCTGACTGCGGTTTAAATTGCTCCGGAATATTTCTGAACGGTATGGCTTTGGCGCCGGCTGGTCTCTGTCAATCTTTTCATAGCGGTTAAATGAGGGCCTTGGCTGTCCCATAGTTTGTTCCTTCCTGTTAAAATTATCCACGTGCATTCCTGTCAGAAACTGCTTATCCAGCTCCGTCAGAAACCGGCTCGGAGTGCAAAAATCGGGTTTACCCCAGCGGTATCTCCGGTTGGCAAAACTCAGCCATGCATTCTCTCCCGCACGTGTAAGGGCTACATAAAAAAGCCGGCGTTCCTCCTCAACAGCTTCAGCTCTCCTGCTCTCATCTGACTGTAATGATGGGAATAACTTCTCCTCCAGTCCTGCTATAAAAACATTCTTAAACTCCAATCCTTTCGCCGAATGGACTGTCATCAGGGTAACCTTATCCCTGTCATCCTCTTTCTCTGTATCCTGGTCAGTAAGCAAAGATACCTCCTCAAGAAAATCACTCAGCCTGCCGGGCCTCCCCTCCTCAAGTGCATTAAGGCTGAACTCTTTGATGCCGTTTAATAACTCCTGAATATTCTCATGCCTGCTGACACCTTCGGGTGAACTATCTGCACTGAGCTCTTGTAAGATACCTGATTTTTCTGCTATTATGCCTGCTGCATAAAATGCATCCCCCTCAGCAGCGGCCTTCATAAATCCGCGGATCATTTCAGCAAACTGCCCCATTTTGGCGATCGTACCCCTATTTAATTCTGCAGGATTATTTTCCGGAAGTCCTTCAATTATTTTCCACATGGATGACTCAGCACTAACAGCTGCATTCTCTAACCTGCCGATGGTTGTCTGACCGATCCCTCTCGAAGGAATATTAATGATCCTCTTGAGCGCTTCATTATCCCAGGTATTGACAACTATCCGGAAATATGCTATTATATCTTTAATCTCTTTGCGCTGGTAGAAACTTAATCCCCCATATATCTTGTAAGGAATATTACGCTTCCGCAATGCTTCCTCAAAAATCCTCGACTGTGCATTAGTGCGGTACAAAATTGCGTAATCCATACTCTTATAGTGATCCCGCAACTGCGTCTCTGCGATCTCCTGTGCTACCAAAAATCCTTCTTCATTGTCTGTCAATGCAGAAATAACCTTTATCGGCCGCCCCGTCTCCTTCTCTGAATAAACAGTCTTGGGTATTTGCCTGCTGTTTTTTGCAATAACACTGTTTGCCGCATTTACAATTGTCCTGGTCGACCTGTAATTCTGTTCCAGTTTAAAGACTTTATGATCCGGATAATCATTCCGGAAACTAAGAATGTTTTCGATGCGGGCGCCTCTGAATGAATAAATACTTTGTGCATCATCCCCCACAACACAGAGGTTATGATGCCTCTGTGCAAGCCTTTTTACAATCAGATATTGTGAGAAATTCGTATCCTGGTACTCATCGACAAGCAAATAGCTGAAAAGCGCCTGGTATTTTTCCAAAACAGCGGGATTATTTTTAAAAAGAAGATTAGTCTTCAACAGCAGGTCATCAAAATCCATAGCCCCGGAGAGAAAACTTCTCTTTGTATACTCACGGTAGATCTCTGAAATCATTGGCATTTGCATGTTACTGTCAATTCTTTTAATATCAGGATTTTGCGAGTATGAGGCAGGTGTGATCAGATTATTCTTTGCCATCGATATCCTGGATGCCACCACCCCTGGTTTATAAACTTTTTCGTCTAACTTAAAACTTTTAATAACATTTTTAAGCAGACTTTTACTGTCTGCCGCATCGAAGATCGTAAAGTTACGGGGGTAGCCTGTTATCTCATGCTCTCTCCTCAAAATGCGGGCAAAGATTGAATGGAAAGTGCCCATCCACAGGTATCCTGCCACTTCCTCTCCCACTACACCCGCTATACGGTCTTTCATCTCACGGGCTGCCTTATTGGTAAAGGTGAGTGCCAAAATGGAAGAAGGGCGCACTCCCTGCCTTAACAGGTAGGCTATCCGGTAAGTTAATACACGCGTTTTGCCCGAACCGGCGCCGGCTATTACCAGCGCAGGACCTTCAGTATTTACGACTGCCTCATACTGGGCTTTATTTAATTCTTTTAAATAATCAAACACTTCAAAATATTAATCTGATAAAAAAACAAAAATAGAAGATGTTTAACAGATTACATCTTTTTTACAAAGGCTTTTATTAACAACCATCCCTCCGTCTCAGTCAGAAAAACCATTCGCCTGAGCACATAAATAAGCCTTTAAGTTCGATTTTTAGGGGCCATAAAACAATTAAATAAAAATTATACGTTAATATTGTAGCATCAAGAATGAGGTTTTATGAGTAAGATATTTTTTATATTCACCTTAATTGCCGTTTGGTTATTTTCCGGAAAAGCTGAAGCCCAACTGACTGCCCCCGGGTCATCAGCTGCAATTGACACCCGGTACCCGGTGTTCGGGGAGACTGACAATATTTACATCTTTTGTGCATCGGGAAGTGAAGCAAACAATGGCGCACTGCAGGTTAATACATCATTGCAGGGTACAAAAACAATTCTCTGGGAAACATTCAATAACCAGACTGCGGCGTTCGAACTCTATTTTTCAGAAAGCATTGATGGGATGCAATCGACAATTACCGGACTTCCGGATGGCTGTTACCGTGTAACTGTCACTGCCGGATCCTCTGATGAGATATACCGGGCATGGGTTCTCAATAACTATTTATCTGCCGAAGGAAAGATCTTACAAGCCGATTGCCAGTCGCTAACCCTCGAAGGTTCATATACTTCCTCACCTTTGAAATATTATGACCTGGCTGATAACTCTGAACTGGAGATAGCAAAAGATATTAAAACAGAATGGCGGGAAAAACAGGTAGTGATAAGTTCCCTCTCTACAATTAAATTATTTGATCTGCCTGCAGAAGATACAGAGTACAACTTCAGGGTTTACGACCAGTTCGGCTGTGAAGCTGACAGCAGGGTATATTACCAGTCAGTGACTACAGTAGCAGATTTTTCGGCCGAGCCGATGAGCGGCGAAGCTCCCCTGACTGTCAGTTTTACTAACCTGTCGAAAAACAGCGACCAGTATATATGGTCTTTTTACCGTAACCTCGACGATATAAAGAGAGACTCCGAAAACAGTCAGCAGCCTGTCGACAGTATCATGATCGTGGCTTATGATCAAAATCCGGTTTATACCTATGAAAAGTCGGGTGACTATATGGTTAAGCTGGTTTCAATAAGAGTGACAGACACTCTGACCTGCGCCGACACAACTTACCTTGAAGATTATATTGTGGTTGACACCTCATTCGTTGCCGTACCCAATGTTTTCACTCCGAACGGCGACGGTACCAACGACCTGTTTGTTGTTAAATTCTGGTCAATGCAGAATATAAAAATTGAAATTTTCAACCGTTGGGGTAAAAGGTTACACTTCTGGGAAAGTAATGATGTACGGGGATTTGAAGATACCTATACCGCAACTGTGTGGGATGGACGCGTAGGGGGCCGGTATGCCAGTCCGGGAGTCTATTACTACGTGATCGAAGGACTTGGAAGAGATGATAAAAAACGAAGAGCCCGCGGTTTCTTCCATCTGTTCAGGGACAGGCAGTGACCACCGGACAACATTAGATCAGCCTCTGTGAGCGGCCGGACAGGTTGCAGAGTTTATAAATTACTCTGGCCGCTACATTTGCATCCCACTCCCCGTTTCCTGTTTCACAAACATCAAAACCGATGATCCTTTTCCCGGTTTTGGTAATTTTTTTTAACAGGTAGATTAACTCAGGAAAATCAATGCCTCCCGGGACAGGTGTGCCGGTATTCGGACAAAGCTTTGGATCAAGTCCGTCGACATCAACACTGATGTATACATTTTCGGGAAGCCTGCTTATAATTATCCCGCACTGCTCATCCCATAACACACCTTTATATTCTCTCTCCCTGAGGTCATTGTCATAAAAGACCGCAACACGCCCCCCCTCATCTTTTACCTTCTGTACCTCCTCTTCGCAATAATCGCGTATACCAACCTGCACCAGCCTGGTAACTGATTTTTCTTTGAGCACATTATAAAAAACCGATGCATGCGACCAGGTAAATCCCTGGTAACTCCGGCGCAGGTCCATGTGCGCATCAATCTGCAGTATCCCGAAGCTTTCATAATAATTACCCAGCGCCTGCATTAAGCCAAGCGGAACACTATGGTCTCCCCCTATGATACCGCAAATCTTCCCTGCTCTGATAATCTTTTCCGACTCCCTGAAAACCAAGGAATTCAAATCTGAACAACTTTCATTTATTTCATCAACCACTGCTGATCCTTCAGAAGTAACAGGCTCTCCACTCTCAAGCTGCTCTATATACGCAGAAGCTTTCTTCCGCAGGGAATTACCCTCATCCAATATTGCCCGGTCGGTCGGGACCATATAAATGCCGAGCTTCCAGGCATCTTGAATATCCGGATCCATAAGGTCCAGCTGCACCGATGCATCCAGAATGGTACCGGGTGCAAGGGCTGTACCATCATGGCACGAAACAGTTACATCCCATGGTACAGGCAGTAAAACGACATTAGCCGTTTCAAAAGAGTAAGGTAATCCGATAAAATTACCATTTTTTAATCCGGTTCCATCAGGATTAAAATCCCTCCTAAGTTCTGTTTTGTTCATGAAAAAATGCTTAATTTGGCTAAATTATTTTCATAGTCACCTTAAGGTACGAAATTATAGTATTTTATATATAGACAACAAACTTTAGTAAACAATTATGAGTAAAATATTAATAATCGGAGCCGGGGGAGTCGGCCGCGTTGTAGCTGCCAAATGTGCCGCTAACCCGGAAGTGTTTTCTGAAATTCTCCTTGCCAGCCGGACTAAGTCCAAGTGCGATAAAATTGCAGAGGAAGTGGGCAGGGGACGGATAAAAACAGCACAGGTAAATGCCGATAATGTAAAAGAGGCAGTAAGCCTTATCAATAGTTTCAATCCCGGATTGGTCATCAATGTTGCTTTGCCATACCAGGATCTGCCAATCATGGATGCCTGTCTTGAAACAGGGGTGAACTACCTCGACACTGCCAACTACGAACCAAAAGATGAAGCTAAGTTTGAATACAGCTGGCAGTGGGCCTACGATGACAAATTCAGGGAAAAAGGCATAACAGCTCTCCTTGGCTGCGGATTTGATCCTGGTGTAACAAGTATATATACAGCCTGGGCTGCCAAACATCACTTCGACGAGTTACACTATCTGGATATCGTCGACTGTAACGGAGGAGACCACGGAAAAGCATTTGCAACCAATTTTAATCCGGAGATAAATATACGGGAGATCACCCAAAAGGGGAAGTACTGGGATAACGGTAACTGGATAGAGACAGAGCCTCATGCCGTGAAAAAGGTGCTTAATTATCCGGACATAGGTCCGCGTGATTCCTATCTTATATTCCATGAGGAGCTCGAATCACTGGTGAAGAATTTCCCAACCCTCAGGCGGGCGCGGTTTTGGATGACATTCGGACAAGAGTACCTGACCCATCTCCGTGTCATTCAAAATATAGGCATGGCACGGATAGATCCGGTAATTTACAAAGGTGTGGAGGTGATACCTCTCGAGTTCCTTAAATATGTCCTTCCCGATCCCGGCGAACTTGGAGAGAACTATACAGGTGAAACATCAATCGGCTGCCGGATAAGAGGAATAAAAGACGGTATGGAAAAAACCCTTTATATATGGAATAACTGCAGCCATCAGCAGGCATACAGGGAAACAGGCACCCAGGCGGTGTCTTATACTACCGGAGTGCCGGCAATGCTGGGCGCTGCAATGCTGCTTACCGGCAAATGGAAAGGTCCGGGGGTGTTCAATGTTGAGCAGTTCGATCCCGACCCGTTCATGGAAAAAATAGGCGAACATGGCCTTCCGTGGAACGTTAAAACAGATATTGACCTGGAATTGTAAAAATTAATGGCCGTCTGTAACACTGCCGGCTTTAGAAATCAGAGAGAGTTGAACTATTCAGAAATACCATCCCCCTCATTTGTCCTGAATGAGGATTTACTGGAACGAAACCTCCAACATATCCGGCGGATACAAGACGAAGCCGGCATAAAAATCATTCCGGCATTTAAAGGATTTGCCATGTGGAGCACCTTTCCGCTGATACGACAATATCTGGAAGGTGCTGCTGCCAGCTCACTGAATGAAGCAAGGCTCTGTTTTGAGGAGATGAAGGCTCCTGCATTTACTTACTCACCTGTCTATTCGGATGACGAATTTGAGGAGTTACTTAAGTATTCAGGCCATATAGTGTTCAATTCTGTTAACCAGTACAAAAAATATTATAAAAGAACATTGAAGGCAGAACGCCATATATCCTGTGGCATAAGAGTGAACCCCGAATATTCTGACGTAAAGACCGACCTTTACAACCCGGGCGCCGCCGGCTCAAGGCTGGGGGTTGGCAGTGCGGAGTTCCCCGAGAAGCTCCCCGACGGAATTGAAGGTATTCATTTCCATGTCCTGTGCGAATCGGACTCATACAGTCTGGAAAAGGTGCTCTGGCATCTGGAGGAAAAATTCGGGAAACACCTGCACCGGGTCAGGTGGGTCAATATGGGAGGTGGTCATCTGATGACCGGGGAAGGGTATGACCATAACCATCTTACCGGACTGCTGATAAATTTTAGAAAGAGATATGATGTAGAGGTGATCCTTGAACCGGGAAGTGCAATTGCCTGGAATACCGGTGTGCTCGTATCAACAGTGCTGGATGTGGTTGAACACAAGGGAATAAAAACAGCCATCTTAGATGTTTCCTTTACAGCCCACATGCCGGACACACTGGAAATGCCCTATCGTCCGGCAATTATTGGCGCCGGAGAGCCTAACAGAGATAGTATATATACTTACAGGCTGGGAGGTATAAGCTGTCTTGCCGGTGATTTCATGGAAGCATACGATTTCGGACACGAACTGAAAACCGGAGATAAAGTTGTATTTAAGGATATGATACATTACACTATGGTAAAAACAACGATGTTTAACGGTGTAAAACATCCTGCAATCGCAATATGGACAAAAGACAAAAAACTCAAAATTGTCAGAAGTTTTAATTATGATGACTTTAAAAGCCGCCTGTCGTAAGGACTTGAGACAACTCAGCACTTATCAACAATTGTTAATAACCCAGGTTGAAATAAAGTGAATACAATTAGTTTAAAAAACTTGACAGATAATACAATTATATTATAAATTTGATGTTACCAGGTGAGCCATAAAAGGCAGCTCCAAAAATGTGGAAAAGGCGAGTATCTCTTAGTTGAAATATAAACCTCTTCTCCCCTTCCTCCGGGAAGGCACATCAGAGGAGCCGAAGTTTGAACCAGGTA
>CAZBWK010000063.1:0-25426 GCA_964495655.1 uncultured Prolixibacteraceae bacterium | reverse complement strand
CACTTCTGCCATTGTTTCATTATCATATCCAAAAATATTATCAGGTATATACTCTTTAAGCCTCGCAATGGCTATCTCTACCTGGTGCTCAAGTTCTTTTTTGTCTTGACCCATTGCCGACAGACGCATACGCACTGAATACGGATCAGGCAGGTATGCAAGTTTTATATTTGCCGGCAAAGCAGATTCCCACCCTTTCAGCTTCATGGCAAGAGATGATTCAGGCAATCCCTGTGTTAATACTGTCTTGTGATAAATTGAATTTATCTTATCATACCTTTGAAGATAGGGTAACACCTGGTTTAACATTATATGTTTCATCTCATGTGGAACACCCGGGAGGGAAACAAAAATTGTATTGCTCCTTTCAATCCAGATACCGGGAGCTGTCCCCACCTCATTGGGAAGAACCTTACATATTTCAGGCACCATCGCCTGGTCATGATTACGACTGTTCATGGTCATGCCTCTTTTTTCAACAAGTTTTTGGATATTCTCAAGTGTAGGTTCGTGCAATACCAGTTTGGTATTAAAGTAGCTGCAAAGTACCGGCTTGGTAATATCATCAATAGTAGGCCCCAATCCTCCTGTTGTTATAACCAGGTCAACCTTCCCCTCTGCTCTTTTCAATGCCTGCATGATCTGGTCCGGATCATCATGAACAGCTGTAATCTGGTATATTTCAATGCCATACATATTTAGCTGTCCTGCAATCCATGAAGAATTGGTATCGATGATCTGACCGATCAATATTTCATCTCCGATTACAATTATTTCAGCATTCAGTTTTTTCTGATTCTCCTCATTTTCACCGGCAGAGGTTAAATCATTACTTCCAACATTACCGCAAATCCCTGATAACGATAGTAAGAAAAAAGAGATGATAATTAATATAGTCCTTTTCACACTTAAAGAATTAAAACGGTTAAACAACACATTATATTATAAACTCAAAATTAATAAAAAACAGTATCAGGATAAACAAGTCTGTATCTAAATTATTTAATCAGTATTTTTCTCAACATTTGCAGGGCTGTCTGAGCTGAACGTACAATATTACGTTCTCTGTTATCTCCAAAAACAAATTTTTCAGCCGTAATTCCATTTTTGTCAGCCACGGCAATCCATACAGTACCTACGGGTTTTTTATCTGTACCACCTCCGGGACCTGCAATGCCCGAAGTAGCAATTGAATAGTCAGCATTCAACAAATTTCTGGCGCCAACAGCCATTTCTCCAACAACCTGTTCACTTACAGCTCCAAATTCTTCAATGACAGCAGGATTTACTCCAAGCACTTTTTGCTTTACCTCATTGGAATAGGCTGTTATCCCTCCTTTAAAATAAGTAGAGCTGCCCGGAACAGATGTGATCAGATGAGAGATATATCCTCCGGTACAACTTTCGGCCATTACCAGAGTTGCAGAATGTAAATTCAACAACCTGCCAATCACTTCTGCCAGTGTTTCAGTGTCATAACTGTAAATATAATCCGGGATCAGTTTCTTCAGTTTTTCAATTTCGCCGGCAACCTGCCCTTCCAGTACTTTCAGATCATTTCCCACAGCAGATAATCTGAGACGCACAGCCATTGGATTAGGCAAGTAGGCGAGCCGGATATTTTCAGGAAGTGATGTTTCCCATTCTTCTATTAACCGGGCAAGCATAGATTCAGGAAGTCCTTGAGTATTAATGGTTTTATGATAGATTACATCTTTTTTACCCAACTCCCTGAACCGCGGAAGGATTTCATTTTCCATAAGATATTTCATCTCAAATGGCACCCCTGGAACTGATATATAGATCGTATTGCCCTTTTCAAACCACATTCCCGGAGCTGTTCCCATTTTATTGAACAGCACCTTACACGATTCGGGCACAAGCGCCTGGTTCATGTTCAGTTTGTTAAGGTCGATGTTCCTGTTCCTGAACTTGTTCTTTATATGTTCAAAGACAGGTTCATGAAAAACGAGTTTTGTATTAAAGTACTTACACAAAGTCTGTTTGGTAATATCATCTCTCGTGGGTCCCAGTCCGCCGGTCAGAACTATTATATCTGCTTTCTGTTCTGCATTCATCAAAGCCTTAACTATCTGTTCAGGATCATCATGCACTGAGGTAATTTGATATATTTCAATACCATGTAAATTAAATTGTTCCGCAATCCACGCCGAGTTTGTATCAATGATCTGGCCAATAAGTATCTCATCTCCTATTGTTATTATTTCTGCTTTCATCTCATTTTAACTTTTTCAATCGTTCGAGCAAGGGAGGGTGTGAATAATTAAAAAACACATATAAAGGATGAGGGGTCAGGTTACTAAGGTTTCTGCCTGACAACTTTTTTAAGGCAGCAGACAAAGATCCGGGATCATAATTATCAGAAGCAAATGCATCTGCCTGGAATTCATTTTTACGTGACAGAATATTCATAAGAATTCCCAAAACAAATGATACAGGTGAATATAAAATCCCAAAGGCCACCATACCAATATGAAAATTAGGTTTTTCCACCCCGAGAGCTTTGCTGAGCAGCGGGTTATCTATAAGCAGAGAAAACAGAAGCAGTACAATCCCAGACTGAAAAAGAGATATAAAAATACCCTGCGTCACATGCTTCTTTTTATAGTGTCCGACTTCATGGGCCAGCACTGCTACTATTTCATCAGTTTCCATCTCTTCTATAAGGGTGTCAAAAAGAACAACTCTCTTTTTAGCTCCAAAGCCGGTAAAATAAGCATTTGCTTTTGATGACCTTTTCGATCCGTTTATTACATATATATTATCCAGTTTGAATTCCACACTACGGGCAAAACTGCTTATTGAATCTCTCAATTCACCCTCTTCCAGTGGTGTCTGTTTATTAAACAGAGGGACAATCAAATTAGAGTAAAACATAGCCATAAATATACTGAAAGCACTGATAGCCAACCATGCATATATCCAAAACATACTTTGTGTTTTCTGATATATATATATGATCAGTGCCAGTAATCCGCCTCCGATAATTGCCCCCAATAACCAGCCTTTTATCTTATCGAGAATAAATGTCTTAAGACTGGTCTTATTAAAGCCGTATTTCTCCTCAATTACAAATGTATCATAGATTGAAAAAGGAGTATTTATTATATCTGAGGCAAACATCATAATCCCGAAAAATATAAGCGCTGCCAAAATTGAATTGTCAGTCATACTCCATGCCAACTTATCCACATAGGCAAAACCATAAAAAATAAACATTCCCAGAACAATAAGAAAACTGAAAGTCCCGGTGACTATTCCGAATCTGTGATTTTCGCGTTGATACGACTGCTGCCTGGAATACTTTTCCTTATCATATATTCCTGCAAGCTCATCAGGAAGAGATGTTCCCATCATTTTTGTATTCAGGTATTCCAGGTAATTCTCAAAAACAAAATCCAGAACTATTATGGTAATGATTATCCAAAAAATTATTTCATGCATCTGATCTCCGTTTACTGTGAATTGCAAAGATAGTTATTGTGAATATTTTTTTATATCTGTCCGGGATATTATCCATATTACAAATTTAAACCATAAAACCCTTTATATAAATACATTACCGTTAAGACAGATGAAAAGCTCCATATTTGCACTTATGCATCAGGTACTAAGTTTAATTTTATTTGTAACTTTATATCAGATTTAATTAAATTAGGTCCGAATAAATTAAAATCATTACACAATGAATATCAAGAGTTTATTACTATTAATTTTTATATTTTCAATAGCTGGCTTATCAGCTCAGGAGAGTAAACCGGAATTTGAAACAAAGTTGAACCTGCTTGTTTTTTCCAAAACATCGGGATACCGGCACGAATCGATTTCTTCAGGATTAAAAATGCTGTATGACCTGAGCAAAAAACAAAACTGGGTAATCACGGCCACCGAAGACGGATCACTTTTCAATGATGATATCCTGCAGAACATTGATGTTGTAATATTTCTCAATCCGACAGGAGACGCACTTAATGACAAAGAACAGTCAGCTTTTGAAAAATTTGCCAAAAGCAAAAAAGGAATAGTTGGCATTCATGCAGCTGCCGATTTTGAATATGAATGGCCTTTTTACGGAAAGATCATGGGAGCATGGTTCAGGACTCATCCTCCTGCCCAGGAAGCTACAGTTATCATTGAAGACCACGGACATCCTGCGATGAAACCTTTTAAAGGGCTGAAGGTCTATACCACCTTCGATGAATGGTACTCTTTTAAAGAAAACCCAAGGTCGAAAGTACATGTATTGGCCACTTTAGATGAAAACTCCGTTAAAAAAGCTTCTAATAATGAATGGAAGATGGGAGACCACCCGGTAATCTGGTGGCAGGAGACAGAAGGTACACGCTCCTTTTATACAGTCTTTGGCCATACACATGAAGCCTTTCATGACAACCTGATCATTGAGCATATTAAGAATGCTGTAAACTGGACCGGCAGGCGACTGTAATAACCTTCATGCCGTTACTGAGTCAACGGTTGTTTCCCCTATGATTTAAAAGATCTTAAATCCTAAGGAAATCATAAAGCTGTTATTTTTAAAATTAAACCCCTGGTCTGCCTGTTGATAAAATTTATTTGCACCATGCTCTATTCTGGCGTCAAGGGTGATTCCGAAGACATCAGCGCCGATGCCGTACTGGTATCCGTAATAATTATCTTTATAATAGTTCTTGTCCAGAATATCATCACCTTCTATCTTATTGGAAGTTAAGATACTAAAAACAGGACCGGCTAATATCCGGAGATGTGCCTTTTCCCCTTTAAGGACTTTAACCCCAAGCAATAACGGTATATCGAGGGTATTAAAATCAAAGCGGCTGGTAACATCAATTATATTTCCTTCAAGCTTACCCCCTTTAGCGCTATAGTAGGCCTCGGGCTGGATAAAAACCCTGTTATATCCTAACCTTCCGAATGCACCGATGTGATACTTTAAAATCGACTCACTATCTATCTCTTCTAAATTGGCAGTGACTTTAGAATTATTGAAACCACCTTTTAATCCCAGATCGAAAACAAGTTGTGCCGACAGGGATAATGAAATTATCAAAATGATAACCGACAATATAATCTTTTTCATATAGCTGAAATTTTAATTAATGTTTTCCGATTTTCAATATAATCTGCCCACTTCTAAATCCCATTATTTCAACAAATTACCCAGACTCTGTTAATTTTCAGTTTTACATCAATTAACAATCTGATTATTAAACAATTTATTTATTCAATTATTATGCCAGTTTCAGAAATAAATTTTAGAGAATTTGTATATTGCCTGCTAAAATGTAATAAAAAATTCAATCATATGAAACGAAGATCATTCATAAAAAAATCAACAATTGCGGCAGGTACCGCATTTACAGCAACCACACTCAATACGTCCTCTTCCCAATATGCAGGAAAAGATATTTACGAACTTAAAGTTTACCAGCTTGGAGGAGTTGACGGTAAGAACCTGTTGAAAAAGTACTATTCTGAAGCTGTTATTCCATTTCTGAATAAAAGAGGAGCTAAAGTTGGTGTTTTTTATGAATACAGCCTTGAAGACCCTCCGGTGGTTTATATACTGAATGCACATAAGGGTCCGGAAGACTACTGGGATGCAGTTCAGAGAGTGAAAACCGACCGTTCCTTCCTGGAGGCGGCAAATGAATATTTCAAACTGCCTGCAGACAAACCGGTTTTCGAAAGATATGAAACATTTGTAATGGAAGCTTTTGATGCAATTCCACATTTCAGGCAACCGGATAAAAACAGAGGATTACTTGAATTGAGAACTTATGAGAGCTATAATGAGGATGCTTTCAGGAGAAAAGTTAAAATGTTCAATGTTGAAGAGCTGCCTCTTTTTGATAAGGTAGGCCTTCATCCTGTATTCTTTGGAGAGTTGCTGGCCGGCAGGTACATGCCTGCGCTCACATACATGCTGTGGTTTAAAGACATGGAAGAAAGGGAGGCAAACTGGAACCGTTTCAGGATCAGTGATGAGTGGAACACAATGCGCGTCAAGCAGGAATATGCAAATACAGTGAGCAAAGTTCGTAAAAAATTTCTGATACCCGCTGATTACAGTCAGATTTAATAACTATCTGACTGCCTGTAAAACGAAAATGAGCTAATGTTTAATTAGTTTATTTTTAATAAATTATAAAATTTTAAACAGATGAAAGCACTGGTATTAGACAAATACAACGAACTTAATTATAGAGATTTTCCTGACCCTGTGATCCGGAATGATGAAGTATTGATAGAAGTGAAAGCCTGCGGTATTTGTGGCAGTGACGTTCATGGCATGGACGGAAGCACAGGCAGAAGGATTCCACCTGTAGTAATGGGACACGAAGCTTCAGGGGTAATAATTGAAACAGGGAGTGATGTAAAAAACTGGCAAACTGGAGACCGTGTAACATTTGACTCCACAATATATCCCTTAAATGACTGGTATACACTGAATGGCCGCTATAACCTGAGCGATAACAGGATGGTACTGGGTGTGTCACCCGGAGAGTACAGAAGACATGGGGCTTTTGCAGAAAAAGTGGCTGTCCCCGGGCATATACTTCACCGGATTCCTTCAAACGTTACTTTTGTGGAAGCAGCTATGGCAGAACCTATTGCTGTTGCTGCCCATGCCATAAATGTTGCCGGCATGAAGCCGGGAAGCAATGTGATTGTGGCAGGGGCAGGCATGGTGGGAATATTTGTTATCAAATTACTTAAACTGTTCGGGGCCAACAAGGTCTTTGCAGTTGATATAGATCAGGAAAAGCTCATGCTGGCATCTGAATATGGAGCAGATTTCACAATAAATCCCATGGAAAAATATCTCGAAGGAACAGTTAAAAAACAAACTCATAACCGGGGTGCTGATATTTCATTTGAGGTTGTCGGAATTGAAGAGACAGTAAATCAGTGTATTAATAATACCCGCAAAGGGGGGACTGTTGTTTTAGTAGGGAACCTTTCGTCAAATATCACCTTTCCACTCCAAAAAGTGGTCACACAGGAAATGAATATTCTTGGAAGCTGCGCTATCAGAGGCGAATATGAACTGGTGATGGAATTACTTTCTGGTAAAAAAGTGGATCCTGCCAGGCTTATTTCAGCTGTGGCCCCTCTTTCAGAGGGCGCTGCCTGGTTTAAACGATTGTATAATAAAGAGAAAGGTTTAAAAAAAGTTATCCTGACCCCTTAAAACAGATCTGATGACAAAAAATTTAAAGATTTATAATCTGGCAATATTGGGATGCGGAAAGGTGGCACATCTGCATGCCAAAGCTATCAGCAATATTAATAATGCCCGGCTGGAAGGAGTATGGAGTCGCTCTCCCGGGTCGGCCGACAAGTTTGCACGGCAATACGGTACAGAAGCTTTTCAGGATATCGGTCTGATGGTAAAAAAGAAAAAGATAGACATGGCAATAGTATGCACTCCCCACCCTTTTCACCGGGAGCCGGCAGTTAAGGCTGCAAATTCAGGAGCACATGTTCTTGTTGAAAAACCACTTGCTTCAGACCTCAGTGATTGTGATGCAATAATTGATGCATGTAAAAAAAAGAGTGTAAGGCTTGGTGTTGTCAGTCAACGCCGGTGGTATGAACCGGTAAGAAGAGTAAAAGAAGCTATTGAAGCCGGGAAAATAGGAAAGCCGGTCTTCGGGACAATCAATATGCTCGGATGGAGAGACAAAAATTATTACGATACTGATGAATGGCGCGGTACCTGGAAAATGGAAGGAGGAGGGGTTCTGGTAAATCAGGCGCCACACCAGCTTGATATCCTTCTATGGTATATGGGCGGGATTGATGAGGTCTTTGGCTTATGGAAAAATCTGAATCATCCTTATATTGAAGTTGAAGACACGGCAGTTGCCATTGTGAAATTCAAAAACGGAGGAATTGGCAATATTGTTGTCAGCAATTCACAAAAACCGGGAATCTACGGTAAAGTGCATGTACATGGCGAAAACGGTGCATCTGTGGGAGTCCAGACCGATGGAGGCGCTATGTTTGTTGCGGGGATGTCAAATGTTCTTGAACCGCCGTTCAACGACCTCTGGACTGTCCCCGGAGAAGAAAATTTGCCTGACCTGTGGAAAAAAGAGGATTCAGAGCATTTCAGTTCAATTGATCCGACAGTCTTTTATATGGAACAACAGATAAAAGATTTCATAAATGCTCTCGAATCCGGATCAAAGCCCCTGGTAACCGGTGAGGACGGACGTCGCACAGTTGAGCTTTTCACTGCAATATATCGCTCTGCCCGCGACGGATTGCCTGTGAAATTCCCACTGGAGGCCGAACCAGATTAAAAGCAGGAGTTTTTTTAGCGTAATAAAAAAATTTTGAGCAATTTTTTCTTCAGCGGAAGTTTTTTTTTACTTTTTTCACATAAAGTAATCAGAATAAAAATTGTTTATCAAATTTACATACAGATAAAACGATCATTAATTAATTTATTTACAAGTAATTATAAAATTTTAAACAGATGAAACGAACATGAACTTTTTTAAACAAAAATTTCACAAAAGCAATTGTTTAAAAAAGTTTATGTGAGAACGAAGTGGTTACATTCGTTCTCAAATTTTTAATTAAATTATTTACAAGTAATTATAAAATTTTAAACGAATGAAAAAATTTATATTTTTTATAGCGCTCCTTTTTTCCTGTTTAGTTTCGATTTCGCAGGTCAAAACCGATAATGATTACCTAGATCTTAATAAGCCGGAAAGACTCGAGTTGTTTAAACAACTGGGATTCGGAATGTTTATACACTTTAGCTTCGACAGCCAGCTGGGGATCGTGATCAGCCATTCAATGGCAGGGGCTTCTTCTGATTATCTGGACAGGTTTATCAATGAGCTTCCAAAAACTTTCAATCCAAAAGATTTTTCTCCGGGGGATATTGCTACTTTAGCAAAGCTTGCCGGCATGAAGTATATTGTTTTTACCACCAAACATCATTCAGGATTTTGCATGTGGGACACACAAACTACCGGTTTTAATATCATGAACACTCCTTATGGTAAAGATCTTTTGGCAGAATATGTTGATGCAACCCGCAAAGCCGGACTTGCAGTTGGTTTTTATTATTCACCCGAAGATTTTAACTTTTTGTATAAAAACGGATTACAGGTGCGAAGGCGATTCCCTGTCCCGATACCCGGCAATATAATGAAAAAATATATTGAGCTTGTTGAGCTGCAATGTATTGAACTAATGGCCAGGTTTGGAAACATTGATATCATATTTTTTGACGGGGGTGAAGGCCCTTTACAGGAAAAGTGTAAAGAGGTGGTATGGAATCTTCAGCCGGATGTTATTGTGACAAGAGGGGCAATGCCTACACCGGAACAAACAATATTGGGGGTTGCATCAGATGATCCATGGGAATCGTGCATCACCATGGGTACACAATGGGCATACAAACCAACCAATGAAGTATATAAAACAGGTACGAGGCTCATTGAAATTTTAATAGAAACCCGGGCCAAAGGAGGTAACCTCCTGCTCAATGTAGGACCAAAGCCTGATGGGAGAATACCGGAACAACAAGATGCTCTGTTAAGGGAAATGGCAGCCTGGAATTTTATAAATTATGAATCAGTAGAAGATGTGAAACCATGGATTTTGCCAAATGAAGATAATATATGGTTTACCTGGAAGCCGGAGGAAAGTACCTTATACGCATTTCTCACCGGCATACCGGATTGGCAAAGAGGTAGAAGAAAAGAGTTTGTTCTTAAATCAGCAAAAATAACTAAGGATGCAACAGCTGAAGTGTTGGGACAATCAGGGGAACTAGTTGAATATCAACCTTCAACGGATGCAAAAACCTATATTGAACAGACAGGTGACGGACTGAAAATATCATGTGTAAGAGCTCAAAGGATTTATAATAACCATAGGTGGCCTAATCCGCTGGTGATTAAAATAAAAGGCGTATCTCCGGCACTTGATCCACCGGTAGTCAGGACCAGCAATGCAGAAATTACCGGAAGAGATAAAACTGAAGTTATATTAAATGGAGAGATAATTAAAACAGGAGATATAGAAGACTTAACAGTAGGATTTCAGTTTAGGCTTTTTACCGGAGCAACAGATGAGCTTACTGATTCAGAATGGAACGAGACAAAGACAACCCTGATTTCAGGCGCCGGAAAATTCTCTCTTAAAACAGATTTGTTAAAAAAAGGTAATGAGTATCAGTTCAGGTCAATAGCAAAACATCCTAAAATGACGGTTTATGGCGATATTCTGAGAATAAATTTTTAGTGCATTTGTTATTACTCTTACTCAAAAACGTTAAATTAGCAGCCCTTAAATACCTATTGATACAGCAGGATTAAACAGACCCTGAATGTTTCTTAAATAACATCGGTTAACTCAAAATTCCTGTTCCATGTCGTTTAAATAGGAGTTGTAAAGGCATTTATGATAAATGCATAAAAACGTATTGAAAATTGAATATATGAAACGAGCATGCTTGTGAAATCACCCAAGAGGATGATTGAAACATGTGCGAGTTACATACTATACCTTAAAAACAAACAATTTTAATAGTATGAAACGAGCATGTAAAATATTTACACCCAAGGTGATGATTAAAAATGCGAGTTCTATATGATACCTTTGAGAATAATTAATTTTAATCATATGAAACACCTTAAACTCAAACTTCACTGGCAGATATTAATTGCACTTATTCTCGCTGTTCTTTTTGGATACTTTATACCTCATGGAGTACCATACGTTTCATGGATTGGAGATATTTTTTTAAGATCTTTAAAGATGGTAATTATTCCGCTGATATTCAGCTCGGTTGTAAGCGGTGTTACCAGTATGGGCGAAGGTAAAAATCTTGGAAGGCTTGGCATAAAAACCCTTGGCTATTATATGGCAACCAGCACTTTAGCTATCGTCACCGGACTCATTGTTGTAAACCTGGTTAAACCCGGTGTGGGAGTTGACCTGGGATTCACAAAAACTGTTGAGGGACTTGCAGAACATGCAGGTTCTGTGAAAGACATCTTTTACCGTCTTATTCCTGAAAATGTATTTGAAGTTATGGCAAAGGGGGAGATTTTACCGGTAATCTTTTTTGCTATTTTATTTGGTTACTTTATTACAAGGGTAAAGAATGAATACAAGGACTCTTTATCAAATTTTTTTAACGCAGTCTTTGAAGTGATGATGCAGATAACCCTTTTCATCATTAAGTTCACTCCCCTGGGAATTTTTGGAATTGTTTCGGCAGAAGTTGCGAGGAACTCAGAGCAGCTTGGAGAAATAGCGGGGAGCCTTGCAATTTACAGTCTCTGCGTACTGGCCGGACTCCTTTTTCATGCACTTGTTTCACTTCCCCTTATTGTGCGGGTACTTGGCAAAGCAAAGCCCTTTGCACATCTGAAAAATATGGCAACACCTCTTCTGACAGCTTTCTCGACATCCTCATCCAGCGCTACCCTTCCCTTAACTATGGAAGCACTTGAATATAACAGCGGTGTGTCAAACAAGATCTCAAGCTTCACCCTTCCCCTAGGGGCAACAATTAATATGGATGGTACTGCCTTGTATGAATGTGTTGCTGCCATGTTTATTGCACAGGCTTACGGTGTCGAACTTACATTTATTCAACAGATGCTGGTAGTCCTTACTGCTTTATTGGCATCTATTGGCGCTGCAGGAATTCCAATGGCCGGGCTTGTGATGATCACTGTGGTGCTTACTGCTGTCGGACTTCCATTGGAAGGCATTGGCCTTGTCCTTGCAGTTGACAGGATCCTGGATATGATAAGGACAACAGTAAATGTTTGGAGTGACAGCTGTGGTGCCGTGATCATTGCAAGATCAGAAAATGAAGATACTAATGTAGGAATTTGACAACAATGCTTTTTAAATTTATGCATAAAAAGTTATTTTTACGATCACTTTAACTAATACATATTAACATGAAACCTATTATTATACTGTTCATCATCTCGTTAAGCTTGTTCAGCTGCAAACAGAAAAATGATGATATCCTTTACAGCAGAAAATATATGAAGGAAATAAAACAAGTCCGAAATCAGGCAGCTATGTTCCTGACAAGCAATTTCATTCCGGGTGGTACTTTTGCTGTAGCTAAAGAAGGTAAAATAATCTATTCTGAAGGAATGGGACTTGCATCAAAGGACCTGGAAGTACCGGCAACCCGCAATACCAAATTCAGGATTGGTCAGGTGTCTGAACTCTTTACCTCAACTATTTTTTATAAAATGGCAGAACAAGGTCTCCTTCACCCTGATACTTCAGTTCAGCATTACTATCCTGAATTTCCTGAAAAGCAATTCAGATTACCACTTAAACATCTGCTCTACCACACTTCAGGGATCAAGCCGGCACAAGAAAATGAGCAATATATAAACAGCAATACAACATCTATTCAGAAAGGAATAGAATTCTTTAAAGATGATACTCTTGTGGTATCTCCGGGGTCGTATGAATTTCATACCATCTACAACTATAACCTGCTGGGCGCTGTAATGGAAAAAGTTACCAATAAAAAATTCTCTGAAATTCTCGGGGAGTATATTACCGACACATTGAATCTGGAAAATACATTACCTGATAATCCGTTTGGCACAATTCCCGGGCGTTCAAATTTCTTTGATTATAACATTATGTCTCAAACAGTTAATGCAGTTACCAGGGATTTGAGGTATTGTGTTCCGTCGGAGGGAATTCTTTCAAACGCTGAAGACCTGGTTAAGTTCGGAAATGCCCTTTTGTATTCAGAATTCTTCTCCGGGGATTTGAAAAAGCAGCTTTTTGAGCCATATTTACTAAATGGAAAAGTCCCCACACAAATGTCAAATGGATGGTTCCTGATGAATGACAGGTCAGGCAGGACTATCTATGGCAAGAGCGGAGGCATTGCAGGTGGTGGCTCTTCCTTGATCATTTACCCGGAAGAGAAACTGGTGGTAGCTTGCGCTATTAACCTGACATCAATAACAGAAGACTATCCTGTCTTTGAAATTGCTGCAAACTTTTTACCTGAAAATAACGGCGAATCCTCAAAAAGCAAGGATAAGAGCAAAAAAGAAAGTGACAATTCAACTGATTAAATTCCAATATAAATATGAGTTTCCGGAAAAAATTATAATTTAGTTCATTTAATATAAAATATATGGAAACTCTTATATTATTGGGAGTTATTCTTGGACTTGCAGGTGGTATCCTTGCTACTGCGTGGTACTACAAAAAACGAAGCGCTAAAAATGCTTCGGTTAAGTCAGTTGTTTTGCTGGAAAAGATCAGGAATGTATGCAAACTTATTACAGTTGAAGGTGAGTTTAGCGAGGTATTTGCTCACAGGGATGGTAAAAGCATATTTTTTAATCTTCTTAACCTTGAAAAAAAAGCGCTGTTAATAGTTAAGGCGAAAGTGCTGATCGGCTTTGATCTTGCAAAGATCCATATCGATATGGATCGCGAAAAAAAACAAGTCAGGCTCGCTCATTTCCCAGACCCTGAAATTATGAGCATGGAAACAGACCTGGAGTATTATGATGTCAATAAGGGTATGATAAATAAATTTTCCGAAAGCGACCTGACTAACATGAATAAAAAATCAAAAGAGTTTATTCGTGAAAAAATTGAACGCAGCTATCTGTTTGATATTGCAAGAAATCAGGCAGCTGAAACAATATCAGTCATCAGGCATCTGATCGATTCAGTCGGCTGGGAGCTGGTTACTTCGGAAAATGCACTTCCCGAAGTTGACACAATACAAAAAAAAATTAACAATAAATAATCAGGAAAAAAGTGTCTCTACGAACTCCTTTTTATTAAACACTCTGAGATGCTCCATCTTCTCACCAATCCCAATGTATTTAACAGGAATTTTGAACTGATCTGAGATCCCTATAACAACACCGCCCTTTGCAGTCCCGTCAAGTTTTGTCAATGCCATAGCTGAAACTTCAGTAGCTTTGGTGAACTGTTTAGCCTGTTCAAATGCATTCTGTCCCGTAGATCCGTCTAAGATTAGCAAAACTTCATGCGGAGCGCCGGGAACAATTCTGGACATAACCTTTTTTATTTTCGACAGCTCATTCATCAGACTGAGTTTATTATGCAGGCGGCCGGCTGTATCAATGATCACAACATCAGCATTGTTGGCCTTAGCAGAAGAAAGGGTATCGAATGCCACGGAAGCAGGATCAGATCCCATTTTTTGCCTGATCAGAGGCACGTCTACCCGTCCGGCCCATATCTCCAATTGTTCAATGGCAGCAGCCCTGAAAGTATCGGCAGCTCCTAAATAAACTGATTTACCTGATTGCTTAAAACGATATGCCAATTTGCCGATTGTAGTGGTTTTACCGACACCGTTCACCCCTACAACCATTATAACATAAGGTTTTTCAGTGACTGGAATTTCAAATTCTGATCCATTGCCTGAATTATTCTCTGTCAGCAATGAAGATATCTCTTCTTTTAAAATTGTGTTTAATTCACTAATCCCCAAATATTTATCTCTTGCTACCCTATTCTCTATTCTTTCAATTATCTTAAGAGTTGTATCAACACCAACATCCGAACTGATTAAGACCTCTTCCAGATTATCCAGTACACTATCGTCTACTTTCGATTTACCAGCTACAGCACGCCCTAATTTTTTAAAAAGACTCTCCTTTGTCTTTGAAAGGCCTTCGTCAAGGTTATCCTTTTTATTTTTTGTAAAACTGCCAAATAAAGCCATGTGTTATTAATTTGAAGCTGATAAAATTACAAATATTTTTGATATCCTTTCCGGCTTTTTAGGATGTTTGGAAATAAACAACTTATCTTTAAAAAAAAAGCTTCCATTTTTCTGTGGAAGCTTTTTTTATCCTGCCGTGAATATCATTATTTTTTAAAATAATCATTAAGATCATCATTTATGATAATTTCTTCTTTAAACATATATGCTCCCGTTTCGGGCGATTTGATCATTTTTATCACTTTTGAATGACCTTTACCTGCTCCTTTTTGTAATGTTGCAACTGATTTCTTTGCCATAATGATATCTATTTAATTTCTTTATGAACGGTTACCCTCTTTAATATGGGATTATACTTTTTTATCTCCAACCTGTCAGGTGTATTTTTCCTGTTCTTCGTGGTAATATACCGTGATGTTCCCGGCACTCCACTGTCTTTATGTTCTGTACACTCCAGAATAACCTGAATTCTATTGCCTTTTCCCTTTTTTGCCATTTCTCTATTCCTTTAAAATGATTCGATAAAGCCTTTTGCCTTAGCTTCTTTTAAGGCAGCGCCAAGACCTTTTTTATTTATTGTGCGCAAACCTGATGCTGAAACTGTCAATTGAACCCAACGGTCCTCTTCCGGAAGGTAAAACTTCTTTTTCAATAAGTTAATATTAAATTTCCTCTTTACCCTGCGTTTTGAGTGAGAAACATGGTTGCCCACCATCGCCTTTTTACCTGTTATCTGACAAACTCGTGACATTTCTTATATAATTTCTTAATATGCAAATATTAACATCTCCTTTTTACGGGTTGCAAAGAAAGTACTTTTTTAAGAAATAATCAAGTGGTTGAATTAATTTTTGAAAAATCAATAAACAATTAAATGTTAATTTACCAATTATTATAAAACTCTGATTACTTTCGCCATCAAAATAGCAGGATAATGGATTACATATTAATTACTCTGGGTATTATTTTAATGATCAGCGGTATAATGGGTTGTGTTCTTCCCGTGCTACCGGGACCTCCTTTAAGCTATGTCGGTTTGCTTCTGTTGCACTTTACCTCATCTCACCGGTTTTCAACCAGGTTTTTAATTATTTGGGCAGCTGTTACAGTGGTAGTATATGCTCTGGATTATATCATTCCGGCTATGGGAACAAAAAAGTTCGGAGGCAGCAAATGGGGGGTCTGGGGAAGTATGATAGGACTTATTGTCGGACTTTTTTTCTTTCCTCCGTTTGGTATAATAGCAGGTCCCTTTGCGGGAGCTGTAATTGGAGAACTTAGCTCAGGAAAAGACTCCGCTGCAGCCTTAAAATCAGGTTTTGGCTCATTTGCGGGATTTATGGCAGGGACCCTTCTGAAACTTATTACATCAGGGCTTATGGCATGGCATTTTGGTAAGGAACTTTTTTATAATTAATTTTAAAGCTCACCGGAGAGTTGCCGGAGTGGTCGAACGGGGCAGACTCGAAATCTGTTGTCCTGCCATGCGGGACCGGGGGTTCGAATCCCTCACTCTCCGCTAGGTATTAATGCTCTTAGCTTCATAATACCGCCAAATGACCTTACCTTCTGATGTTTAATGTTTTAAAAAATAATCTTCAATTTTCAAATAACTTTCGGTCTCCTCCTTTTGTATTCATGAAAATATTATTAAAAGTACCACCAGAAACAAAAACCGGGCATACAAAAATTATCTCAAAACCTTATGAGAAAAACCTGACCAGTCCATATCAGGTATATCTCTTATTTTTACTTTGAGGGATTCTTTCAACTCATCAGCATGGGCTACCACTTTTTTAATACCTTCGACATACCGGGTAACCATTTTTTTTGATGCCCTGGTAAAAGTTGGCAAGGTAAACACTCTTTCATACAATTTTTCGGTTACCGGCAAACTGGCTTTACCCGGCAATTTATCATCTTTGCAAGACCATGGGAAGAGAGAGTTTCGTTCATTAAACACAGGCTGTTTATGCATAAGTACATACCGTTCGAGGCCGGTCTCCAGTCCTTCAGCCTGAAGTGCAGCGATAAATTTTTCAATTTCCAGTCCGCCTAACTCTTCAGGCTTGTATATAAGCCGGTAACAATAGTAATTACGTTTCATATGAGAGGGAGTCCTTATAACACCTATACCTTTTATAGTATCCAGCTCACTATCAAGGTATTCAAGATTTTCTACCCTCTGTCTGTTAATACGTTCATATTTCTGGAGCTGTATGCGTACAATGGCAGCTGATAACGGGTTTATCCGGTACTTATAGCCAAAACATGTATGCTGATATTTTCTGAAACGGGAGACCGGGGGTAACCCGGACAGTCTTTCGTAATGGCCTAAAGCAACTGCCTTCTCATAATATTTCCTGTTCCCGGTAATCAACATACCCCCTTCAATGCCGGGTATCAATTTGGTAGCCTGATAACTGAAACACCCGATATCACCAATGGTACCTGTTATCCGGCCTTTATACTCTGCATCAATACAGTGGGCACAATCTTCAATTACTTTAAGTCCGTGTTTATTTGCAATTTCCATAACGGGCTCCATTTCACAGGGTAGTCCGCACAAATGAACCACAATAATGGCTTTTGTTTTCGGTGTTATCCTGCGCTCTATATCACGCGGATCAATATTCAGTGTTTCGGGATCAGATTCGGCAAACACCGGGGTTCCATTACAAATCAACACCGGCATGACGGTTGCCCAGTATGTATAGGAAGGGACAATAACTTCATCGCCGTAACCTATTCCCAATGCATACAAGGCTGAATGCAGGGCTGCTGTCCCGTTCACCATGGGTAAAGCATAATCGATTTCAAAAAATTCTTTAATTTCCTGTTCAAGACAATAAGCCTCCTCATAAAACTTATAATCATCCTCTGACATCACAAGCTTCACCGTTTCCAGATCTTCTTTTTCATAGACAGGCCATCCGAAAGCATCAGGTTCTTTTACGGTAACAGACTCAGGTCCTCCGAAAATAGCTAATTTATCAGTCATAATTTTTATGGTTAGTTTTATTAATCCTGTGAAAAAATCACATTACTTTAAATCATGCAATGGAATAGCTGTAAAGTAAATAGAAGAGTTACCCTCATGACTTGAATAGTAGCTAACCCATAATTTATTTTTATGAATCAGCATTCCCGGGTAACTGGTATCTCCTCCGCTCGGAAGTATTATCTCCTTTTTAATTTCACCTGTTAAAGTGGTCACCAGCAGATGGGTTTGAACTTTACCCTGATATTTTCTGGTACCAATGATTAATTTGTCATTTCCCCGAAATACGAAATTCGGACCTCCCAACCTGAAATCCAGCTTATTATAGTTCCAACTATCATAAGGATATTTACTGTGAGCAAGAACACCGTTCTTATCCCCACCCTCTCTGCGGATCAATACCCTGACATTATTTTTTTTATCAAATCTTACAGTAGCCTCATTCGGCTTCCCGTCAACTTCAAGTTGCACGATATTTTCAAAAGTTATGCCGTCGGTGGTCCTCATCAGGAAGATTTTCCATTCATCTTCATCGTCAATCTGATAGTCGACCGTATAACCGACATTTTTATTCCAGGTAACACGCCACAACCAACTAAATTCAGATCCTGCGCCATTAGCGAACGCCACCTCCTGCGGGTCAGAAAAAACAAGTCCTGACTGATCAGAAAAACACACATGCGGTTTTCGTCCTAATAACTTTCTGTTTTCATAAACAGAGCCTCCCATAATTATCATCAGCTTTTTACCGGGAGTTACTGATAATTTGGGATCCCTCAGGTCAATTCCCCTCTTTTCCAGCAAAGCAACATTTTCCCAATTTTCACCGTCTCCCGAACGAATGATCCTCACTTTTCCATCCTCTCCTCCCGCATGGTCGGAGCCGACACGAAAAGAGCAGTAAAAGAAATTATTGAAACGGATCAGGTCAGTAAAAGCGCTGTACTCATCTGTATGATATATTTTTTCAACAGTGTATGGAATATTACCCTCATCTGCCGGCACCCCCCTGAAAGACAGGAACAGTGATAAAACTATAAATATGAACGCCATCTGTTTAAAACTTTAATTTAGTTACATTAAATGTCAATTACAAAAAAGAGATCAGCTCTTTAAAAGCAGCCAGCTGCTCTTTTATGGCAACAATTCTGTCACCCGGATCAGAGCTAGCTTCCAATAGAATAAATCCTTTAAAGTTTATTCCTGCCAACCTTTTGAACAACACATCATACGGATAATCCCCTGCAGTTAATTCCCTTACATGAACCGTGTCGCCAATCCACTTTTTCACCATGTCGAAATTACCTTCAATTCCGGGAGGGTTTAGGTCAACCGGATTGCTGTTCCAACAAATCCTGACATTCTTTTCTGTCACCTGTTCAAAGATTGCCCGCATGTTGGGGAGTTCTGCCGTTAACCTGCCATGTGCTTCCACCCTTATCATTTGTCCGTAATCACGTGCAAATTTGCCCACTTCATTCAGCGATGCAGCAATTTGTGCTATGGTCTTTTCCGCTGGCACTTCGGGAGGAAGCGTGTTGGGTTTAACCTTCAATCCTGTAGAGCCAATATCCTTACAGAGTTTTACATACTCCTTGGTCTGGTCAATGTTCCAACGTAATTTAGCGCTGTCCGGACTGTGATATTCAAAATTTGATCCATAGCCGACACATGTAACGTTGCTGTTTTTGAACATTTTTTTAACCTCTTTCCGTTGAGATAAGCTCAGGGAAGTCTCTACTCCGTGCGCATGTTCAGTTCTCAGTTCGACAGCCTCCAGTCCGGTTTTTTCACAATTGGTGATCAATGTTGGCAGGTCCCAGTCTTTCCCCCACTGATATGTTACAAGCCCAAATTTCATAGAAGGCCTGCCCGAATATAGCTTTGTGCTCATTCCAATTCCTCCGGCTGTAATTCCTGCAAGGCCAATTGCTGATCTTTTTATAAACGAACGTCTTGATTTATTCATACTTAGTAATTTAAAAATTTACATAGTTATAATTTCTTTTTATTTTTTCGACATAAAACAAACTTTACCGGGTAATTAAGCCTGATAATGGTAACAACATCCTGGGCTTACAGGGATCAATAATAAACGGATAAATAAGTCATCCCTGATTAGAAATTGCCCATACCACTCCTGCATAATTTTAATGGTTCAGTTCAATAAATCATTTTTAGTTTGTTAAAGTAGAAAAAATATATCAATAACTAAATTTTTCAATCACTTTTTCCAAATCTGTCTGATTTCCCCTAAGCAGGGCTGCACGTGCATGATCTTCTTTAAATTTTTCTTTTTCTGAAAGTGACAACCTGCTGTTTTTATCAATAATCTCTTCAGCTACAACAACTTCATTATACAGTCCAATCAGAAAATTATAATCATCTGCCACCAGGTAGCCATTCATACTCTCGAGCTTCATTGCCAGAGCGTCTAAAAGATATTTATAGGCAACGAAGGTATTATAATTACCGTAATTACGATCAGCTATAAATTGCCCTGACTGCCTTCTGAAATCAGCGGGCTCTCTTTCATCAAAAACATGGTTCTTCTCTATAGGCAGTATTGTCAGAGGAACTTCTAAAACATCAGCAGAAAAACTCTTATCCCTTCTTACCGGTTCCCTGCCATCATCAGAAAGCTCAGGCTCTATAAGCCAGCTCACCTTCCTCTCCTTTTCAACAGAATTGATGATCAACTCCCCCCCCGCCAATCCTTCTGAACTTACAGTAACCTTTATCTTACCAGGCATATTTGTTGAACGGATAACATTTGATACAGGTACAACAGTATATCCGGTGCCTCCCATCTCCTCAATTTTATTAATGTCACTTTCATAAACAGCCGGGCCAACAAGCTTACCCGGCCCCTCAACATCCCAGTGTAAGGTGTTATTTGCATCAAAAACCGGATTACCGGCATCATCGACAATATTTGCCGTAACTATCGCAATTCCGATCCTGCCGGCTGCTATCTCTCTTTGTTCAGATACCAGTACAATTTCAGCAGGATCACCCGGCATACTGACTTCATGAAAAAATTCACTGCCATTTTTAGTTCCTGTTGCCTTTATGGAGCCCTCTTCAATTAATATATCCTTAAAAGTCAAAGTATTGAATGAATCCCTGCCGGGATATTTAATCCCGGCACTTTCCCCATTCACAAATAACTCAACTTTATCGCAATTGGAATCCACCTGAATGTCCTTTTTTTGTCCCGAATAGCGGCGCCGCCAAAAATGAGGATGGATAAAAATTGTCGGTATACCGGTATAATTAACCTTTGTAAGCCAGTAAATATATTTAGGCTGGCGGTACATATCAACCCAGCCTTTGGGATTGATATGCTTAAGTATACAATTCTTATACTCCCTGTCTGCCCCGTGATCTTCATAAAGCCAGGCAACACAATTATCACCAAGAAGTCCCCGCACACTGCCTCCCCTGACCATTGCCATGCGGTGCTGCCAGGTCTCATTACTGCTGTGCTGTCCGTTTTCAGGAGTGGAATCAATTCCCTCAGGGGCATCATCTTCGTCAAACCATCCCCTTATCGTAACTCTTAAAAGATTTTCCATATCCAGGTTCTCGTGAGTATGCTCAACATAGTCACCCCCCTGCTCCCCCTTCCTCAGGTGTATTATCCGCGTACTATCCTCTTCAAAGGCCCATTTTGAATCAGCAGCATCAGTCGTCTCGTTGCCCATACTCCAGAAAAAGATTGAAGGATGGTTACGGTCTCTTCTTATCATCTCCACGACATTCTGCCGCTGTACATCCTCATCAAAATCAATACTTTTTATATTGGGAACCTCCTCTACCATCACAAGTCCGAATGTGTCTGCCAGCTGGTACATATATTTATCATTCGGATAATGGGTCAGCCTCATAAAATTATGGCCGAGGTTGTATTTAATATCATACATATCCATCCGGGCGATCCATTTGGGATGGGCATCCCCCAGCCATGGATATTCCTGATGCCGGTTAGTCCCGAGGATATTCATTTTTTCGCCGTTCAAATACAGGTCATCATTCTCATAATCCCAGTTAAAGTATCTGAAGCCCAGCGGACTTTCATATTCATCAACCAGTTCACCCTGAACAAAAATCTCCGACTTAACACTATAGAGATATGGATTTTCGGGTGACCATAAAAGAGGCTGCTCTATATCTTCAAACAGTTTATCAAATTGGACAAGCAGGCCCGGACCAATGACACTCTCATCTGTTAAAACCTTTATGACTTTACCTTCAGCATCTTTCACAATTGTCTTAAGCTTAACCTTCTGACCTCTATCCTGTTCATTTGTCACCCAGGTAATAACCCTCACATCAGCACTCTCTTTGGTTACGCGGGGTGTTGTTACAAATGTGCCCCCTTCATGTTTATAACTGCCCTGAAAAGGTATGTGAACCCTGTTTTTTACAACCAGCCTTACATCCCTGTATATACCACCGTAAACATTCCAGTTTCCTGCAGTCATGGGAGGTATCCTTTGGCTGTCGTTACGCCGGTTGCTAACTGCAACTGCAAGGACATTCTCCTCTTCCCATAAAATATGATCAGTAATATCAAAATAAAAACTTGTAAATCCCCCTTTGTGGTCCCCAATATAATGGCCGTTAAGATACACTTTTGAATATTTCTGAACCCCGTCAAACTCTATAAAAACCTTTTTATCAGCCAGTGATCTGTCGATAAAAAACCTCTTCCTGTAATAACCCCAGCCATACCACCAGTAAGGATCGTCCCTCTCTGATGCATTGTAAATAAATGGATGGATCTCCCCTGTTGTCTCATATACAGACCAGGTATGAGGTATTGCGACTGCCTGCCAGCGGGAGTCATCATAAGAAGGCAGCATAACTATGCTGTCGGGCTCATTGAAGGGAAGATAATTAAAGGTCCAGTCGCTGTTGATCGTTCGTATTAACCTTACTGATCTGTCCGGATCAGGACTGCAGCCACCAATCAAAAAAGAAATGAGCATGATTGCAAATACATACGGGAAATTCCCCCGCTTAAAACAGGGGCAGGCTATATGAAATCTTTGAAAATAATTAATTTTAATCATGAAAATAACAATACATATCCCGGTATATCAGAAATCATTCATTTACAAGTATATCATAAAAAGCAAGCGCTATATTTCTGCCCGACTCCATCAGACGTTCGCGGCTCCATCCTCCCGGCTCATAAACATAGGGATATTTTACCCGCTGTCCCTCCCCGCTCAACACATACAACCCTATCTTGCCTTCCGGGCCTTTTGCCACATTAACCTTAAATCCACTTTCAGGGCCGCACCGAACAATATCCGGCTCTCTTTTCAGCAAGGCTTCTGCATAAGCATTGGTACGGGCTTCATCACCTGGGGTGCGCCAGTTGCCTGTAGTCTGAGGGCCGTGCATGTCCCACAGATAATCAGCCTCTCCTCCGGTATCCTTTATCATGGAAGCGGTTATAATGTCAATGGTTGAAAACTTTCCCCTGGTATTCCAGATGCGGTTATGGTCTCCTTCACCCGCTGCATAAAGCTCCGGATTACCCCTTTTTCGCATGTCAGTGCCTGCATTTGGATCGGGCGCAGCTTGCAGGTTTATCCGGTGAACAGCCTGATAACGGCCTTCAGGATTGACATCAGGATACACATAAAATATAGCCTTTTGCCTGAGAAGTTTTGCCTCCGGGGCATCTCCGGCAATAAAATTAACCATTCCCTCTAAAACCCAGTTGCCCGTAAACTCTGTGGCATGATTGCCTGATGTAAGTATTATCTTTAGTTTATGACCCTTAGCCCCCGGGTCTGTTATACGGTAACCAAATATCTTTTGAGGTGGTATTTCAGGATCGTCCGGCCAGGCAGGATTTTTTGGCCAGCCGGGAGTCATGCCAATCACCATCTCTTTATCGGCCGACGGAACGGGATCCACCCAGGGCAGCTTCCCTAAAAGCAGTGAATGGCTCTCCACCATCTCCGGGGTATAGGCCGGCAAGGTTTCTCCAAGTTCACGCCAGGCATTAATTACATAATAGTCATATACCTTCTTGTATGGGTAATTGAAAAAATCCTCTTTGATGACTGTCCGGTTGCTGCATGAGCAGAAAAATCCGTAAAGTATCAGTAATAATGCATATTTCATGTTCATAAGTATATTTATTGCCTTAAAAGTAAACAATTTTTTACTATCAACCGGTATTCGCGGAGGTTACAATTTTTTTTACATTTACCGTCAAAATTTATTGCTATGAACAGTAAAGGATTATTCGGCAAGAAATATATTGACTTATCGACAGAGACCTTTAAACTTGAAAAACCCGGATTTAATGATGTCATTGTCAAAGTCAAAGCCTGCGGAGTATGTGGAACGGACATCAATTTTTTAAGTCAGTGGACAGATAAAACTATGCCGTTAGGCCATGAAATAAGCGGAGAGGTTATAGAGATTGGAGAAGGTGTAAAAGATCTAAAACCGGGAGACAAAGTTATTGTGGAGGACTGCAGTATGTGCGGCAGTTGTGATGATTGCAAAAACGGAAGGCCTGATCTTTGCAGGAACATGTTCGGACTTAACGGACAACCAGGTATGGGGCAATACCTTCGTGTAAGGTATAATAACTGTGTCAGATTTGACGGTATTGACTTTATTGATGCTTGTCTCACAGAACCATTGGCAGTATCACTGAATTCTGTCGTAAATGCCGGAATACCCATGAATGGCAGTGTAGTAATAATAGGCGGCGGACCAATTGGCCTGATGGCAGCCAGAGTGGCAAAGCTGCAGGGAGCCGGTTTTGTTGCATTGACCCAGACAAGCAGCCGCAGAGGACGGGGAAAGGCCAGAGTCGGTCTGGCTGCTAAGTTGGGAACTGACTTGATCATTGACCCTTCTGAGGAAGATATCGGGCCGGCAATCAAAAAGAGTTTTCCCCGGGGAGTTGACAGGGTAATCGTAACTGCTCCCCCGGAAGCTGTCCATGATGCAATCAGAATAATAAAATATGGGGGGACAGTTACTTTCTTAGGTCTGCACTTCGGCGGCAAGAATATAGTTCCTCTCGATATAAATAACCTTATCTTTAACAAGATCACTCTGCAACCCTCCTTTGCTGAACCTGCAATAAACTTTAATTTATCTCTTGATCTGTTAAAAAAACAGCTCATCCCGGCAAAGGATATAATAACTCACACCTTTTCATTTCATGATGCCAAAACCATTTTCAGTTCAATACTGGAAGGTAATGAACCGGTAATAAAAGCTGTGTTTATACCATGAAAAGGCAATAAAAATTTGTCTGAATGGATAACTACTCAATTAATAGCGGAGGCAATATTCAGCAAAATATGTCTTGGTATTACTTCAGCCGATATGTTTAGCCTGAAGGTCATTAATAAATTTTATTTTCTTAACCTGTTAAGATTAAATGATTTTTTGCTAATATTGAAAAATATACAAATAAAACGAGCATACCGGTTTTGATCGGGACCTAAGAGTATGATTGAAACATATGCGAGTTGCCCCGACTGAGATCGGGAGAGGCTAAATGATACCTTTGAAAATTATTAATTTTAATCAGATGAAACGAACATGAACTTTTTTTAAACAAAAATTTCACAAAAGCAATTGTTTAAAAAAGTTTATGTGAGAAC
>CAZBWK010000062.1:0-25821 GCA_964495655.1 uncultured Prolixibacteraceae bacterium | reverse complement strand
ATGAACAGGTTCAGGTTCAGTTCCGGAGGTAATTATGCATATACTAATACAGCCAACATGGATGCTGTGCATTCGGCAGACAGATCAAGAGGAAAACAGTTGGTCTATATACCAAAGCATAAAGGGAACTTTTTTCTGAGTGTTGGCGGCGAAAGAGTCACTGTCAGATACGACATGAATTTTGTTGGCAGGAGGTATACTAAATCAAGTAATCAGGAATCTGATTTCGAGAAGGTTCTGAATCCTTATATGCTTGGCAGGATAACAATTGATCATCAGACAGAATGGAATAGGTTCAGGCTGAACACCAGGTTTATTGCAGAAAACCTTTTTAATGTGAATTATCAGAATATTCTGTGGAGGCCGATGCCGGGAAGGGTTTACAGCATCTCGGCAGGAATAAAATATAATTAAAGCTGTCCGTCGGCTAAAGCAATCCGTCGGCTTTAGCCGACGGCAATGGATAGAGCTCTGATATTGGCAGGGGGTTTGTTCATTGCCTTATCCTTTGCCGTTCGCTTAAGCGAACGGTTTAATAAATTTTATGAAGATGAAGAATTTATTGAAGATTTTGATTTTTTTACTGTTTCTATCCTCCTGTTCAGAGGAGCCTGTGGAAGCTGTCTTTAAAGATCTCGATACTACCAGCGGAGTATTTATTGCTTGCGAAGGAAATTTCATGTACGGAAATGGTTCTTTGTCTTTTTATAACGATAAGAAGATGATCGTAACGAATCAGCTTTTCTATGCTGTCAATAATGTGCCGCTCGGGGATGTCGTTCAATCAGTGAGGCTTTTGGGAAATAATCTTTTTATTGTCGTTAACAACTCAGGTAAAGTGTATGTTGCTGATGTCCGGTCGGTTGATTTCAGAGGTGTAATTACAGGACTGACCTCCCCCCGCAATGTACATTTCGTAAGCGCCCAAAAGGCATATATTTCCGACCTGTATGCAAACCATCTGACAATTTTTAATCCTTCGACATTTGAAAAGAGAGGTACCATCAGCCTTGATGGCCATACATCGGAAAAAATGATACAGATTGGCCGTTTTGTTTATATTTCATCCTGGTCGTTCGATAAATATATTCTGGTAGTTGACTCTGAAACTGATTCAATGGTATCAAAAATTGAGGTTCCTTATCAGCCGAAAGATTTGGTAGCCGACAATTCAGGTAAGTTATGGGTCCTTTCCGACGGAGGATTTGTGAATACATCTGAAACAGTGAGAAAGCCGTCGCTCTGCAGAATTGACCCGCAAACCCTTACAATTGAACAGATATACAGATTTGACGAAGGAATGTGGCCTTCATCACTGAATATTAACAGTACCGGTGATACATTGTATTATATAAACCAGGGAGTTTATAAAATGGCAGTAACCGACCGGTATTTGCCTGGTTCTCCGTTTATCAGTAATGAAAATGGCCGGTTCTACAGTATGGCGGTAAATCCTCATAGCGGAGAGGTGTACATTGCAGATGCTATTGATTATTTACAGAATGCATTAATATTAAGGTATACAGGGTCAGGAGAACTGACAGATTCATTTAAGGCAGGTATAAATCCTTCAGATTTTTTATTCAGGTAATATAAAATTGACATCAATTATCATTTTCTTATTTTTAGTTACACGATTTTTTCATAAATTGTTGGTGTGAACTTATATGAAAAATCGGAAATGATAAATGCACTGCTCTACGATCTGAGAGCAGAGTATTTAATTGCAGGTATGCTTGCCGGCGGCATTCCTGTCAGGGACATTATGGTTTCTTTCGATGGAAATTTAAAGCGTAAGTGGTCTTCTGACATAAGTTATGCCGAGGTTGAAAAATATGAAAACGGAGAAGAAACAATTAATATTCACCTGAACAGGTCGGGTATATATGATGCATTGCCGGAAGCGCTGTTTCATGAATTTATTGATAATCGAAATGCCACCGGGGAGGATATGGCAAAGGAATCAATGAAATTAAAAGCAGTGGAGAAGGATGCAAGACTGTTTTTCAGGCCCTTCGAAAATGAGATATTTTTACACAGTGTTTTTGTCGCACTTAAAGAGAGTCAGGAATTTAAGAGTTTGTATTCAGGTTTGCTGAACGGATTGATATCTGATTTTTGGCAAACAGATAATATTCCTTCCGGATATTCCGTAACATTGTGTAAATATTTGCCGTTAACTAATAAGATAGCAGGTGACTATGAAATGACAGCTCAGTGTCTTGAAAGTATATTGGATGAAAAGGTTACGATCAGCTTGTCGCACGATGAAGATATAACAAATAGTGACGATATTGACCTCAATTCAGCAACTATGAAACTTGGCAATGTCAGATTGGGTTATGACATGATACCGGGAAGGAAGGTAACAGGTTTTATTGGTAAATTGATTGTAACTATCGGCCCTGTCATGAACACTAACATAGCTGATTTTTTTGATAAAGGAAGAGCGGGATTGCTCTTAAAAAGTTTTTACAGTTATTTTATTCCGGTAGAGCTTGATGTGGAAACAAAAATATTACCGGAAGAGAGCAAAAGAAATTTTATTCTTGGTGTGGGTAAAGAGTATGAAAATTCATATCTCGGATATAATACTGTCATTTAATAGTTGTGTATATAATTTAAAATCAATATCTTAATTATGCCGGTAAAATTAAAATACTTCAATGTTAACTGGGAAAACGGAATGAATATCAATAAAGAGCATTTTATCCAGCAGGAGAATGTGTTTATTGAGAGTATAAAAGATGCCAGAGCAGTTTTTTTGAATCCGACAAATTATGGGTTGCTTCCTGTTGACAGGCAGTCAGAAAGTTCATTCAGGGCCATTCTAAAAATTGACAATCAGAACTTTTTAAGGCTTAAGATTTTGGACTGCAGCGCTGTAACAGAGGGGGGGATCAGGATAGAGATCCGGGAAGAGTATCAGATGCCGGAGTTCAGTGTTGACCTGACAGGGGTATTGAAGCAGGCTGAGAACGGAAATGGTGGTGAGCATTTTGTGCTTCTTACGGTTGACCCTTTTGAAAGACAGGTTTATGGAGAGCTTAACACAGATGAAGATCCGCCAAGGTACCCATATGCCGTTCCATTATACAAAGTTACAGTGATCCCCGCAAAAGGCATAACAGAAGATACCGGTCATCCCGATTCATTGTTTATCGGTAAGCTGAAAACAGAGCAGGGAAGCCTGTCTGTTTGCGATGATTATATGCCGCCCTGCATGACTGTCAGCAGTCATGCAGGCCTCGTTAATTTCAATGATCTTGTTGATAAGTTTTTTAGTCAGCTGGAGATCGATCTGCTGAGCATAATAAGAAAGATAAAAGAAAAAAATCAGGATACAAGCCTGGCAAATTCAGTTTTTGCTCTTTCTGAAAGCCTTTTGGATTATATCTCGGCTAATCATCTCAGGTTACGTTGGGAGATGCCCTGGCGTGAGCCTGTCTGCCTGTTCACCTATATTGCAAATGCAGCAAGAGTTATTCGTAATGCAATTGATTCCAATACCGCTGCAGATAAAGAGGAAATGCTGAACTATTTCACAAACTGGTCGGAGCTTAAACAGGGTGACTTTGAGAAACTTCTTGTTTATTGCATAAGTTTTAAATATAAACATTATGATATTCTTTTCAGTATAGAGCAGTTCACGGGTTTTATTCAGATAATTGCACTCCTGTTCGATAAGCTTGAATCGCTTGCATATATAGGTAAGAAGAAGGATACAAATATTTTTGTTAAGGAGCAGACTACAAAAAGGAGCTTTCTGGCTGATTAAAAAATAAAAAAATTACTATGCCTGATTATTTGGATATTCCTGTATCAATGAAAGAGATCATAAATCAAAAAGATCTGCCCAGGGTTGATTTAATGAGATCAGTTCATAATATGATCCATTTAATAACCATGACCTCATATAACGAGGTTAAACATGATCCCTCTTTCGGCACTGAATTATCAAATTACGATTTTGAGAATATTTATAACACCCATTATTTAAAAGATGAATTGGAAAAATCTATTCTTAATTCTCTTCGAAATAATGAGAAGAGGCTTGTTAATGTCAATATAACCCTGCAGATCGATCAGGTGGAATTTACAAGCAAGATAAGATACAGGAGGGTAAAAACACAGATAAAAATGGTCATTGAAGGAGTTATAGATAAGACTAATGAACCGTTCAGGCATACTGAGACTTTTTTTATAGGGCCTCTTTCATATTAAGTCTGTCTGATGAATTTAGATGTTATTAGAAAATTGTTATTATGCCAATAGAATCAGTTGAGTCGATAAAGGGGAGAATGATCCGCAATGCATCAAGGTTGTGGGGTTATCGTGATGTTCAGGATATTAATTCATTCGATCCTGTTCTTGGATTGATAATCGGGGCGCTGGCTGAGGAGTTGCAAAATATTTCAGAAGCAATAGGTAAAGCAGATTCCAGGGTCGTTGAAAAATTACTTGAATTGCTTTTTTCACAGAATGTTTTTACACATTTTCCTGCTCATGCTGTATGTACTGCCGTCCCTGTCCAGCCCCGTGCAGAAATTAATGAACTTTATCAGTTTTATTTCAGCAAGGAGATTGATGGCGATAAGAGGGGAGAAGGAATGCCTGATAAGAAAAATATATATTTCACCCCTGTCTCAAAGAATGTGCTTTTAAACGGTGAAATCAAGTACCTTTTGACAGGGAAACATCTTTTTGAAATAAACGGGAGGTTAAGAGAAGCAATTGCTGAAGTCCCGGCAAATGTTCCCCGCAGTAATTCTGTGCTTAATATCGGTATCTTGCTTAATCCGCTTACAGACTTGCTTGACGGCCTTTCCCTGTTTTTTTCTTTTCGGAATACCCAGGCAGAGGATCGTTTTTATCATGCTCTTAATAATGCGAAGTTTACGATCAATGGGAAACCTGTAAAGTTTGATAACAGAACAGGAACCGATATAAACGGAACCGTTAATTCGCTTGATGACCTGTTGAAAAAGGAGAGTGATATATCATACAGGTCATCACTTTTCATTAATGACATCTACAGGAAGAGGTTTATGACCCTGTCTGAAGGAGATTACCAGCTTAAGGATTTTGTTAATGACTTTAAAGTAACAGGTCCGTTGCAACAATATTTTCATGAAAAGAAACCTGAAATATTTAATAAAGATATTTTATGGCTTGAAGTCGATCTCGGCCGGCCATTCTCATTTTCTGATATGAATGAACTAATTGTCACCCTTAATTGTTTTCCTGTTATTAACAGGGAGTTAAACGAATATACACACTCAGTGGTTAAGGGAGCTAATGTAATTCCACTCTATACAGACGATCTTTTTTTTGATATCAGAAGGGTGTCAGACAGTAGTGAAAGATTATACAAACCGCGTATTTCGGCCGGCAGGGAAAGCGAGAATGAGAATTCTTATTTGGTGAAACAGGGCGGGATTGCCAGGTTTGATTCGCGGGATGCCAGAGAATCTATTAAAAATCTCATGGGACTTGTAAGAGATGAGGCTGCTGCATTTGCAATGAAGGGTACTGATCTGATATCATACGAATTAAAGCAACTTGATCAGATCATTGCCCGTTTACAGCAAAGAATTGAAACTTCAGGTGCAGAGCATGACCTTAACTCATATCTTATACTTGAATCGGGCAATGAATACGATAAGATCAATGTTCAGTACTGGACTGTTTCGGGCGAACTGGCCAATAATATCAGGCCGGGATCAGCATTGTCGGTATACAGAGGTGTTGATGTGCTGGACAGATCTGTTATGTTAATGACGCAAACAACCGGCGGGAGACAAAAACTTTCCGGCGAAGATAAACTGAATTCTTTGCGAAGGTCTTTGCTTTCAAAAGGCAGGGTAGTTACGGCAGAAGACATAAAAGCATTATGTTTTGAGCTGTTTGGCAACAACATTTCAAGAGTTGAAGTCAAAAAAGGTGTTGATATAAGCCATCAGTCAGGCAAAGGGATGGTTCGCACGATTGATATTTACATTTATATTAAAGACAAAAATGAATTGACATCTGACGAAGTATATCAAAAGACTGAAATATTAAAGCTTAGGTTAAAAAGAGAATCAGTCAATTTGTTGCCATACAGAATTATGATCTCATAGTATTTATAGATTACCGGAAATGATTAGCAACTTTAAAATTATTATTAAATGAGAACACAGGTTAAAAATTTTATCATTTGCCTTCTCTTATCAATGACAGGGATTTATGCAAGTTCTCAGGAAAATTTTGCTGTCAATGTCTCCACAAGCGTTTCAGAAGGGGAGAAGCTCATAATTACATATGATATTAATGAAACATCAGGCGCTAAATCATTCAGTGTTATCCTGCTGGTTACTTCTGACGGAAAGCAGGTAAAGGCCTCTGCCGCATACGGGGATATAGGCTCTAATGTCGGTCCGGGGAAAGAGAAAGCAATAGTCTGGTATTTTAAAGATGATTTTGACGGGGATATTGGCAGGGCAAAAATTGATGTTTTTGCATATAAAGAAAATGAGCCTCAGGCTATATTCCAGATAGCCTCAACAGGCAATAACGGATATGCCCCCAGTGAGGTTGTTTTTCTGAATAGATCGACATTCGCAAATGAATACAGGTGGGATTTTGGTGATCCCTCCTCCGGAGCAGGTAATATCTCTTTTGAAAAAGATCCTAAACATACATATCAAAGGGGGGGTGTTTATTCAATTTCCCTGGTTGCAAGGAATACTCAGATAAACATGGAAAATACCTATTATCAAAGTATTGAGATAAAGACACACGATCCCGTTACTGCAGATTTCACTATTGAAGGAAATAACCAGAAGCCGAAATCTAAGGTTAATTTTATTAACAGATCGAATAACGCAGATACATATAGCTGGAATTTTGGAGATCCGGGATCCGGCAGAAAAAACAGATCTTCCAAAGAAAACGAAACTCATAAATATAAATCAGAAGGTATATACAGAGTAGAATTAATTGTAAGGAACAGTTTCAGCGGACTGTCTGATACTGTTGTCAAAGAGGTTACGGTAGGACAGGTTGCTACTGCCAAAGCAGCTTTCATCTACACTAAGTCGGTCGAAACAGCGCCATCGACAGTTGTTTTTAAGAACACATCAGAGAATGCCGACCGGTATGAATGGAATTTTGGAGACCCTGACTCCGGGAATAAAAACAGATCGGAAGATGCAGACCCGGCTCATGTATATTCTAAGCCGGGAAGTTATAAGGTTGAGCTTTCTGCCTGGAGTGGCAATAATAAAAAAGCAGCCAGGTATTCAGAGACCATTACAATTGCAGAGTTGCCAAAACCTCCTCAAGCCGGTTTCAGTATACAGAATAATAATGTATTGGGTCCGGTTACAGTTATATTTAAAAACAACTCTGTTAATGCTAAGGAATATTTGTGGGATTTCGGTGATCCGGAGTCAGGCAACGAGAATAGATCCAACAGGGAAAATCCTACACATACATACAGGAAGGAGGGCAGCTATACTGTGTCACTTACTGCTTCATCCCCCGGATTCAGTGTAAAGAGTACTGCTAAAGATGTCGTTGTCATACTGGGATCATCAAAAACCTCCGAAAGCCCTGTTGAAAAAACTGCTGAGGTAACACCTGAAAAGCCGGTTGAACAACCTGTTGTTAAACAGGCAGAAACTCCGGTTGAAGAGCCGGCCTTACCAACTCCTGTTAAAGAACCGGTCGTTGCACCACCGGTTGCAGGATTTGAACTGGTTTTAAACAGTGATCTTGTCCCTGCAAAGGCAGATTTTAAAAACCTTTCAGAAAATGCTGATTCATACAGGTGGAATTTTGGAGATTTCGATTCTGACAGAAATGAATCGGCAGATAATTCCCCGAGCCACAATTACACAGTCCCGGGTAAATATATTATCACACTTGAAGCTTCAAACACTAAGACCGGGAAAACACACAAGGTCTCTAAAGAGATTACCCTGAAAAGTAATTTCATTACTTTCATCAGGTCAGACGAATTTAAAGGAGATTACACAAGTGCCAATTCATTAGTTCAAGTATCTGATAATGAATATATTGTACTTTTGAAGTCAAAGAGCCGGGGATCTTCGGTAATCAAAGTTGATAATAAGGGAAAGATTGCAGATCAAAAGAAGCTGGATTACGATGTGTATAATATAGTTAATCTGGAGCGTAAAAATGACTTGATGATGACGGGGTTGGATGAGTCAGGGAAGCTGATGGTACAAAGCATAAATTCAGGCCTGAAAACCGGTGCCATGGTTGTATTTCAGCTGGAAAAAAATTATTCTGCAGTTTCTTCTTTTCCGAAGCTGGCTTTCAGTAAAACCAATGAGGTCGGAGTGATTGCCAACACACTGAATGACAGATATCCGATTGATATTTTGTTTCAGAAGGCCGATAAGTCGGGAAGAATAATTACTCTGGCAGACCGTACATTTAAATATGTAGGAACGAAGCTGGCTACTGATTTTGTACCCACTATGGATGGAGGATTTGCTCTGACAGGTTACTGGCAGGAGAAAGATAATTCACCCAAAATGATGCTTTTCGGAAAGATTGACCGTAAAGGCCATGGCGAGATGCATTTAATCCGTTCCCAACAAAATGTTATAGGGTGCGATATTGAGGAATCCTACCAGGGCGGGTATGCTGTTTTGCGGGCTAAAGAGAGTGAGGAGAACAGTGATCTTTTTGAGATAAGCTTTATTCTGATCAATGCTGACGGCGGGCCAACCGACTGTGCAAATATGTTGCCCTGTTCAATTAAAAAGGAAGATATTCTAAAGTACAGGCCTGTAATGATCAGGACAGCCGACGGATACCTGGTAGCCAGCCACAGGTTTAACGGACTGGATTATGATATTGCACTATTCTGGATTGACAGGACAGGCGAGGTATTGATAAGATATGTGGATATTACACTGCCGGGTGACCAGTTTGTGCATGATCTGCTTCAGACAACAGACGGAGGCTTTTTGATCTCGGGGGAACAGCGGGTCAGGAATGATCAGAAAGCTATAGTTATCAAGACTGATCCTTTCGGGAAGCTGAACTGATTGACAGGTGTCTTATCTGCTTCTGATCTTCTCTATTTCCTGTTTAAGTGCCCTGTTTTCAAGATTGCACTGCCTTAATTTTTGCTGTGCATCCTTAAGGTCTTTTTCAAGCTGGGCTGTAGCTGCGCCACCGCCACCCCCGCCTCCGGCTGCCTGGAGCATATTCAGCTGGTTTTGCAGTTGAGTTTTTTCATTAATGCATTCCTGCAGCTTTTTACTCATTTGATCAGAATCACCCAGGTCTTCCATCAGGTTAAGCTTATCGTTATATGCCAGCTGAAGGTTAGATAAAGTCTGAATAACATCTTTATACATAGTTGTTTCCCATGTCTCCTCCGGGGCTATTTCGTTTTTTGTCCTGCTCAGAAGTGCAGCAATATCCTGGTTTAAGACCTCTTTATTTTCACCTTCTTCTTTATATTTTGGCAATTTTGTCAGTAACCCGGTGGCCTGATTTACATTTGGAGCAAAAATTTCTTCCTGGAATTTCAGGTTGGTTTTTAATCTTTCCAGTTCGGCATTTGACTTTTTGTCAGAAAGCCTGCCTGTGTTCATAGTGGTAAATCCCACTATAATTGCAATAATAAAAGTAAGCAGGAATAACCCTGTAACTTTTAGAAGCGCTTTGTTTCGTTCTTTTCTATTCAGCGGTTTCATGTTCTGTTAATTTATTGTGGCTAATAACTCTGTTACAAACCAGCACATCATTTTCCCTGATCTTATTCTTTGCAATCGATCCGTCGGGGTCAAGCGCTGTTTTTAATTTTAATAATTTACTTTTAACTTTAAAGAACACCCACTCGTCAGGTTCATTGTTTAACCCGGTAAATGACAGAGGGCCTTCGGGGTGCCGGCTGTTATAATCATTGATAAAAAAATAGAAGAGCCTGCCCAGGGGCATTGCCAGAGGGGCTTTTGCCCTGAATGTTGTGGCCCCGGGAGCTTCAGTGTGTTTTTTAAATACAAAACTTATAACTACCGGATTCTCCATCTCTTCGTCTGTAGGATCGTCAATACGCACATTAAGCGGATATTTCCACATTTTATACTCCTTTGGCGGCACATTGAGAAGTTTTAAGGCAGTCTCGTTTAATAGAGCGGGAACCAGAAACCAGAGCAGTGAAAGGTACCATACCATGTCAACTGCAGGCTCAACAAAAAAGGTAAAGGAGAGATTGAAGAAAAAATAACCAAAAAGCAGGATGCAAATAATAAAGACCAGTTGCATGCTGAATTTATGTCCGGTATACCATGGTAGTAAATATCCGGCTGTTATAACGTGTAAGGTACCGGCAGCAATGATCACTAATTGTGCTGAAATGAGAGTTGTCATCTCACTTGCTGAAGGTTTCAGGAAAAGGAAGAATGTTGATAAGGCCAGGATCAGTGATGTCAGCAAAACGTAAAAAAGACTTGTCAGTCCATATTTTTTAAGTCCCTTTACCTTTTGGAACATTACCATGAAAGTACCTAATCCCAGCACCAGGCTGCCTATTTTCAAGGCCAAACTTGTTCCGCTCATAAACAGTACATTTTATTCACCATAAAAATATGAAAGAATACTTTAATTTCCTAAAGCAAAGGAAGTTTTTAGGGATTAAATCGGCCACAGACAGTCTTCTGAAGCAGGTGGCAATATATATGGCAGGTATGGTTATCTGGCTCTGTCAATATCCTTTGCCGATCACTGAGGGAATGGCATTAAATAATTAGTTTTCGGCAGTGGCTTTTTTGTTACTTTTCCCACCATTTCGGAATTCCGTGCTGCTCATGAAAACCGTTAATGATTTTTGCTGCATTTGATCCTCCGACAGCAAATGCAGTTGCTATTATAAAGGCAGCCTGTTTCATTCCGGTAAAGCCTTCTCTGAAAACAAAGTCTGATACATCTTCGAATTTCATATCCCGTTTTAAAGGACCTGTATGCTGAGATATTCCTTCCAGCACTGAAGAAATGAGCCCACCCCTTTTTGCAGTGGTTACCGGATAACCATATTTAATGCCAGTGAGTTTTTGGTGGGCAAGTTTCGACCATGAATTATTCCATGGTTTCCAGTCGCCCGTTTTGGTGTCCCATGTTGAAACAATATTATCGCAAATCATCAGCGCCACATCATAATCTTTTCCTGTCCAAAGGACCCCTCTGTTTCTTTTTTTATTGTATGTCAGAACACATTCCCACCAGTTAAGAGATAATTTCCAGGGTTTTATCGTGGCGCCTGATTTTGTTGATTCCTTGTAGCAAATATCAAGGGCTTCAAATAATTCATTCAATGTAAGCGCCCTGAACCAATAATTGCCAAACGGATCTTTAACTGAGAATATAAGTCCGCCATGTTTTTCTAAAAACCATGGATTTTTCAAACGGTCAAAAAGATATTCAGACTGGTCTTTTGATTTCTGAGTCCAGTTAATTAAACCCCCTCTCTGGTGTTGTATCACATAATCTTCATATTCAGTATGAAACTTTACAACATCTTTTTTTATGCCGGAGTTGATGCCATTATATTTTGACATCATTATCAGGCGCCATTTAAATTTGTAGATGGTATACCTTTCGCGGGGAGGAGTATTCAGATATTGTTTCAACCGGGCTTCATTCTGAAACCCGAAATCTTTTAACATCTGTTGTTCCTGAGGAGAAGCCATTAAAATTAAATTTTACAATGCTAAATGATTGCTGATTTTCGCGATATCAGATATAGTTTTGAATTTTTATCCTCCGATCATTACCGTAGGGCAACCTCCGACAATTGTCCCTCCGTGTACTGTCGAATCACCGATCCGTGCGGCTGGCATACCTCCTATTAGTACGGTTTTTGAACCTGTTATTATCGTATTGACAATAACGGGTGGCGCTGCACAACTGGCTATATCACCTGCCCGTGCCGCGGGTAGTCCGCCGATTAAAACCGTCGGGCACCCGGGGGGCATTATGGGACCTCCGACGTGAGGTATGGGAGGGGTTCCCGGTGTTTGCATCGGACAGGTTTGCATATCATTTATTCTGGCTGCTGGTGGCATATATTTTTCAGTTTAGTTTATTTGTACGATACCTCCTTTGATTTCTGTTGTTGCCGCTCCCTCAATTTTGACCAGGGGCCCTTTGATCTCAATTGATTCAGATGCTTCCAGGACGATCTTTCTGCCTTTTATGGAAATTACACCGCTAAAGGCAATGACTGCCAGATCATTATTCTTTGATTCAACAAAGACATCACCGCTTTCATTAGTTACCCATAAAGAATCTTCCTGGAGCCAGACGCTGACTTTACTGTCTTCAGGTTTATCCGGACTTCCCAGGGAGATGGAGGCCATAGATTTTGCAGTCATGTGGGCTTCACCTTCTGAATGAACAGAAAGCTTCCCTCCGGCAGAGTTTAAAGTGATCCTGTTATTACTGCCTCTGTCATATATGGTGATCTTTTCCCCTCCGTCAGTATCATCTAATTCTATAGTATTTCCCGCTGCCGTGCGGATAGCGTGTATTTTGGCATTACTTTCGTTCCGGTTTCCGGCCCAGTCAGGATCGGGATTGGCATCTTTATCGAACAGGGTACCGAGGATATAGGGTTTTTCCACATCACCGTCTTCGAAACCAACCAAAACCCTGGAATTTTTAGCCGGAATGAAATAAAATCCTGCCTCTTTATGAGTGTAAGGTGTTGCAATCCTGATCCAGGGGGTAGATTGCCTGCCCTCCATCCACCAGAAACTGATCTTTACTCTTCCCAGCTTTTCAGGATCTTTGTTGTCTTCAACCATACCCATTTGGTTTGAAGATGTCCTTACAAAATAGGGGTCTGTATTTTCAGGAATTGAAGTTTCTGCCGGTATGGCGGTGAAGCTGTTTTCGTAGTTTAGTGTGCTGTCCATTTGATGGTTGACAGCAGTGATTATATACTTCCCGTAATCCACTTTACCTTTCCTGTCCTGCCTGTTGCACTCAACTTTTACTTCGGCACCAGCATTAAGAAATCCGTTGGAAGAGGTTCCTGACAGATCGTTCAGGTTAACGGCGTCGACCGATTCCATAGTTTCTCCCACCTGATCCAGACCTTTTTTGTAGTCAGATTCTTTAACATTGACATGTTCGAAATAATCTTTTCCATCTTCGGTGTATAAGGTTTTTGACATCTTCAGTGCATGTTTGCCATACACATTCAGATTGCTTTCAATCTTGCTGTTACCCGAACTATACCGGTAAACATCAAGTTTGAGGGGATCTACTGTGAAGAGGCTGAATTTCACCGGATTTGCCCTGAGTTCATATTTAAGGCTCTTAAGGTCGGAACCCAGAGTCAGTGTTTCTGTTTTCTGGCCGGTGGGAATTTCTCCGAAAACAAAATCCTGACCATTATAGTAGCACCACTCTCCATATCGTATCGACAGCCGTTTCAGAAATTCAAGATCACTCTCCTCGAACTGCACTATATAGGGGAAGCGTTCCTTATTCCTGGGAGCAATTTTATATTTAAGTTGATATTTTTTCAGAACTTCTTTCACTATTTCTTCGAGGGTGTTGTCAAGGAAAGCTCGGTTTGTAGGTTTCCTGTTCAGGGCTATTTCTGAGCTTCCACCTGATATAACAACTTCATCATAATCTGTTACACCGCTTCTTGAACTTTGAATTTCTGTAATATATCCCCTGAAGTTGATACCGTCTTTATCTTCGTTGTTCATTAAGAACTTGGTCTGAATAACAATAGGCAGTCCCAGGAAATTCTTGGATTTCTCTATAAGAAAACCATCAAGCTCTTCAAGAGCATCATAACGGCATCTGATCTCAAACCTGTCGATTCCATAAAGATTCTGGCTGATCGAAACCTGCCGGAAACTCTTAAACGGTTTCTGGTTAATGGTAATGTCAATTTTTGAAAGTATGGACATTATATTAAAAGTTTCTATTTAGTTCGTTTCATTTTTCCAGTTCTCCCCATCCCACTGTTTCCCATTCCGAATTTGACAGGGTAATTTTGCGTGCTGAAATACTTAAATTCATAACCATATCAGCTTCATCGGTAAATGATTCCCCATAATTTATAAGTATCCCGTCTTCGAATTGAAGCGTTTTACTTTCCTGTGGAGCTGCAGTCTGCGGATCAATTCCGAAAAAAGAGATCTTTCCCGATTTTGCAGAATTTCTGAGAATCATCCACTGAACAATTTCGGTATCATTAATCGCCGTCAGGGTAAGATTGATAAGTCCGGCTCTAACCGAACCCGCGATATATCCGTCTTCATCTATTTTTTGTGAGAAACTGTAATTACAGGATAAAACTTTTATCCCATTTTTTTCCTGTTTATGGCCTTTAAGATAAAGTCTTGCAGTTAAAGACATAATGCTTAAGGAATTTAATTAGTATAATAATACCGTTTCAAATTACATGAAATTAAGTAATATATTGCATTTTCAACAATATCTTACAGATCAAGAATTTAATCTGTCTTCAGAGATTAAATGCTTGTCAGTATGGCGCAATTTTTATAAAATACAGGCAATCTTACATTGCCCACTCATTTTCATGTTCGCCATTGCCCAGTTTAATGCTTTTGGCCGAGAGCGAAAAAGACTGGACCATTGCACCCGATCCTGTGTCATCGAATGATTCTTCGTATCTTACCATGTATGCTTCGGTGATCTCCAATTCTTTCATTTTGGAATCTTCATCACGCTTGTTGAATGTCACAGTGGCATCTTTTCTCATGTAACTGTCGCACATCCATTCGAACATACTGGTGTCGTCAGTCGATTCAACAGTAAGGTCAACTACTCCGCCGCGGACAGTGGAGGATGGCCTTCCCGTTTTGTCGACTTCCTGGTTCAGACTGTAATGGCAATTCAATACTCTGTATTCATTGCCGTCAACTTTTAAGGTTGCTTTAAAAGACATGGTCAGAAAAAATTAAAGATTGATTTAAAAAACTAATTTTGTTCATATTCGGTGTCCCATTCATTCCCGTCATCACCTTTTTGCCCATCCATTTTGATCATGAAATTCTTTGCCGGGAAATATGGTGTCATGTGTATATCGAGGTATATCCGGTCTTTTTGAACCCTGTCCTGTTCAAATCTTTTAATAGAAAATTTTTCAATAAGCTTTCCGGGACCGGTTATGCTGTCGAGGAACCTGGTGATCTGGCTCAGGATCTCCTTTCTGGTTTTTGTATTGAAATTCTCAAAAGCACGCCGGTTAAGGAAGTCCATCAGCACTTTTGTCACATAATCGAAAACCCTCACAACAGAGTAAGTCTGCAGTCCCAGATTATCGCCGTTAAACAGTGTTTTTGCCGAGAATGCCATTACTTTGCCATATTCGTTAACCATAGGGATAAGCCCAAGCTTTTCGAGGTTTGCTATTTCACTTTTTTTCAGGTCGAACCGGACTCCGTCAACTTCACTGAGGCTTCCGTGTTTTTTTCCTGCGGCAACCTGCGACATCAGGGTTTGGTATATTGTGCCGGCCAGTGCCCCCGACGGAGGTATATAAAGTTCCTCATTTTCTCCTATTTCTTTAAATTTATCCCTCCCGATAAGGTAGTTGCAAGCCATAAGTACATTGGATCGGTACATATCTCCGCCGGTAAGATTTGCCGATTCAAACATCTCCATCACATCGTCAGGCGTGTCGAGGTGTTCAAAGTCGGTTACAAGCATTACTTTGTTTTCATGAGCTATTTTTGCCCATTTCTCCACCACTTTGTTTGATCCCAGGTATCCGGGAACAACAAGTAAGCTGTAATTGTCACGAAGGTCAAGCCGGTCGAAGTTCTGGACAAGTTCAGCCTGTATGGCATCAATAAACCGGGTGTCGTCAAGGTCTTTTAACTGTTCGGGTGCGGCATTCAAAAATGTAACATTCTTAATTTTGTTGCTGCCGGCATTTTTAAAAAACAGGGCAACTGTGCGGTAAGATTTTTCCAGGTCTTTAGTGTTTTCCACAGCCCTGGCCAGGTTTTTTGTAAGGGTATCTTCAGCTACCTGTGCGCTCTGTTCGCAACTCTCCACCATTTCCATAACATTATCGGCTGAGGAGATCACGGCAGCCCACAGCTGAAGAGTTTTTTTCAACTGTTCCCGTTCCCCTTTTTTTGATTCTTCAGAGAGAAAGATCTTTTTCCTGGCTTTTCGTTCCGGATTAAGGTTTTGTACGCCGTCAATAGCTACCTCCATGAGGTCAAATCCTCCGATAGTTGCAAGTGTGGCCAGGCTTTTCCCGAGTAATTCCTCCGGTTTTTCAACCAGGGCAGTTCTTTCAGCTACTTTTTCCTTAAATTGCTCAATATTTTGTTTTTGTTCTTGTAGTGCCATAATTATTAATTTATGATTTTATTATTCAGGCTTCTTCTATCTCTTTTGTAAGTGCATAGATTGCATTTAGCATTGCTTCTTTTGTCTCCTTGTTCTCCAGCGCCTTTCGAAGCAGTTTATTACTTTTGAGTTGCCTTATAATTTTCATAAACTGTTCTTTTTGGCTGGTAAGGTCTTTTAAAAATTCGCTTTGAGCTGTTATCCCGTTAACTCCGAAATCAGCAAGGCTCTTAAACGATAATTTTTCTTCTTTACCTTTTCCTTCGGCATCTTCAAATTCGATATCCACAGATGGCGAGAAATGCTGAAATACCTCGTCAAGAGATGTCAGTCCTTTTACTATTTCAGGTTTAAATGGTGCATCAGCTGTCAGTTTTTCAACTACTAATGTTCTGTTTTGCGGGATTTCGCTAATAGCTTCACTGGCATCACCCTGAACTTCTGTTCCTCCAATTCCGTAATTTTGCATATCTTTTTGTTTTTTGTTAATAATTCTTATCAGTAACTCAATCAATTTCCCAAACCACTTTTTCATTCTCGTCGATTTTTAGCCTTACCACAGAGCCTCTTGTGATCTTATCTGCAATTATCATCCTCGACAATGGCCTGCGCAACTGGTTACGTATTACTCCGACAATAGGGCGGGCCCCATATTTGGGTGTATAACCCGACATAGCCAGTTTCTCTTTGGCATCATCAGCAATTTCAATTTTAATGTTTTTGTCATCCAGTGTTTTTAAAAGGCTTTTCAGGTGGATCTCGAAAATCTTCACCACATTTTCCCTGCTGATAGGAGCGAAGGGTACGATCTCTGTCAGCCGGGCCAGAAACTCCGGCCGGAAATAGTTGCTCATTATCTCCATCAGCGTGTCGGAAGGAGGTATTTCGCCTTTATTGAATGATTCTACTATATAGTTACTTCCGATATTGGAAGTGAAAATTATAAGTGCATTAGAGAAGTCCCCCTCCTTGCCCAGGCGGTCATGTAGTTTTCCTTCATCAAGTATTTGAAGGAATATATCGAATACAGATGAATGAGCTTTTTCAATTTCATCGAACAAAACAATGGAGTAAGGTTTTTGTCTTATTTTATTCACCAGGAGTCCGCCCTCTTCGTAACCGACATAGCCCGGAGGAGCGCCATAGAGCAGTGCGGCTGAATGTTCTTCTTTGAATTCCGACATGTCGAATCTCAACAAAAAAGCTTCATCCTGGAACAGAAACTCAGCAAGTGATTTGGCAAGCTCTGTTTTGCCGGTACCTGTAGGTCCCAAAAAGAAAAAAGACCCGATAGGCTGTCCCGGTTTATTCAATCCGGAGCGTGATTCAAGAATAGCTTCGGCAATACTTCTGAGAGCATGGTCCTGGCCGATAACCCTGGCCCTCAGATGGTCTTCGGTGTTCATCAGTTTTTCACGCTCTTTAGACTGTATCTTACCCAGCGGAATACCTGTCCGTCCCGACACTATTGCCCCAATGTCTGATTTTGTCAGTGATTCAATGTTTTTTGCTGATATTTTTTCGAGATTTTCAAGTATTTTATCGCAGTAATTATAAATCTCTTCCCCGTTATTTAAAAGTATGTTCCCATCCTCTTCTTCACTAAGTTTTGAGAAAAGGATAGGTGAAATCTGATTTTTTAAGTCAGAACTAAACCACTGCAGCTCTGCAAACCTGCCGTTTTTATCGTCAGCAAACTTTTCCAGGTCGGTTTTAAGTTTCTTTATCCCTGAAGGAGAAATGTCACTCATAAGCCTTACTCCTGCCATAGTATGATCAATAAGGTCAATTGCCGACTCGGGCAGGGATCTCTCTTTCAGGTATCTTTTTGAAAGTCTGATAGCTTCGGTGATGATCTCTTCATCCACCTTTAACCTGTGATGTTCTTCATACTTTGGTATTACGCTGGTCAACATCCTTTTGGCTGTCTGTTCGTCAGGTTCTTCCAGTTTAACAAGCTCAAACTGCCGGTTAAAAGCTTCGTCTGTTTCAATAAACTTTGTATAATTATCGATCGAGGTAGTACCGATCACAGTAAGGTTACCCCTTGCCAGCTCCGGTTTAAGAAGGTTGGCAGCTCCTGCAGTTCCTCCCTGTTTATCGAGCATCATATGTATTTCGTCGATAAACAGGATGGCTTTATCAAATTGTTGGATTTCAGTAATTATATTTTTCAGCCTGTCTTCAATTTCCCCTTTATATGAGGCGCCTGCTATCAAAGCCCCGTAATCAAGTTCAAAAACCAGTGCGCCTGTCAGACCGGGCGGAACTCTATTATCTGTAATATTGAGAGCGAATCCGTTTACCAGGGAGGTTTTGCCAACACCGGCATCGCCGATTATCAGCACATTAGCCTTATTCCTTCTTCCGAGTATTTCGGTTATCTCCCTTATCACATTATCGCGGCACACAACCGGATCAAGCTTACCCTGCCTGGCATCTTCCGTTTTGTCGGTACAAAATTTCATCAGAGCGTTTTGTGAAGGTTTCTGTTTTTGCGCTCTCTTTTTATCCTCAACATTACCGACAACATTTTGCAATTCATTTGTTTCAAGAAGATAATCGATGATCTGTTTTTGCGACAGGGTAAAAGTTTTCAGCTGTTCGTAACTAAATCCCACTCCGGGGGTACTCAAAGCTGCCAGTACCTCTTCCGGACCGGTTTCGTCTCTCGAAAGCTTAAGCCTGATCGTTTCCGCCTCCCTGAAGACAGCCTGCACAAAACTGTCACCCGGCGGGTTTTCAGGCACATTCGATGATTTGGGGCATGATTCAATCCTCACATCAGCCCACTCTTCCAGATAGTAAATATCCTGGTCCAGTGCCATGAGAAGTTCTGTAAGACCTGTGTTTTTATGCAGAATAGCTTTTAGCAGGTGAGCAGGAGAGAATTCTGCATTAGAAGATTCTTTTGCCAGGGATTGTGCAATGTTAATTGCCTGTTTTAAATTACCGGTATAGGTCATTATTTTAAATTTTAATTAAATACCTCAACCCTTAAAAGATATTACCAACGAAATTTAATAAATATTACCATGCAACGCAATTAATTTTTATGATTACCTGAATAAAAAGTGTATTTTTGTTGTGAAATGATTCTGTATTCAGACAGAGTGTGATATAATTATTTACACTTGAGGGAATCCGGTTAAATGCCGGAGCTGTACCCGCAGCTGTATTCCTTTCATGTTGGAGGCATCTTCAGCCACTGTTCCGTAACTGACGGATGAGGGACGGGAAGGCCGCCACCAACCGGGGAGAGCCAGAAGACCTGTCATTTCACAATTGACAATATCGTAAGCTTTCGGGATTAAAAGCTTGAGGTAATGTACCTTATTATTCCCATAGTTTTTGGTATTGTAAAATTATTTGTTTAACACAAAAAGTTTTACGATGAAAAAAGTTTTAATGATTTGTTGCCTTTGTGCATTTTACTTTCTGTCAGGTGGCCAGCAATGCGCCACATTTGATGACATAGAGCTGCAGCCGGATTCGTGGTATAATGGTTCAGACGGGAAGGGTGGTTTTTACAGCGGGGGAATTTGGTTCCCTAACGATTTTGATAGCGAGTGGAGCAGCTGGATGGGATTTTCTGTTTCTAACATGAAAGATTCAACAACAGCAGGCTATGTTAATCAATACAGTGCAATCACAGCAGGAGGTGTTGACGGTTCTGAGAATTATGCCGTAGCATTTGTAGTTGGAGAACTCGAAGTTGACCTGCAGGATACTACCGTTATCAGTGGTTTCTATATTACCAACAGTACCTATACTTACCTTTCTGTGAGAGACGGGGATGATTATTCCAAAAAGTTCGGGGGCATTGACGGAGATGATCCTGATTATTTAAAGCTGATGATTACAGGCATTGATGCAGAAGGGAACCAAACTGCTGTAAAGGAGTTCTTTCTTGCCGATTTTACCTCGGAAGATCCGCAGAAGGATTACATCGTCAATACCTGGAAATGGGTTGATCTGAAAACACTTGGTGAGATCGTCCGGCTGAAGTTTGCCATGGAGTCGACCGATACGGGAGCCTGGGGAATGAATACCCCTTCCTATTTTTGCATAGACAATTTCAATGATCTGAAGCCGCTTTTTTCAGAAAAAGTATATTATAAAGAGTTGAAAGTATTTCCTAATCCGCTAAAAGATATTTTCCATGTTGAGCTGCCTGCCGGTGCAGAGGAGATCATTATTGCCGGTTCTGACGGGAAGGTAATAGTAGCAAATAAAATTTACAGAGAAAGAGCATTAACTGTTTCTGCTTTGTCGGGAATGCCTTCAGGAATCTATTTCCTTTATATCAGGACAAGAGAAACAATATTAGTCAGTAAGTTAATGAAATTGTAAAAAGATAGAAAGGTATTTTGTTCTGTGCCGGAAAAACAGTTACTTTGTAAAAATTTTAATAATAATAATATGCCGGAGATTTCGAAACATAAGATGGTCACATTGACCTATGATTTACGTATTGATGATGAGCAGGGAGAAGTTATTGAACAGACAACACCTGAAAGTCCGCTTAAATTTTTATATGGGGCAGGATTAATGCTTCCGCGGTTTGAAGAACATCTTCAGGGTTTGAGCGATGGTGAGCCCTTTACAATAAAATTATCAAAAGAGGATGCATACGGTGATGTTAACCATGAAGCAATAGTTGAGTTACCTAAGCATATTTTTCTGACAGACGGAAAATTTGATGATAAACTGATCTCTGTGGGTAACACTGTACCTATGATGAGCAGTAACGGACAGCATCTCAACGGGGTGGTTCTGGAGGTTAACGATGATAATGTGAAGATGGATTTTAACCATCCTCTTGCAGGTGAAGCTCTTTTTTTTGCCGGCAAGATCCTTGAAGTGAGGGAACCGTCGGAGGACGAACTTGCACAGGCATTTAACCAGTGCGGTGGTTGCAGTGGTGATGACTGCGGCTCAGACCACCAAAGCGGATGTGGTTGTGGTTGTTGATATTACTTTATGAATACATTTGGTAAAATATTCAGGCTAACCTCTTTCGGTGAGTCACACGGAAGAGGTATAGGAGGAATAATTGATGGCTGTCCCCCGGGATTACTTATTGACACTGATCGTATCCAGTATGAACTGTCGAGGCGTAAACCGGGACAGTCAAAGATAACTACACAACGCAAAGAGTCCGACCGGGTTGAGTTTCTGTCGGGCATCTTTGAAGGCAGGACCCAGGGAACCCCGATTGCATTTGTTGTTTGGAATAAGGATCAGCAATCTGCTGATTATAACGATTTAAAAGATATTTTCAGGCCTTCTCATGCCGATTATACCTATTTAAAAAAGTATGGAACACGTGATCACCGCGGGGGTGGGCGTTCTTCTGCGAGGGAGACTATTGCCCGTGTTGTTGCCGGGGCTGTCGCCAGACAACTTATAGGCAAACCTGGTATTTCGGTTCAGGCCTTTGTTTCGCAGGTTGGTGAGGTCAGGCTTGAAAAAAGTTATACAGAGCTTGACTTAAGTAAGATTGAGGAGACAATAGTTCGCTGTCCTGATATAATGACCGCCCGGCAAATGATTTCGCGCATCGAGACTGCTGCAAAGAGCAGGGATACTGTCGGGGGGGTTATAACCTGTGTGATCAGGGGTGTTCCTGCAGGCTGGGGAGAGCCGGTTTTTAACAAGCTGCATGCAGACCTTGGATTTGCAATGCTGGGCATCAATGCAGTAAAAGGATTTGAATATGGCTCGGGGTTTGCAGGCACAAAGCTAAGCGGATCTGAGCATAATGACATATTTATACGCACTGAGGAAGGAATCAGAACAAAGACCAATAATTCAGGAGGAATCCAGGGGGGTATTTCCAATGGTGAGGACATATATTTTAATGTAGCTTTTAAGCCTGTTGCAACTTTGCTAAAAGAACAGCATACTGTTGACAAAGACAGCAATGAAGTAACAGTTAATCCAAAGGGAAGGCATGATCCGTGTGTGCTGCCGCGGGCAGTTCCGATTGTGGAGGCTATGGCAGCCCTCGTACTGGCAGATCATTTTTTATTAAGTAAACTTAATTCTATTTAATATGCCGAGAAGAAAAAGAAACAGAAAGATACAGTATCCTCCTGTTATAAAAGGGATGTCAGTTTACGGAGTCCGGGGAAGGAGGGCAAATGAGGTAATCCTCCGGCTCGAAGAGTATGAGGCAATAAGGTTACTTGATTATCAGAACCTCACACAGGAGGAGGCTGCAGTCCATATGGATATATCAAGGCCGACACTTACCCGCATTTATGAAGAAGCCAGGAATAAAGTCGCTACAGCTTTTGTTGAGGGCCGCGGTATTATTTTCAGGGGGGGTGATATCTACTTTGATGAGAACTGGTATAAATGCAATTCCTGTCTGGCCAGTTTTAATCAGTACAGTGAAGAAAAACCTGATTGTCCTGTTTGCGGATCGGAGGATGTTATATCCCTGAATGAATATTACTCAAAATAAGTTACCTGTCTGCTCTTTTTCAGGTGCACAGGGATATGCTTATTGAAACTTCAAAGGCTGCGGAGCTTCAGGCTGGAAGCTGTAAAAATTCTTTTTTAACTGCTCCTGCAATATGAAGCCGGCGAAACTCATATCGGATGGAGCAAAGGGATAGAAAGCCAGCCTGAGATGAAATGTTTTAAAGACAAGGTTTTCATTATGCAGTCTTAGTCCCATACCCAACCCGCTATAGTAGTCCTGCGTAAATAAGGGTGATTTATTTGAACCGATAAACCCCACATCTGTAAATCCATAAACAGCCATATTGAATTTATAAAATTCACGTCTCAGGAAAAGGACATATTCCAGGTTAAAGCTCAAACGTTGTTTGCCCACAGCCTCTTTACCGGAAAAGCCACGTATATGTTCGCCAAATGAGAGATTTATATTTTCTATGTCAAACCGGCTGATCCCGATAAGGTAATTAGTCTTCAGAAAGAGTCGTAATCTTTTTCTTCCGGCGTTGAACTGGCGTGAAATATAGTTCATGTCACCCTGGATCTGTCCCTGTTCAAAAGCCATATTTTTTATAAAACCGCCAATAGCGCCTGCAAGATACATATGGCTGTCGTGCCTGTTTAAAAGATTGCCGTTTGAAATAAAGAGATGGGCATAGTGCCTGTTACCGAATTCATTGAAGTCGTAACCATACACTATCTCATTTTTAAATCCACGGGGGATATCTTCAGTTACGCCGTAGCTGTATACCAGCTTGTCCTGGATAAACCTTCGCTGCGTAAAAGTGATCCCTGCCAGACAAAGAGAGCTGTTTGAGAAGAACTGTTTTTCGTCCGGTTCAGCTACAGGCCGCTGATAAAATGTTTTGTTGTAAAATCCTGCTGCCAGAACCATTTGAGAATTTTTTAAACCATCAGGTCTTAACTGAAAACTACGGCCTGCCCATGCACTGTAGAACAACAGGTTCATGGGGAGTGTAAACCTTACCGGATCATTTTCAAACACCCTGTCTGTCCTGAACTGGCGTAATCCTGATATCCCATACCCCCAATTTATTGAAGGTGTTATGAATGGTTTCTCAACCGACACGGTAAATCCTTCCTGATGAAATGTGTTCATATATCCGGCCATAATATCTATAAACTTACCGTTTATATTATTTATGTTGTAATATGTTTCAAGGCCCATATAAGGCTGTCTTGACAAGTGGCCGACAAACCTGAATGAAATCTGATGTCCTACGCCAAAAATGTTTTGGTTATATAGTTCGAGGGCAGCTGAGTTCACTCCGTCAACACTTCCGGTTACACCCAGCGAAAAGCGGTCTTTTGTTATTATATGTACATGCACAAAGCTTTCATATAATGAATCCTGCATCAGCATTATGCGCAGATCATGAATAAATGGCATTCCTCTTATGAGCCTTTCTGTTTCGTATAGTTTTTCAGGATCCAGATAATCGCCCACTTTAAAAAGGACCATTTTATTTATAGTGTTTAGATTCGTTTTGGTATGGATTGAATTTGCAGCCTTTTCGATAATACTATTAGCGGTTTTTGCAGTGTCTTCAAAAGCAGGGCCGAAGACTTCCAGCGGATGTATAGTGATCTTTGAGATGATCCTCCCTTCCATCGTTTTATAATAGTCGACCGACAAAGCTTTTCTATCCGTTGCAGGCCGTGGCGGAGAGATAAGAAAATTGTAAAACATACCAGTCAGCTTTTTTTGTCTTGCCTTGTATTCCAGGCTGTCGTAAAACTGGTCATATTTATTTGGGGGCTTAGGGGGTATGACCAGAGTATCACTCCGGGTAACCTGTCCATTTATCAACAGGCTGGCTGACAAAAAAAGTAAAACCAGGATTTGTTTAGCCGGTTTTCCGATTAATAATTCAATATCCATCATTTTTTCCCTTAAGAGAAAATATTTGAACCGCCATGCCAATTAATACAGTAAAATAATCAAATTAGCTAATTACCTGTGAATCATTTAACGTTAAAATTAGTTAAAGTAAAGATCCGGTCAAAATCAGGTATCTGTTCAAATACTGAAAGGTAAATCTCAGAGTAATTAACTTTATTTTATATTTTTGTTTTGTGAGCAAGCTGAAGGAGATATATTACAGGAATATTTATGGTGTGATGGGCACCCTGGTATTTCATATTCTTTTATTTTCTCTTTTTCTGTTGGCCGATGTTAACATGAAAGGCAACATCCAGGAAGAAGAGGTTATAATTGAATTCCCCGATGTTATTCCTGATATACCAGAGCCGGAAGAAGAAGAGGTTGAGCAGCAGGAGGAACAGGTCCCCGATGATCCTTCAGAGCAACCTTCAGTTCAGCCGGACAGGCTTACCAATATTGCTTCAAACAGGCTGGCACGGAGCGAGGAAAAGTTTTTTGATGAGGATTACATGAGGGAAGTTGAAGATGCCAGAAAGCTTGTTTCGGACGTCAACAACCAGCTTTCAAAAGAGATAAAAAGCATTGAGGATATAAAAATGCCGGTAGAGACTACGGAAAATATGGATCCTGACTCTGTGAAAAATGTTATTTACGCAGGGGAGAGCAACATTGTTTATTATCTTGATAACCGTTATCATGTCAGTTTGCCTATCCCCGTATACCTTGCACAGGGAGGAGGAAAGGTAATTGTTGACATCGAAGTTAACAGGGAAGGAAGGGTTGTCAAAGCCACTCCGCGCAGCAATCCTGCTGTACGTGACGATAAAATATTCTTATATGCCACAGCTGCTGCATCAGGGACTGTTTTCAACCAGGATGAAAGTGCACCGGCGATTCAGAGAGGCACAATTCATTATACTTTTATTGCACAGTAAAAAAATTTAAATATAAATTATATTTAACAGTATTTAACAAATTTATTTTGCATTATCCTGAAAATGCGTATATATTTGTGATACGTTTATTTTCATAAGTTTAGGTTTAGTTAGGTTAGTTAGTTTAATGAGAAA
>CAZBWK010000061.1:0-25839 GCA_964495655.1 uncultured Prolixibacteraceae bacterium | reverse complement strand
TCATTCAGAGTACTAAAGTTGATACGAAAATTGCAGATTAATAAATAGAAAAAATAATAGTATGAAATTATTTCTGTCTGATACAGATAAAGAGATTCTTGACAAGCGAATTGAAGAGGCAGAACAGGTCACAAAAGCGCAGATAGTGTTGGCAACGGTAAAGCGAAGCGACAGCTATGCTGAAATACCCTGGCAGGCTTTTGCTTTTGGAGCCTCCCTGGCAGGACTTCTGGTAATTATTTCCACGATCATCAGTCCGTTTTGGATTTCCACGCAGGCCATTCTGATCTCGTCAGTGGCCATATTGGCAACCGGCGGATTATTTGCTCTTCTATCCATATTGTCCGAAGGATTTGCAAAGTTATTCTTATCGGCTCCCCGTGCTGAAACCGAAATACGGCAATTTGGAAAATCTATGTTCCTCAACCATGAACTGTTCTCCACATCGGCACGTACGGGTGTCCTGCTGCTTGTAAGTCAGTTCGAAAGGCGGGTGTTAATACTTCCTGATAAGGGTTTAACAGATCGTTTAAGTCCAGATAAATTGTCACAAATAATTACAGCGATGACAAAGCACCTTGCAAAAAAGCAATTAAGGGTCGCTATGGAAACCGGAATTGAGAAATTAGTTGAAGCCCTCCTGCCTCCGGATTCGGACTGGCCGGAAGAAAATGAACTTTCAAATAAAATAATAGAGGAGAGGGGAGAATGAAGAAACATTTGGTATTTCTCATATTGATGTTGTTTATTCAGGCATTTTTACCGGCAGGTAGCCAGGAAATTCCATTTCTTACAGGCCGGGTGGTTGATAATGCGAATATTCTTTCCGGTGAATCAATGAAATCATTGTCTGACAGCCTGAAAACACATGAGTTGCGTACAACTAACCAGGTTGTTGTTCTCACAATACCCACACTTCAGGGGGAAAATATTGAAGACTATGCCAACAAGGTGTTTGATGAATGGGAACTGGGTCAAAAAGACAAGGACAACGGTATACTTATAGTTGTTGCCCCTAATGAGAGAAGAATGCGTATTGAGGTTGGCTACGGACTTGAGGGTGTAATGACAGATTTGATGGCAAGCCGTATCATACAAAATGTAATGACCCCGAAATTTCGTGAAGAGGATTATGATGGTGGTATTACGGAAGGGACACTTGCTGTGATAAGCATCCTTGAAGGTAGCATACCAGAGGATCTTTATCTTACCGGTAATGAAGAGGCAAATTCTTTTACATCAGGATTATCAGGGCTTGAGAATCCTGACATGCCATTAATGGAAAAAATTCTCTTTGGGGCTTTTATCTTTGGAATAATCGGACTTTTTACATTGATCGGTATTTTTACTCCGGGCTTTGGCTGGTTTCTTTACCTGTTCCTGATACCCTTTTGGGCAACATTCCCGATGATAGTCCTGGGTACGAAAGGTACATTTATACTGTTCATTTTCTATCTTATTGCTTTCCCTGTTACAAAACTGCTCCTAAAGAAAACCAAATGGTATAAAAAGGCAGAAAAAGATTTGCAAAGCAAAGGGACAGCCTCAATAGGAGGATTTACATTTTCATCAGGAGGATCAGGCAGCTCTGGCAGCTCTGGCCGGTCATGGAGTTCCGGAGGGAGCAGCTTTTCAGGCGGAGGAGGAAGGTCCGGCGGAGGAGGATCCTCCGGTAGTTGGTAATGGCAATCAAAATATCCGTCGGTTGAACCCGACGGCAAAGGATAAGGCCCTGATCCTGGCAGCAGACTATTTCATGGCCTTATCCATTACCGTTCGCTTCAGCGAATGGAACCAGGCATTGCCTGAATCCGGCTGTTTTGCAGATTTAGTAATTGAAATTAATCAATTTTTATGCAGCTCAAAATTATATCAATATTATTACTGACAATATTGGCACTTTCTTGTGGCCGCCGTCCGGATAAAGAGATAAAATCAAATTCCCCCTTAACCAAAATTCAAAATTCCGACACAATTACCTGCAAAAAAAACCTTATCAGAGAGATCGCAGGTTCAGCTTATCTGCAAAGAGCCACAGGTTATTTTTTAATTTCAGGCAATGACACTTCTGGTTTTATGCCAATATTTAACGAATTAAAAGAAAACAGAAAGATAAATATTGACCTTAACCTTCCTTATGCAGGGATGTCGATACCTTTTCAGGGAAAAATCCCGATCAATGATCCAAAACCTTACTCCCAATGGTACAAAGAATTAGAAATAATTCTTCAATCAGCTTCAAAAGATTACAATCTTGATTTAACTGGCAGCATATCATTAGGCAGACTTATCCTTACAGGCGATCTGGCAATAGATATCACAAGGGAGTACAAAAAAAATTTCGGAGCTAAGGAAAAAATAGCTACAGCGGATTATGGCGAAATAGAAAAGTTCCTGCTTTCATCAAAGCTGGCTGAAGACTTCAATAAACTATTATTGCCGTACAGGCTTAGAAGCAAAAAGATAAGTATCGAAAAAACTTTTTTCACAACCAGGGAAGACCTTATAAATAACAGCATTACAGAAACTTTGCCTGACAGCATCCCTGAAACAATACTGGACTGCATCACCTGGATCATCACAGAACCAACAGGATCTCAATAACAATAATTCTTGCCAGGCAATCATATACTCAAACGGGTCATAAGTCTGTTTGCCCCATGGATACTTATTAAGGGGAGCAGTCCTCATTTTCGGGCGGGGCAGGGTCAACTGCCTCTTCGTATGTTTTACAACTTTTACCAGGCCTGGATTGTTGACAACCAAAAATTAAAAGCAATAAAATGAGATAGCGAAAATTCATTTTGATCATGATTTATTTATTATTTGATTATCAGTCATCAAATTAAATTATTATTTTTGATTAAAGAAAGTTTTCAATAATATCATTCAAAAGAGATGAAATTTATTCTTTACGCTTCCATCTGTATTCTTTCTACACTACACCTCAATGCCCAATCAGTTAAGGTTATGCTTGTGACAGGCGGCCACTCCTACGACACAATTCAATTTTTTCAGCTGTTTGATTCTTTCCAAAATATTACATACAAACATTTTGGCCAGCCTGATGCTAATAATGCCATTGCTAACGGAGCCGCATCACAGTATGATGTCCTGGTTTTTTATGATATGTGGAAATCCCTGTCTGTCACGGAAAAAGAAGCTTACCTTAAACTGACCAGGGAAGGGAAGCCATTTCTTTTTTTGCATCACAGTCTGGTTTCTTATCAAAACTGGCCTGAATTTGAACAAATTATTGGCGGAAAATATATTGAAAAGTCAACTGATGTAGCTATAGTGGAACAATCAAATTATAAGCATGATGTGTGGGTGGATATTACAGTTCCGGATCCACATCATCCTGTAACGTCAGGATTGGAAAATTTCAGGTTATTTGATGAAGTGTACGGTAATTACAGAATTTCACCTGATGTAATACCGCTGTTAGAAACAAACCATCCCGGGAGTGAACCTGTAATCGGCTGGATAAACAGGTATAACTCTTCCACTATTATTTATTTACAACCGGGACATGACCGCCATGCTTTTGAATCAGAACCATACAGAAAATTAATATATCAGGCAATTAATTATCTGGCTGAATATAAATAATTTGCATTTCAATACTAATTTAAGATCAATTTTATGGACAAATTTAAAAGATTACTGCTTTTCAACGCCAGTTGTCTGGCGTTAGTTGTAACCGCCCTTGCTTTTGGCACCAGGGGCGGATTCATTACACCATGGATGGAAGAGTTTAACCTGACAGGAGCACAGGTAGGCTGGATAGTCGGAACTGCCTTCTGGGGATTCACGGTAGCGATGGTTATTTTTGGCCCGCTGGTTGATATTATGGGAATCGGAAGAGTTATTGCAATAGCGTTTATCTGCCACGTAATCGGACTTGTAATGACAATTTTCGCCAACGGCTTTTGGACACTTTTCTTTTCCACTATGTTCATTGGCATTGCCAACGGTAGCGTGGAAGCCGCCTGCAATCCTTTGATCACTGCTCTTTATCCTAATGACAAGACGGCAAAACTCAACAGGTTTCACATGTGGTTCCCTGCCGGAATTGTATTTGGCGGACTGCTGGTGTACTTTTTTGCACAGATCGGCTGGGACTGGAGAATACAGACTGCAGCAATGTTATTGCCCACATTGGGATACGGACTTATGTTTCTGGGACAAAAATTTCCGGAAACCGAACGGGTTTCATCCGGAGCTACATATAAGGATATGTTAAAAGCCTGTGTATCTCCACTGTTCCTTTTTATGGCTTTTTTCATGCTCTTCACTGCCGCCACAGAACTCGGTACAAACCAATGGATAGCAGCGCTCTTTAACCATTCGGTAGACCACCTTTTTGGCAAAGGGTTAAGCAGTATCCTCATACTGGTCTGGATTTCTGCCGTAATGGCTGTTGCACGTCTGCTGGCAGGCCCTGTGGTACATAAATTGTCGGGAATAGGAGTATTGCTGTTCTCTTCTATCTTCTCCGGGATAGGACTCTATCTTATGAGTATATCCTCAGGAATTGTACTCTTCGCAGCAGCTACAGTCTTCGCACTTGGAGTTGCCTATTTCTGGCCAAATATGCTGGGAGTTATTGCAGAAAAAACACCTAACAGCGGTGCCCTGGGACTGGCCATAATGGGAGGCATAGGATTCCTCGGCGGAGCAATTGCCCAACCGGCGCTCGGAAGGATATATGATGTCCAGATGACAAAATTCGGGAACGACCTTCAGGCCGGAGCGGCTACTTTGCAATATGTAATTATTCTTACAGTTATCCTTACAATTGCTTTCCTTTACCTGTTCATAAAATATGCTAAAAAAGCTGAGACAAAAATCTGAAAAATTCAGTTTCAAAAAAATATTTTTTGCTTTAAGAGAAGGCATGAAAGATTTAAATTAATCTATAACACAAACAAGGGAAGATTACTCAGAGGTTGAAAAAGAAAAGAGACAACATAAAACTTATAAGCAAGACAGGAAGGTTAAATTTTGAAGGTATACATGAAAGTTTTGAGGTTATTCACTGAATCTGTATCCGATGCCTGATTCAGTAATTAAAAGTTTTGGCCTGGAGGGATTATCTTCTATTTTCTTCCTTAACTGAGCGACAAAAACCCTTAAATACTGGGTTTGCTCAATGTATCCGTAGCCCCATATCTCTTTCAGTATATATTGATGTGTCAGTACCCGGCCGCTGTTTTTTGCCAGCATTAGCAACAAAGAAAATTCTGTTGCGGTAAGTTTAAGAATTTCATTGTTTTTACGTACTACCCGGCCGGGTATATCAATAGTAAGCGACCCGAAGGTCAATTCCGAAATATCGGAAAGATCATTGCCCGACCTTAAAGCCGCCCTGATCCGGGCCAGTAGTTCCCCTGTCCTGAATGGTTTGGTTATGTAATCGTTAGCCCCGTTATCGAGAGCCTTTATTATTTCCTCTTCAGAATCTCTGACTGACAAAATAACAACAGGTTTCTGGTACCATTCCCGGAGTTTTTTTAAAATTTCCTGACCGTCAGTATCAGGCAAACCTAAATCAAGTAAAATTAACGAAGGATTATGCGTCACGGCATCTACCAGGCCATCTCTTCCATTTACTGATAAAATAACTTTATGTCCGTTTGCTGATAATGTTATTTCAAGTAACCTGCGGATCTGTTTTTCGTCATCAATGACCAATATTGTTCCATATTCATTCATAATCTGCCTCCTGCAAATTTTTAATGTCGGGCATTTCCGTTGGAATTATAACGGTAAACCTGGCCCCTCCTTCTTCCTGATTTTCGATGGAGATGGTTCCGTTATGCGCCTCCACGAAACCTTTGGCTATCGACAATCCCAATCCCAAACCTCCTGTCTTATTTCCCTCAACCCTGAAGAATTTTTTGAATGCGTTTTTCAACTGACTATCCGGGAAACCGGATCCTTTGTCGGAGACTTCAATTACCATATTCCCTTCATTGTAACCAACTGAAAGAATAATTTCTGAAGCAGGCGGGGCATATTGAGTAGAATTTATTAGCAAATTATACAAAACCTGCTCCATCAGTCCGAAATCAATCTTTACAAGGGGCATTTCTTCTGCCATATTTACCTGAAGAGTAAAAGGTTTCATCTCATCCTTTAAATCATCAGCCACTTTGTTGACCAGGTCATTAACATCGTACCAGTCAAGTCTGGCAGAAATATGTCCGCTTTCAATCCGTGAAATATTCAGCAGGTTTTCAATTAACCTGTTGAGACGAAGTGATGCGGTAAAAATCTCATTGATCAATGCTGAATTCATATTATCAGAATTAGATGCATTCAGCATTGAATCTGAAGCACCCATGATGGTAGCAACAGGTATTCTAAGTTCATGTGAGATAGAATTGAACAATGTTTTATACAACCTGTCTGATTCATCTAAAAATCTGACTCTCTGCGCCATTTCTCCCAGAAACTCACGTTCCAGTGCGTTTGATATCTGTACAAGAAAAGTATCCCAATAGGATTTTTGATCTCCTGCAAACTCTTTATTCTGTTTTACAGCAACAACTCCAGGGTTAATCCTGGTTCCGGGAAGAGGGTAAATAGTAAAACTTATTCCCATTGGATTTGACGTATAGGCCCCTGCTTTTTGAGAATTATTAAAAACCCACTCTGCAACATGATATTCTGAAGCTGTTAAGATCTTTTTCTTTTGTAATCTGCCTGAATTCTTTAATATATTTTCCCCGTCCTGAAGAATAAAAAAGGAGTCAATCTGAAAGTGGCTTTTAATTTCGGTGATTGCCACTCTCAGCACCTCATCAATGCCGCCGGCTTTAGAAAGCTCTTTGGTTAACTGGAAAAGGCCATCAGTGCGTCTCTCACGGTCACGTACAAGCTTTTCCTGTTTGCGTACCCTGGTTGTTAACACTCCGTTGACAAGAGCAATAATAAAAAACAAGCCAAAAATCAAAATGTCTTCAGTCTTTTCAATATGGAAAGTATAATGCGGAGGGATAAAAAAGAAGTTCCAAAAAATAGCACTCAGCGTAGATGCCAGTAAAACCGGGCCGATACTCATAAAGGTAGCTAATATTGAGACAACAAAGAGCAATACGAATGATACTACATGGTAATTTTGAGTATTAGCCAGAGGTGCAAAAAGTAATGAAGTCCCGGCAATAATAAGGGAAGAAATAAAATAGGATTTAAGTTCCCTACCTTTAATATATTTCATATGATTAAAATTAATTATTTTCAATGGAATCATATGTAACTCACATGTATTTTAATAATCACCTTGGGTGTAAATATTTTATATGTTCGTTTCATATTTTCTCCCACTGAAGTTTAATAATTATTATTTTCTCCGGGAAACCCGGGATACATACTTCCTTTATATTTTGGTTCGGAGTAATTTGCATTTAAATATTCAAAGGTAAAAATCAGACCGGTTCACCTGCCTATTCTCTCCAAAAATTTCTTGTTAACAAAATTAACACGGTATAAATCTCCAGCCTGCCTAAAATCATCAATATTGTCATAGTATATTTCGCCAAATCAGATAAATGAGCAAAATTGGCTGCAGGGCCTACAGTCCCAATCCCGGGACCAATCCCTGCCATGGCAGTAGCTGCAGAGCTGGCGGCCGTTTTCCCGTCAAGGCCCGTTAATAAAAGAACAAAACATCCAATAATAAATACAAAAAGGTACACTGCCGGATACGATAATATTGAACTATTTGTCGATTCGGTAATTACCTTGCCATTATATCTAATGGGCACTACAGCATTAGGATGTAAAGACTCACAAAAAAAACGGAGGATATTTTTATAAAATATCACATGACGGGCTATTTTTATTCCGCCTGCGGTAGATCCGGTGCTCCCTCCCAAAAACATGGCAAAGAAAATTATTAACCATGCAAAGACCGGCCATTGCAAATAATCTGCAGTGGCATATCCTGTGCAGGTAATAATCGATATAACCTGAAAAAACGCTTCCCGAAACGATTCCTCAAGGCTCATTACACTATTTGAATATATAATTGCAGCTACAACTGACCCTGTAAAAAACGTAATCAGGAGATAAAATTTTACTTCTTCATTTTCTTTTATTTTTGCGTATTGTCGTTTCAACAAATAATAATGAATTATAAAATTCATTCCTGACAATAGCATAAAAAACATAACAACATATTGTATGTAAGGAGAATATCCCCCTATACCGGCGTTTTTTGGAGAAAAGCCACCTGTTGCAATTGTACCAAAAGCATGACAAACACTTTCAAAAAGGTTCATACCACCAGCAAGCAACAAGAATATCTCTGCTACCGTCAGAAAAATATAAATCAACATTAACTGCCGCCCTACTGATCTTATTCTTGGCTGAATCTTATCCTGAAATGAAGATTCTAATGTAAATAAGTGGTAACTCCCTTCACGCAGGGTTGGCATTATCACAATAAACAGAACAATTATGCCTATTCCTCCAATCCAATGGGTTAAGCTCCGCCATAAAAGAATTGATTTAGGTAAAATTTCAATATCTGTTAAAATAGAGGATCCGGTTGTTGTGAAACCCGATACTGATTCAAAAAATGCATCTGGAAACGTTGGGATTGAAGAAGAAAACAGATAAGGTAAACTACCTGCAATACTAATATAAAACCAGGAAATGGTAACCGAGAAAAAAGCGTCTTTACGCTGAATAATTTCCTCACCGGTTTTTCCTTTAAAAAAATAATTCAATCCAATACCGGCAATAACAGCAATAAAGAAAGAGTATAAAAAAGGCATTACATTCTCTGAAAATATCAAAGCTGTTATTGCTGTTACAATAAAAGCAACAGAAATGATAAATGAAATTCTGGCTATAACCCTGATTATCAATCTCAAATTCAACACCTTCCCCATTTCCGCTTTCCATATCAAAATTCAGGGCAAATTTGGGGGCTATTTCGTAAAGAAGTTATTAAATATTATATATGCTTCATAAAGATTATATAAATATTATTACTTCACCGGTTAATAATAATTTTAACTGGTTTCATCTCATTAATAATGCCCATTTAATAGTGAAACCATATATGGATGACAATGAGCATGGGATATTTGCTATCCGGGGACCTGCCAGGCCCAATCCCATTGGGATGTCTGTAACACAGCTTATCAGAGTTGAAGATAACAAATTACATATCAGGGATATTGATATAATAGACGGAACTCCTCTACTGGATATAAAACCTTATGTGCCTGCATTTGATGCAATAGAAACAGAAAAGACAGGCTGGTTACAAAAAAACCTGCATAAACTTAAGACATCAACAGATGACGGAAGATTTATTAAATGAATCTCTTCTCCTGTCTGTTAATTCCCTTGCAGCTACTCCACAATCTTTGAAAGCTCCCCGGCCAATTTTGACTTAAAATCTTCCTCTGTAATGCCCTTTTCTTTCATTGATCGTTCACGGCAACGGCTACAAAGCTCTGTTATGTTTTTCAGTTCTCTTGCCTTGACAACTGTTCCCTCAAAAATTTCAGAAGTTCTGTCTGTATTTATGTAAGAGCAATCCTGGTAAAGATGATATCTTGTGCCTGAAGGAGTCCAGTATACATTATTAAAACCGGCATTTAAAATTTCAACTTCTTTTGTCTGTTCAGTGTATTGTTCAATTGAAGCCGGATTAAAATCCACACCTGTTATACCAGCTATAAGTAATGCCACTACAGCAATGGTGCCGGCTATACCTTTTGTTTGTTTACTGAGATTTTTATTTGTGAAGATAAGAATTACCAAAGGTAAAAATGCCAGCACCCCCATAATTGCGCCCAACTGGTTCTGAATAAAAAATTTCACCTTCTGTTTTTCTGAAGCCGGATCGAGCCTGTTCGCTTTTTTCCATAAGAGAGAGCCGGTAATTGCCAAAGCCAGAATAACTATTATGGCAACTATTAAATAGACCAGAGTTTCGTCACTAAGCAATCTAAAAATTGCAAAAATTTGACCAGCCATTGCCAGGATCCATGCCAAAAAAGCAAACAGACGAAGTTGTTTTGCTTTTGCTTTGCTTTCAGGGCTAGCTTCAAAAATTTTTCCACTATGCTCTGCAGAGGAAGGCTCACCACCCCCGATTTTGGTAATTTTTTTCGTTGTTGCCATTATGAATTAATTAAAAGTTGAATGTCCCGTTATTTGTATTTTCCCGTTGAAATGCCGCTAAATACATATCTTGTTTATCTGATAATTCTTAATCAAAGATATCATAATCAATTTCAATTTACAAAAACAACTGATAAATAAAGTTGCTCAGGTAAACTGTTCGAGAATTTCAATTCTTTTTTCTATCGGGGGATGGGTTGAAAAGAGGTTATCCCATGAAAAACTGTGAAGGGAAGGCCTTGGATTATCAATAAACATCTGTGCCACATCTCTGTTCTGCACGGCTTCTATCCACGGGTCGTTGCTTATCTTTCGAAGGGCGGAGGCCAGCGCCCGGGGATTACGTGTAAGCTCGGCAGCTCCTGCATCGGCAAGATATTCGCGGGAACGTGAAATTCCAAACCTCAATAAAATTGAAATTAGGTAAGCAATTGATGTGATCACAATAGCAAGCAGGATAACAGGGGCATTGCTTTTACCCTCACGGCTCCTGCCGGTAAAATGCAAACTTCGAAAGGCCATTTCTGCTATAAATGCAAAAATTCCAACAAAGATCACTGAAATTATTAACAGCCTTACATCACGGTTAGTAATATGGGTAAGTTCGTGAGCAATCACCCCCTCTAACTCCTCATCGTTAAGCTTATTAATAATTCCCCTTGATAAAGATATTGCATAACTATTATTATTAATGCCGCTGGCAAAAGCATTAAGTGAATCATCCTCAATTATAAAAATTTTGGGTGTTTTCATACCTTGTGAAATACAAAGATTTTCGACAAGGTTATACACCCGTTTATTTTCTTTGCGTTCAAGCGGCCGGGAACCTGTTGCCATCCTGATCATTGAACTATGAAACATCCATGCTATAAGAAACCAGATCCCGGTTGCAATCAGCACTAACGGAACTGCTGAAATAAACAACTCATTAACAGGTTCATATCCATGTTCCCGTGGTGCTGTAAAAAACAAAAACAGATATACCATTGCAAGCATTATTAACGGGAATACTATAAGCAAGAGTATTGAATTCATATTGTTCCTGCTTATCTGTTTTTGAATACCTCTATATTGCATTAATTATCAAAATTAATTTTCGGCGGTTCTTCCATCTGTTCGCGGCGTTCATCTCCCAGGTCGAACAACGGTTCACGTTTAAACATAAACATGCCGGCAATAATATTGGCAGGGAATGTTTCTATTCCGGTGTTGTATTCAGTAGTTGCAGCATTGAAAAACCTCCTGGCAGCAGCCAGCTTATTCTCGATATCGCTGAGCTCTTCCTGAAGCTGTAAAAAATTTTGATTTGCTTTCAGGTCAGGATAAGCCTCCAGTTGAATACGCAATCCCTGCAGTGCAGAGGAAAGCTTTGTCTCTGCTTCAATCTTCTGGTCAATGGTTCTTGCTCCCATGGCAACTGAACGGGCCTCAGTAACCGCTAAAAGAACCTCCCTTTCATGTTTTGCATAAGCCTTCACTGTATCGACAAGCTGAGGAACCAGATCATGCCTCTGACGAAGCTGAACATCAATGTCATGAAAAGCATTTTCACGTCTGTTGCGTAACCGAATGATTTTATTATACAAACCGGTCAACCATAAGGCAAGGATCAGGATTACACCAATAATAATTAATATACCCATAACTGATATTTTTTTAATTCCCTTAACATTAAATATTTTATATAAATGTAGTGATATATTTTTTAATGCGACATACCATTCTGAAATTTTGCAATCAAAAACGGGTTGATAACATGTACGGCAATTAATACCTGCCTGATACACAATATTATACAAAATTTGGTACGGGTTTTGCTGTTTATAAAGCGAAGAGACAGTTCTTCAAAATTAAAAAAAAGAATCATGAAAAAGTTAATTATCACAACGATCATCGCGCTGCTGACAGTAGCAGGGATCACAGCCAGGGCAGAAGAGTGGCCGAGAGAGTATCTGGGTCTTCCGGGTGATAATCTCAACCTCTTCGCCGTAATGAAACTGTTCCAGGAATCTGAAACCCTTGAAAGTTTCGAAAGAGGTCTTAATGATGAAAATTCAAGAATAAACAACCTCGACCTTAATCGTGACAACCTGGTCGATTATATAATGGTTTTTGATTATGTTGACGGAAATGTACATAATATAGTTTTAAGAGTTGCTCTAAACAGATATGAAAATCAGGATATAGCAGTATTTACAGTTCAGCAGTTCAAAAATGGACAAGTAGAGATACAGTTGATCGGTGATGAAGCCCTTTACGGTAAAAACTACATTATTGAACCGGTATATGCTGAAACTCCAAATCCGGGTTACAAAGGAAAGGTAAAGGTAAAACCAAATGTTATAGTTGTAAACAGAATGGTTTACGCAGTTGAAGCCTGGCCAATGATAAGGTTTATTTACCTGCCGGGCTATATAACCTGGCGTTCAAACTGGTACTGGGGATACCAGCCTCATTACTGGAATCCGTGGCAGCCATATTACTGGCACTTCTACTACGGGTATCACCACAACTGGCACAATTATTATTACAGCCATTACCGTCACTGGAACCATTACAGGTATGCAAGGTATAACGACTTCTACTACAGCGGAATAAGAATCTACAGTCCTACCATCGTAGTAAATATCAAACAGGGTAATTACAAAAAAACCTATTCCCGTCCGGAACTCAGAAGTAATGGGTCTGCACTATATACAATGACAAATAGAGCAAATGAAAAGGCTGCAGCTGATAAGAGTGTACGGAGAGCTGGAAGCAGCCCGGTACAAACCAGGTCTGCAGAAACAGTTAACACTGCAAATGCAAGACGCACTGCCACGATAACAGATAAAAGGGCAACTTCCGCCACAGAAGCAGTAAAAAGCAATGAAACCTCTGTCAGGAGAGCTACTGTAACAAATAAGCCGGAAACCACTAATAGCACCAGAGTTGCAGTCAGGTCCAATACTTCAGGTAATGTAACAGATAATAGCAAAAGCAGCACCGGTGTAACCTCACGCAGGACCACCCAGGCTATTAACAACAAGGTATCAACCACTCCGGCTGTTAGGCAGAACACTGTACCGGTTCAAAAGCCTTCAACAACGGTAACCAGAAGGGAGTCTGCCGCACCACGGACAAGCACCGGCACCACAGTTGCAAGGCCGTCTGTAACCCCGTCAAAAAGTGCAGCCACCGGAAACAGCTCAGTAAGCAGATCAACACCAACAGTAAGAAATAGCAATGAAAGGACTAATACTTCCGCAGGAAGGACAGTACGCAGATAAGTAAGAACGCGAACAGTGATTTTCTAATATTTGAATTTTCTTCCGGCCTTTTTCAGATTGAAAATAAGGCCGGAATTTTTTATGCTAACCGTTCACTGAAGTGAACGGCAAAGAATATAGCAATGAACTAATTGGCTGCATTGATTAGAGCCTTATCCATTGCCGCAGGCTTGAGCCGACGGATACCTGTTAAATCATATTTCTGATAAATCAGGGTAAATATCATAATTCATGCACTTTGATCATATTTTTTGTCACCGTTTAAAAAATGCAAGCTCGTTTCATCAGAAAATATTACATTTGAAAATATTAACAACAAATGAATTATAGTTACTGATAATTCACTCTAAACCGTTCATGTACCATAATTAAACATCTAACAACTAATAATATGAAACGAGCATGTAAAATACTTACACCCAAGGTGATGATTAAAATGCGAGTTCCATATGATACCTTTGAAAATAATTAATTTTAATCATATGAAACAAAGAAAAAATCAAAATTCTGCCTGTTCACGCAGAAGATTTATACACACAGCAGCAACTGCAGCAATTGCAGCACCATTCATTTTAGGATCATGCAAACCAACCGGTAAATTGAGGCATGCATGTATCGGTACCGGAGGCATGGGTTGGGGAGACCTGCACCAATTTATCAGTCATCCGAATGTTGAGATAACTGCAATTTGTGATGTTGATGCGGCCAGGTTAAAAAAAGCTTCAGAAGTTGTTCCCAATGCCCGCACCTACCGTGACTGGCGGGAACTGCTCGAAAAAGAATCTGCCAATATTGATTCTGTAAATGTTTCAATACCTGATCATAACCACTTTCCTGTTTCATGGCAGGCAATACAAAACGGCAAGCATGTTTATTGCCAAAAACCTATGTGCCACGATTTAGCTGAGGTGCGGTTACTCACAAAGGCATCGGTTGAAAAGGGTGTAATTACCCAGTTAGGCACCCAACACGCCTCTTCTGCAAATGACCGGAGGGCAGTAAAGCTGATAAAACAGGGAGCTGTTGGCAAAGTAAAGAATGTTTATCTCTGTTCAAACCGTCCCGGGGCAATAGAGAACTACAGACTGGAAGGCCCCAGGCCGCAGCAGGGACAACAACCACCATCAGAGCTGGACTGGGATCTGTGGATAGGGACAGCCCCGATAAGGCCTTTTGTTCCAAAAATATATCATCCTGTACTATGGAGAGGATGGCTGGATTTCGGAACAGGCTGGTCGGGAGATATTGGTTGTCATCTTTTCGATGCTGTCTGGAAAGGTCTCAGCCTGTCAGCCCCAAAATCAGTTATTGCCGAAGTTCAGGAGTCATGGATGGAGTCAAACGAAAGAAGAGCGGACAACTGGCCTCAGAGCAATCATATAACATGGATTTTCCCCGGTAACAAGAATACAGATTCCGATGAACTGAAGGTGGAATGGTTCGATGGTGAATTTTTTCCACCTCAGGAAATTCAAAACTTATTTCCCGGAGAACAATATCCACCTGAATCAGCAATGATAGTCGGCACCGAGGGAGCGCTACTGGTGGTGCATGGAGGAGGACTTGTCCTTCTGCCTCAGAGCAAGTTCAAAAATCACAGGATCCCTGACTTTAAAGATGGAAATCATTATCACCATTTTGTTGATGCATGCATTGGCGGCAAAAACACTGAATCCCACTTTGCACAAACAGGGCCCATGACTGAAGCAATATTACTGGGCACAGTAGCAATTCGGGTTCCCGGGCAATTACTCGGGTGGGATCCTCTAAACCTCAAAATTCCAAATTATCCAGGGGCTGAACAATACCTAAGAAGAGACTACAGAGAAGGATGGAATGTTGCAGGTTTTTAAAATAAAAATTTAATCTCTATCTGTTCACTGAAGCGAACGGCAATTGGACAGGTTCTGATTAGCTATTACAGCTACTCTGTTACTGCAATTACTCTATTAGTGCAGCTACTCTGTTACTCTAACTACCTAGTAGCTCTGTTCTTTACCGTCAGACTACGGGTGAGAATCTGGATTGCCATGATAATCATGTCTTTTCAATATCGAACCAAAAAATGGTATGGCTTTTGCTTTAATTAAAGTGAAGAGATAGTTCTATAACGATTTAAAGTCCGAAGTCATGAAAAAGTTAGTTATCACATTGATCATCGCGCTACTGACAGTAGCAGGGATCACAGCAAGAGCAGAGGCGTATCCTGAGGAATACCTGGGCCTGCCGGGTGATAATCTCAATCTTTACGCAGTAATGAAATTGTTCCAGGAATCTGAAACCCTTGAGGAATTTGAAAGACGCCTTAATGATCAGAATTCAAGAATAAATAATCTCGACCTGAACGGAGATAACCTGGTTGACTATATTATGGTTTTTGACTATGTTGACGGAAATGTTCATAATATAGTTCTACGTGTTGCATTAAACGCTCATGAAAACCAGGATGTAGCTGTTTTTACAGTTCAGCGTTTAAGTAACGGTTCGGTGCAGATACAGCTAATAGGAGATGAAGCCCTTTATGGCAGGAACTATATCATAGAACCTATATATGCCGAAAATCAGAATGAGACTCCTAATCCCGGGTACATAGGAAGAGTAAGGACAAATCCCCGGGTCACTGTAGTCCACACAACGACCTATGAAGTTGCCACCTGGCCATTGATCAGATTCATCTTTTTACCCGGATATGTAACCTGGCGTTCTTCCTGGTACTGGGGTTATCGCCCTCATTACTGGAATCCGTGGCGTCCATACTACTGGCACACATATTACGGATACCATTATCACTGGCACCACCATTATTATAAACACTACCGCCACTGGCACCATCCCAGGTACGCAAGATATAACAACTTTTACTACAGTAATATACGGTCTTACAGTCCAAGGATTACCATTAATATAAATAACGGACGATACAGATCAACCTACTCACGTCCTGACCTGAGAAGCAAGGGCTCTGAATTATATGCAATGTCTGCAAGGAATACGAACAGCGGAGTAAGAAGGTCTGATAACCAATCGGTAAGGGTAGCTGCTAAAAACGGAACAGGAGCAGTTAACCAGAGGAGGTCAACAACATCAGTAAACCGTAAAGCTGCATCCCCGAATACAGTAAATAGCGGAACTGTAAATACACGCAGATCTTCTGCAACAGTAAATAACAGGGTCTCCACTTCAACAAATAACAAAGGCGCTCAGACCGTCAGGAGATCAGCTGTAAATACAAACAATGCCAGCACAAGGCCTGCTACTTCAAATACACGCAGAAGCAATGTAAGCACAAGGCCTGCGTCTGAAAATTCACAAAAACCGGTAACATCAATTAACAAAAAATCTTCAGCCAATAGTTCTGTAAGGACTAATACCAGTATCCAGGGAAGGTCATCAGGATCAGTAACCAGGCGACCAGCAACCAGACCTTCAGTCGGAAAAGCTAATGTTAAATCAGGTACCACCCGTTCGTCAGTCACCAGAAGATCACCGGTGAACAATTCAGTAAGAAAGAGCACAGGCATTACACAGAAGTCGGCCAAATCACAATCATCAAGAGTTACATCCCGTCCTTCCACAGGCAGCAGTAACCGGTCAGCCGTAAGCAGAGGCGGATCCGGCCAAAGAAGCAGTCAGCCAGGAGGGTCTCGCAGGTAAACAGTTGGCGGAGCTATTCTCTAAGAAAAAGAGACAACTTATATAATAAATTCGTAAATTAGAAGTTTATTTATTTATGTACTTATGAATATTGTTAAGATCCTGAAAGTATCAAAAAAATGCTTGCGCTAAACAATTTAAATCAAACAAATATGAAACTAATGAAAGACAAAAACCTAAACAGAAGAATATTCCTTAAGACTTCTGCACTGGGTGCGACCGGAGCGCTCTTTTCAAATAAGATGATGGGGCATGAGACTGCCAGTTACATTGACAAGAGAGCAAATGAGGGGATTATCATAACAAGAAAACTTGGAAAAACCGGATTGGAATTGCCTGTTATCAGCTTTGGCGTAATGCGTGCCGACAACCCTAATCTCATAAAAGCAGCCATGAGCGCAGGCATTAAACACTTTGACACAGCTCACGGTTACCAGAACGGCAATAATGAAAAGATGCTGGGTGAGGTATTGGAGAATTATCCCAGGGATTCATTTACCATTGCAACCAAAGTAAAACCTGCCGATAAAAATAAATTTCTGGAAGACCTGGACACCAGCCTGGAACGATTAAAAATGAATTATGTCGAAATACTTTACATACATGCACTTTCTTCGCGTGACCAGGTATTGAATGAATCATACATTGATGCTCTGCAGACAGCAAAAAAACTCGGCAAAACAAGATTTATTGGTTTGTCCACGCACAGTAATGAACCTGAGGTTATAGAGGCAGCAATCGAAAGTAAGGCCTATGATGTAATCCTCACAGCCTATAACTTTAAACAGGATCATAAAGATCTTTTAACAAAAAGAATTAAGGAAGCATCAAAAGCAGGAATAGGAATTGTCGGGATGAAAACTATGGCAGGTGGCAAACTGGGTAAAGAATCTGAAAAAATGCACTTCCGGGCAGCACTTAAATGGGCGCTTAAGAATCAGCATGTCCATACCCTTATACCCGGCATAACTAATTTCAGTGAACTTGAGGAAAATATGGCAGTTATGAACAATCTCAGTCTTACAAAAGATGAAAAATCTTTCCTCTCTTTTGCTTCTCTCCAGCCGGGACTGTATTGTAATGGCTGTCACGAATGTACACGGTCGTGCCGGAAAAGGCTTCCAATACCGGACATGATGAGGGCATTTATGTACGCATACGGATATGGGGAGATGAATAAAGCTAAACAGGAATTATTAAGCCTGGGGATTTCAGAAAATCCTTGCGCAGACTGCTCATCCTGTACGGTTAAATGTATAAAAGGATTTAATATACCACAGAAATTGGCTGATATTTCGAGAATTGCCGATGTGCCGGACGAATTTCTGGCGTAATCAGTTATTTAGTACAATACCTTATCCTTTGCCGTTCACCTGAGTGAACAGATATTTAAGGCACTGATGTTTTAATTTATTTATTATTAAATATTTAAAAAAACCATGATGAATTTATATAAGTATACACTGTTCCTGCTATTCCCTTTAATTTTCAACAATGCTTCAGCTATGTTTCCTGAATTTAAAGATTGGAAGCTTAATGCCGGCGAGCTTGTTTATACACCCGACAACCTCTGGGACATTATAAATGGCGCTGCAGATGCTTATCTGACCTATGATTTTCAAAAATTGTATACCGCTGAATATAGTAATGACAATGACAAGCTCATCAGGGTTTATATATTTGAGCAAAGTAATCCGGTAAATGCTTTTGGTATATATTCACAGGAAAGAAGCACCGATTATGAATTCACTGATACCGGAGCACAGGGTTTCAAGAGTGCTGAATCATTTTACTTTATAACAGGACCATATTATGTACAGATAACAGGCAATAGTGCAGAAAACAAAGACGAAATTGAACAACTTGCTAACCTCATAGATGATCATCTTAAACAAGATAACCAGCTGCCCCCCGAGCTGGATCTTTTTCCTCAAAAGGGGAAAATTCAATATTCTGAAAAATATATTTCAACCAGTTTCCTGGGCTACGGCTTTCTGAGGTCGGCATTCCTTTCGTCATATTCACAGGAAGGAAAGAATTTCCAGATATTCATTATTAGTCCGGAAGATGAGCAGCATACAGCACAAATATTAACCGAATATCTCGACTTTGTAAAATATCCAAAAGAAAACAGAGGACAACCTGAATTTACCATTGAAGACCCTTACAATGGACAGGTTTATCTTTATAAATCAGGAAAATATCTTTGCGGCATATTGGGCGCCGATAAAAAGACAAGTGAAAATTATCTAAAACTGCTCAGAGAAAAGATCAGGTAACGAGTGATATAAAAGAAAAAAGCTAATATGTAAAAAAGATTAGCAGGTATTGGAGCCTTTTAAAATCAAATAAAAAGCTGCATTGTAGCAATTCTGTTGTTCAATGCCTTATCCCTTGCCGTCTGCTTCAGCCGAAGGTTTGTTTGAGCGACCGGAAGCCATAAGAAATAAATTATTCCATATCTCTTAATTTGATTATTTTTGAAAAAAATAAACCAAATGAAACACCTGATTAAAGCAATCCTGTTTTCAGCGATACTATTCTCATGCAACAGAACCCAGCAAACACCGGTTGAACAATTCAATAACATAATTTCAGGGTTCGTGACCCCAACAGAAGATAATACAGTTTGGTGCTATTGGTACTGGATCAATGATGATATTTCAAAAGAAGGGATCACTAAGGACCTGGAGGCAATGAAAAAAGCGGGAATCGGAGCTGCACTTATAGGCAATATAAATCCTGCCGGCGTTGACGGCAGAGTGCCTCTTTTCAGTGACGAATGGTGGGACTGCATGGTTCATGCTGTAACTGAAGGAGACCGGATCGGTGTAGATATAGGTATCTTTAACTGTCCAGGCTGGAGCCAGTCGGGGGGACCCTGGGTAAAACCAGATATGGCGATGCGTTATCTGACTTACAGTGAAATTAAAGTATCAGGACCAGGGAAAGTTAATTTATTAACTGATAAACCGGATGAGGAATTCAGGGATACCCATACCCTGGCTTTTAAAATACCAAAGGTCGAAGGCATTGATCTGAGGTCACTCATTAAAAAGTCAGGGACATTTCCACCCACGCCAAATATTACAAACCTTTTTGATAATAATGTTTCAACATCAGCGGTGTTTAAAAACCACGAAGGCCTGGAGGTGACATTTCAATTTGAATTAAAGAAACCTGTTACAGCCAGGCAGATTGCTATTGCTCCCGGAAGTACTGTGAAATGCGACTGTGAGCTTTTTGCTGAGGTTAATGGCATAGAACAATCGATCAGAAAATTTTTATTTGACAGGAGTAATTTGAATGTAAACGTCGGACCGGTTACCCTGGGTGAACTGGCAGTATCCCTGCCTGAAACGAAATCTGACAAATTCAAACTGGTATGTAAAAATTTTGCAGGAAATATGCAGGAGGTCAGGTTTTCAGAAATAAACATCTCTGAATCCCCGGTCCTTGACAGGTACATAGAAAAACAGCTTGGCAAAATGCATCCTACCCCTACACCCGAATGGAATACTTATGTCTGGGAGACACAGGATGAAATAAACGATAAAGACCTGATAATAAATAAAGTTGTAGACATCTCAGATAAAATTGATAAAGATGGCCGGCTGATATGGGATGTTCCTGAGGGAACATGGACAGTAATGCGAATCGGTATGGCCCCGACAGGTACAAAAAATTCGCCTTCGGCTCCGCAGGGAAGGGGTTATGAAATTGATAAAATGAGTAGTGAACTGGTAAAGATCCATTTCGACCACTTTGTGGGAGAATTTCTTAAGAGAATCCCGGAAGAGAGCAAATCTGCATTTAAATATGTAATTGCCGACAGTTATGAAATGGGATCACAAAACTGGACTGATAATTATGAAATAAAGTTTAAAGAGAGATATGGTTATGATCCGGTAAAATATTTACCGGTATTATCAGGGAGAATAGTTGGCAGTGCAGAAGAATCTGAAAGATTCCTGTGGGATTTACGCCGTGCCGTTGCTGATGATATAGCATATGAATATGTGGGGGGACTGCGTAAGGCGAGTGAACAGAATAACCTGAAAACATGGCTTGAGAATTATGGCCACTGGGGATTCCCCTCTGAGTTTATGATGTACGGAGGACAATCAAGCCTGGTTGCGGGTGAGTTCTGGAATGAACGGCCACTGGGCGACATTGAGTGTAAAGCTTCGTCTTCTACAGCACATGTTTACGGTAAACCAATGACTTCTGCAGAAGCTTTTACTGCCTCGGGGAATGCCTATCTGAGGCATCCGGCAGTTCTTAAAGAGCGGGGTGACTGGTCTCTGACCGAGGGTATAAACCATTTTGTACTTCACCTTTATATCCAGCAGCCTGATGATAATCGGGTACCCGGCATGAACGCCTGGTTCAGCACCGAGTTTAACCGTCATAATACCTGGTTTGGCCAGTCAGACAGCTACTTCGACTATCTTAGGAGATGCCAGCATTTGCTCCAGCAAGGCCGGTATGTTGCCGATGTTTGTTACTTCATAGGAGAAAATGCACCTATCATGACAGGCGGAAGGGATCCTGAAATACCGGAAGGTTATTCGTTCGACTATATTAATGCAGAAGTAATCTTAAACCGCCTTTCTGTTGAGAACGGCAGGTTTGTCCTGCCCGACGGAATGAGTTACAAAGTAATGGTATTGCCTCCGCTGACAACCATGCGGCCTGAACTTCTTGCAAAAATAGAACAACTGGTATCAGAAGGAGGTAATATCCTGGGGCCAAAGCCTTTAAAATCACCAAGCCTTCAAAACTACCCGGAATGCGACAAGCAGGTAAAAGAGCTGGCAGATAAACTTTGGAATGGAGAGTACAGCGAAGGGAAACTTATCAATAACTATGGTGAAGGAATGGTAATGGAAGGATACGAATTAAATGAAGTATTTAAAATGCTCAAAATTGAAAAGGATATAGAAACAGAAGCAGCACCGGTTTTATGGACCCACCGTACATTACCGGGTATGGAGATCTATTTTATAACCAATCAGTCGGATACCGGAATAAGTTTTAACCCCTCTTTCCGTGTGAAAGGATCCAAACCGCAGCTCTGGGATGCCATTACAGGTGAGATAAGACATCTCCGGGACTATACAGAAGTTAACGGAAGAACTGTTGTTCCTCTGAAAATGGAAGGACACAGAAGCTGGTTTGTAGTTTTTACCAACTCTGACAATGACAAGGTGAGCCCATCATATAAGAATAATTTCCCTTTACTGAAACCTGTCAGTACCATTGAAGGCCCCTTTAATGTTGATTTCCTGAATAAAGCGATTGGCCCTGCTGAAACACAAACATTTGCAACACTTAAAGACTGGGCTGAATCTGAAAATGAAAAAATCAGGTACTATTCAGGATCAGCAATATATAAAACCACCTTTACCCTGGAAACCATTCCTGAAAATAACGGATTATATCTAAACCTTGGCAATGTTGAGGTTATAGCTGATTTGAAAATTAACGGCAAAGAAGCCGGTGGTGTCTGGATTGCACCATACCGGCTTAATGTAACAGACATACTGAAGGATGGGGAAAATGAACTGGAGATCAAGGTGGCCAATCTCTGGCGAAACCGGTTAATAAAAGATAATATGCTGCCTGAAAATGAGAGATACACATGGACAGTAATAAATGATATAAAAAAGGATGAAAAGCCTCACCCTTCAGGTTTACTGGGGCCGGTCACTGTTGAATATATTGAATGATCTATTAAAAGCATTTCATCATTATTAATCGTTTAATGTAGCTTTGAAATATAACAACGCTCCGTTTTTCCTGACAATACTGACAGAATCCTTAATTTTGATTTTATCTGTTGGATTCATTTCTCCTATTTGTTTGAAAGCTCCTGATCATCAGAAACGCACAAATTATAGTAAAAATGTTAATGCCCGGAATTATAAAAACAGCAGGAATTACATTAACGTCATTTAAATACATTGCAATGATCTTAGCAGATAAAGCAGTCATTAAGATTGATAAAAATACAATATATATTGTTCCAAAAAGGAATCCCGTTGTTCTTGCCCTAAAAAGCAGAAGGCCGGCAACAAAAGAAGCCGGCAATAATAAACCCAGGTCAAAACCCTGAACTATCAGGGTTGTATAATGCTGAAGTTCAACCGGATATATCGATCCGTCAAATAGAGGTGGAATAATAATGCCCAGCCACAAAATAGCAATAGCAATAGAATTGAAAATCAAAAAACCTCCGACTAATTTATTAGGAATTTTTATCGATAATTGTTCAGTTATTTCTTTCAAGTCAAATGAGTAAATCGCAAGGATCAGCCCAAAAAATGACAATCCCAGCAGCGCTGTATAGAACAAAAAAAGCACATTATACATTCCCATAGCAGTATAGAACAAGTAAGTCACAAAAAAATACAATAAAGTCCCTGCGAGCAAGAAATGATATCGTATTGAGTTCCTTCGACAACCAATAAGAGATATCAACAGCAAAGGGATTCCGGCAAAAAGGGTAACATAATCTTGTGCAATGCCCTGAACAGCGACATCTGCCGACATGTGATGATATACTCCGCGTCCATATATCTCAACAGATTCTCCCCGGATAGATTCATATTGATAAGGGCCATCTCCCTTATGTGACAAGATGCCAAAAGAGGCAGTAATTGATGATAATAAGACTATTAATAAAACCAAAATCAGTATTGACCGTTTCTGTTTCATCTGTTTAAAATTTTGTAATTACTTGTAAATAAATTAATTAAAAATTTGAGAACATATGGAACCGTTCGTTCCTCACTCTCACAAGAAAATTTTAATCATTCTTTTTTGTAAAAAATTTAAGAATTAAAATTTTCATTTTCGTTTCATACATTGAATTTTTGATGTTTATCAAATTTAAGAATTCACTCTGATGCGTCCAATTCTGATTACAAAATTTAATATATTCCTAAAATTTCCAAAGGAATCCGGAAAGTTTTGGAATTTTCAGGAGATATCTTGAAAATTTCAGATAAGTTTAGATGTTCCCGTAAAATTCCGGATATTTTAGCACAGTGACAGGAATATGTCAAAAATTTCTGATTTAAGTTACACTATGGTACTATTGGCTGGCATGAGCGGGGAGATAGAAGATTATTCAATAATAACTCCATCTTTATAAGTTTCTATTTGTCCAACCCAAATTCGTCCATCATCTTGATTTAATTCAAAATCAGACGCAGTATAGACAATCCCCATAAAATTTGCTCTGACTTTGTATACTCCCGCAGGAATTGCATGATAATTCCTTGATTTATAAGTGTATGTTAATTCAGAGTTTGCCTTAAGTTTCGTTAAATCATCAATTTTTATATCATCTCTTTGTCTGTCACTATTTGAATCCTTTATAAAAGAACTCAAACCAGTATTAATATTTGAAAAAGATAACCCTCCTGTATAATCAGTGTAATATCTTTCTCCCATTTTGTTTAAATCGGGAATGTAATATGCTATGTTATCATGATTCTTTATTGTTACAATACTTACAACATCAGTCTGACTGTCTGATGCAATAACCCTGATACTATCAATTTGAAAACTTAATCCATGACGAAGTTTATTGCTTGCTTTTAATGAATTAATTATACGTGAATCATTTAGCAAATTATCTTCATTTCCATAATATTGGATCGTAAGGATATCACGTCCGGGAAAAAAGCAATCAGAGATATAATAAGGTGTTGGCGGTGGAGATGATAATATACAAGAATGAAATACTCCACCTAAAATACTATCATTATTCACTTTGATATTAAAACTTGTCAAAGGTAATTCAGATATCAGGTCAGATTTTAGAAAATACGTATTTGTCGAACTATCATAAAAAGCTATTTCATTTTCAGTCAATAGCGTACCATCAGAAAACTCTATGGTTAAATCTGATTCGTTTAAATCAAAAATAGGGTCAGAATCACATGAACTTAAAATCATTAAGAATAAAAATCCAAAAAGCTGAAAGAAGTTAATCGTTTTTATAATTCTTGTTTTTAATATTTTTTCTTTATCAATCATCTAGTAAATATAATATTGTTTCTATATAAATACAAATCTGCCAGCATAAAATTATGACATTTCAATGCCGGTATGGTACGATTGGCGGACCGATAAGATAAAAAATGCAGGCAATTAAAGCCATCGCTTAGAGGATACAGTCCAATGCTGATCTTTAACTGCCTGCAGTGCAAATATAAAAAATTTTCATGAAAATTTCCATTCCAGTATGGTACGGTTGGCGGTGTTGCGCTGGCCGATTTTGCTGTTTTCATCAACATTTCAATTCCAGTATGGTACGGTTGGCGGTTCATAAACTGATTTATACATATCTCCACCTCCGGAATTTCAATTCCAGTATGGTACGGTTGGCGGAGGATACAATTTGATTTAAAACCAGTAATTGATCCATTTCAATTCCAGTATGGTACGGTTGGCGGCATATAAACAACATGTATCATAAAATAAATATTGTATTTCAATTCCAGTATGGTACGGTTGGCGGTTACGGACGCACGGAATTTGTTTACACAATTTATACATTTCAATTCCAGTATGGTACGGTTGGCGGAAGTTTTATTTTCTGTTAATTCCATTAATTCATTCAATTTCAATTCCAGTATGGTACGGTTGGCGGTATAAGTCCCCGAAACTGTAATTCCTGTATGGGTAATTTCAATTCCAGTATGGTACGGTTGGCGGTTGCGTTACCGTATCGGGATTAACTTCGTAATTGTCA
>CAZBWK010000060.1:0-26049 GCA_964495655.1 uncultured Prolixibacteraceae bacterium | reverse complement strand
GGTGTTTATTGTACATCAAACGGTGGTTGAACGCAGCTGTGTTAACGAAATCAGGTAAACTGTTTCTCGGCTACGATTGTGCCATTAGTATTAATTCAAAGAAACGTATTGCTGACAAAATGGAAGTATTGGATATTGTTGGCTTGACTTACTAAAGCATTGTAGGAGTTGCCCAGTTTTTAAACCCGTACATTCGGGGATGGGTAAACTACTTTGGTAAGTTCAGGAAACACGAGTTGAACCCAATCTTTCAGTTATTGCGAAAGCGCATTGTGCGGTGGGCAAGAATGAGGTACAAACGCTACAAAACCAGTTTAAACCGTGCCTATAAATGGTTAGAAAACGTACGGAAACAATTTCCATCACTGTTTTATCATTGGCAAATAGGATTATGTAGTTAAAGCGTATAGATTTGTATAACAAGAGCCGTATGACGGGAGACTGTCAAGTACGGTTCTGTGAGAGGCTGGAGGGGAAGTTCCTCCGGCCTACTCGACTACTTACCGTTATGGACAAGACTATAAAGACTGAAATACAGTGGAATAACCTAATTGGAAATTTGAAAAAACAGATAGGAAATATTAACTCTTTAATTGAAGGTTGGTGCAAGAAAAACTTGGTTTTGCCTACCTGTTTCTGCCCATCGGGACAGTTTGGGACGCTTTTTGACCGCACACATTTACAAATCGCATAAGCAGACTCACAATCCGAAATTTGCAAAAGAGTCCTACTTTTTTTCGTTAAATCAAAGTTGTTTTTCTATTTTTATTGTTTTTAAAAGATTATGAGAAAATATCCATTACACTATATGAACGAAGATGATTTTGAGTAACTTACAATATCAATTTGTTCAATAATACTTGGTGAAGGAGTAATCCCCTTTGCTAAAGGTAGTGATGGAGGAAGAGACGGCAGATTTACCGGGAAAGCAAACTGTTTCCCGAGTGAACAAGAACCATGGGAAGGTAAGATGATAATTGAAGCAAAACACACAAGCAGAGAAAATGCTAGTTGTTCAGATTATGAGTTTAAGAAAAGGCTCAAGAATGAGGTCGTTCCTGCAATAAAGAGAAATCTTGAAAACAACAAAGTTGATTATTACCTGTTGTTTACAAATAGGAAATTGACGGGTAAACAAGATGAGAAAATTGAAGATTATATAGATGAAGAAACTGGCGTTACAAATTTAATAATTGGGGATGAGCGAATTCAGCAGTTTCTGAGGTCATACCATGATATTGTACGATCTGAAAATTTAAATCACTTACTTCGTCCACTGCAGTTCGATGAAGAGGACTTGAAAGATATTGTAATCAGGGTACAACTTACAAGAAAATTCTTTGTATGGCGTTTGATATAGCACTTTTAATACATTATTCTGAAAAATCTTTCTTTCGATTTGTTTATCATGACGGGCTTCTGGAGGGACTTGATGACAGGGTTAAAACAAGATTATTGAACAAAGTCAAATCAATTTGTGAGGAATATGATATTCAATATATTTTGTCTTTAATTGATTCTGACATTCCTGTTTTGAGTGATGGTACAAAATACAAATTTGACAAAAAAGAAATATGCTTGGAATTAAATGATAAAGATGATTCTGGCCGGTTGTTTTTACACAGTTTTTAATATAATTTCTCCAAAATTTTTACAAGGTGTTCACCGAATGCTTATTGTGGGGTAAGATTCATAAATCCATTTTTACGCCGTACCTTTTAAGCCAGTTGTGGTATTCACGGTAGTTGTGCATAAGTTTATCCACTTCGTTCCAGAACTCGCTGGAATGGTTTGGGAATTTGAGGTGGACTAATTCGTGAATTATAATATAGTTAAGTACGGATACCGGGGCCATCATGCATTTCCAGTGGAAGTTAAGATTGCTTTTGGGAGTTCAGGACGGGATGGGAATAAATATCTCATCCCTTTATTGTTTCCTGAAGACTTTTGAAACAAGGTTTAATATCATGAAAGTAGGTAAAAGCAGCCCCAGATAGTAGTATATTTTTGTCACAGTTCCCGGTACGATGAATTTTTTACCTGCCAGCATATTTTTAATGGAAAGCTGTGCTACTTCTTCGGGTGTTAAGGTCGAAATGCGTGCAATAAAGGACGATCTCCGGATATTATCCAAAGCCCTTTCACTGCTTACCCCGCTTGGATGAACAGACAGCGCATGGACGCTTGTCCCCTTTAACTCGTAATTTATCGCATTTGTCAGGTATAGCAGATAGCTTTTAGTAGCAGCATAGACACACTTGTTGGGCAAGGGTGTTAAAGCACCAAAACTACTGATATTGAGGATGTATGCTTTCTCGAGTTTTTTCATTTCAGGTAAAAACAGAAAAGTCAACAGTGTTGAAGCTCTTACATTTAAAAGTATCATTTCATCAATTAAATCTACTGAAAGGTTTTCAAGCTTACCTTCAAAACCTACTCCCGCATTGTTAACAAGCAGGCTTACCACAATATTATTTTGGGTGGCATACCGATGAACTTCCGAGGGAGCATTTTTGCCTGTCAGATCGATACAAAGTGTATGAATTTCAACATGATATTTTTCTTTTAATTCTAATCCTAATGACTCAAGCCCTGTATCAGGCAATGATATCAAAAAGAGGTTTAGTTTTTGTTTTGCACATTCAATAGCAAATTGCTTTCCAATACCGGCACTTGCACCTGTAATCAGTGCAAAACTATTTGTTACAATTTTTCCCATTTTCCCTTTTCATTAAGTTTAACCATAAAATAGTTTTTTCAATACCTTCTGATAGCGGAGTTACTGAATAGTCTAATTCCTCAATCGCTTTTTGGCTCGAAACCGGTCTGTCCTGACTGTATCTTTTCAGCCAGTCAGGAGTGATCACAGGAGGCTTTCCGAAATTTTCGGCACAAAACAGTTCAAAAGCTGCAAATACTGAAATAACAGGGATGGGCAGATGCAGGAGTCTGTATTTTTTCCCTTTCACTTCTCCAATGGTATCAAAAAATTCATTATATGATACATTTGTTCCCCCAAGAATATATTTTTTTCCGGTAGTGCCCTTCTCAAGTGCATGGATATGACCGTTAACAACGTCGTTGATAAAAGCATAATTTCCAATCTGGTTTCCGTCGCCGGGTATAAATCGCCAGTTGCCTTTTATGTATTTTTTTATAAGAATGGTAACCGAATTACTTTTGTTTAAGGGGCCCGGACCATATACCCGTGAGGGATTCACAATCACAGTGCTTAAGCCTTTTGAGCAGTATTCAATACAGAGATCTTCAGCAGCTCGTTTGGTTTTTTCATAATCTGTCAGGTAGTAATCGGGGAGGGGAGACTTTTCATTTATAGTCTTTTGCTGACCGGAGGGAGGAAATATACCTGCCGAAGAGGTGTATACAACTTTTTTGATATTGTTTTTTAAGGCGGTTTCGAGGATAATGTTCGTTCCTTCCACATTTGTCCGGTACGGAAGTGTTTTATCTTTTGACCAGATATTTGCAAAACCTGCAAGATGGAATACAAATTCACAGTCTCTCATTGCAGAGTCAACAGCCTTTTTATTCATTATGTCACCTGAGAAAACTGAGGCTCTCTCCCGGATTTTCGGAGATAGCTTTTTCTCCGAACGTACCAATATATTAACCTGAATTTGACGGTTTAATAATTCCTGAACCAGTCTGCTTCCTATAAAACCGGTTGCGCCGGTGACCATGCATCTCATAGTTTTATCTGTTTAACGGGATTGTTATTTAAAAATTAATATTATGAAAAGAACAAGCAAAATATTTACACCCAAGGTGATGATTAAAATAGATGTGAGTTACATATGATACCATTCAAAATAATTAATTTTAATCACATGAAAACGGTATGCGGACTTGCCATACATAAAGATATAATACTGATGTGTAAATTAAAAGGAAACGGAGAAAAAATTATCCGTGAGTTCACTAGTTTAACGATCGATAATGCATAGATGCATGATTTAATGAAAGAACACCATGTAAAGGAAGTTGTTATGGAAAGCACCGGCATTTACTGGATTCCCATCTGGCGTATCTTACAAGGCTATTTTGAATTAAAGTTGATAAACTCCTGGTTTATTAAGCAACTACCTGGCCGTGAGACAGATGTTAAAGATGCTGAATGGATAGCCACTTTCATTCAAAAAAGTTTAGTCAGCGACAGCTATGTTGCCGGATGGCAGATTCAGGAATTACGCCAATTCGAGCGCAGATACGTGAGCTTTGTGAACAACCGACCTGTATTGAACAGGCAATTGATCGTCAGCTTCACCGGTACAATATATTCCTATGAAGTTTCAGCCCACATGCCGGGCCCGCCGTCATTACTGTCTGCTATTACCTCGGCAAAGGCGCTGCTGCCGGCGCCTGTACCCATCTCATGAATGAATCCGACAAAGTGGAAGACACTTCCAAAAACAGCCAGGCTGAGGTTATGCCCTGCTTCATGGTCGAGATGCCATCCTGAAGAATTATTATCCACATAGGCAAAGTTACCCATATTATAGGCAGTGTCTATCATATTGGCGTTGGCTACCCAGCCTCCCCGGGTCGCAAGCATGCCGGTTGACCAGTCCATGCGAAAGCCTGTTATACGGCAAAATTCGACTCCCTGACCCCACAGATTTGGTATTTCCCACAGAAGCAGATGTCCCAGACCGTTGAGGATCCACATTATTAAGCCTGCTCCGGTTACAAGCCATGACATAGGCATGAGCCAGTTTGACCAGCCAAGGATGCCCTGATATATGGGATTTCCTGCAATAGTGTCAAAAGCTGACAGGAATATCAGTGTTCCGACGAACCCTCCGAGGAATGCACCTACCGGTCCCATCATTGCCAGGAATGAAGCATTCATGCCGGCATTGATCCCTATCATTAAGCCCCTGAAAAATTCCCCGGCCCCGGTGCCCTGAGTTTCATGAGCAGCAATATAACTTACTGTGATAAGGCCTATTACACCTGCAATAGCCAGAAGGCCCCAGCCAATGCCTGCTGCAAATGCCGCCACAACAGCTATTGCGACCACTATCCCTACTATCACTCCGACAATTGCACCTACAACACTCCAGAATGAAAGTCCGGCAGGATCAACATTGTCGAGCGGACTGTTACCCGCATAAGTGTATAGCCGCAAACGCCCGGGATCGCCATCACTGCGTTCGGGCCGGTGCAGGTATAGCGGGTCAGGTGTTATAAAGCGTCCTGCTTCCGGTGAATACCACCGGTACCCCATGTAAATGAGCCCGGTCTCGTCATCATAGTCGTGCAGCGCGAAGGTGCGTATGGCCGGTGTTCCCGAGCGTGAACGTTCACTGCCATACGGATGATAGGCTATTTGTGAAATTTTGGTGCCGTTTTCATCACTGAAGAAGTTGGCGCTGCCGGTAGGGTCGGTGTGGATCCATCGTTTCCGTCCGTTGTTTACTATAGCTATTCTTCGCCTGTTCAGTATAACAAAATTTGTGTATTGTCCTGCCCGGAACTCAGTCAGCCGGCCAAGGAAAATGGTATCTGTCGTAATTCCGCTACGGGTTACACTTCTCCGCACCCTGTTGCCACGGTAGTCATAATCGTACTTCACCACCGATCCGTCGTCGAGTGTTACCTCTTCAAGCTGGTTTTTGAAGTTGAAGCTGAATTCCCGGCCGGGCATATTTTTCATATTGCCGTTAGCATCGTAATTTATGTTGAACAGAGCCTCGCCAGGCCTTGTAATATCAGACAGCCTGTCGGGACGGACTGCATCATTGTATCCGAGATACCATTGGCTCTCATCTGTTTTAGAAAGATTGTAGCCGTTGCTGTAACTGTAGCCAAGTGTATAGTTGCCTTCTGCATCATTGCCACTGACCTGTTTGAGCTGATTGAGATCATCATACTCGTAGCTGATGTTTTGCTGCACTCCGGGAGCGCTATCACTGCGACCGGTAAGCTGCATCAATTCATCAAACGTGAATGTTACATCTTCCATTACCGTTCCGTTATCAGCCACTGTTCGCTGCTTTCTGACATGCCCTGCACCCGGTTCGTAGTCTATTGTGGTGATTACGTCATTGGCAAATTCTATACGCACAGGCAAATTGCGGGCATCATAATCTATTTTGTCGATTATACCGTCAATGCTTTCAACCAGTCCGTTCAGGGTATATTCACGTGACTGCCTTGTGCCATCCGGATAGGTAACGGCTGTTTGTTTGCCCATGTCGTTATACTCATATCCAAACTTAAAATTATGGCCATCGGCATTTATCGTATGATCTTTTAAAAATCCTCTCTGGGAATAAGAAAATTGCTGACTGCCTTTGCTGTATTGTGCATTTATAAGTCGTCCGTCAGCGGCAGGGGTGACGTCATCGTATGAGAACCTCTCAACAACGTTGCCGTTAAGTTTAACAACGGTGATACGGCCCTCCGGATCCCGTTCCACAGTGACATCATTGCCGTTGGCATCACGAGTCCGGATAATGTCATTATGACTGTCGAACCACTGCAGTCTCAGTCCTGCATCGCGATGATCCACCGACAGACGGTTGCCGCGGAGGTCATAGCCATAGCTGCAAATCGTGCCGTTGGCATCTGAAAGCCCGAGCAGTTCGCCAAAGAGACCTACAGAATAGAAAGTAGTTATGTCCGGCCCGCCGGAAGCCGTTTCAGTTACTTCCGTGCGGTGGTTCCACACATCGACCCGTTCGCGGCGGGGAGTGTTAAATCCCGGATGAGCATGATCTTTATCGTGGGCATCATAAGTGATTATCTCAAACGGAGTAAAACCAACAGAGCTCTCAGCTCCGTTATAGTTGACCACCCTTACCGGCCGTCCCTCCCCGTCGAAAAATATGCGCCTGGATGGTCGCCCTGCGGTATCGGGGATACTGAAATCCATCTTGTCATCAAGGGTTGGCTCAAATTCAGCCTTTACCTGCTTCCACGGATTATGTTCCATCCAGCTGCTAACAACAAACTCACCCGGTTTTCTCTCAACTCTTTTTTGCACCTCTTTCCCCGTACCGTCGAGATAATTAACAGTATGGCTGCGTGTATTCTCATCAATCCGGTAGCTTATATATGAAGCATTTGGTATGTTACTGTCGTCGTATGTAATAGTCCGCGTGGGATTTCCCGGAGTATCACCGGCAAGCATCAGGGCGGTTGTCCGTCCGAATGCATCATAACTGATCCTTACGGTTGTTCCGCTGTGTGCTGTCATCACCAATGGCTTGCCGGTCACCGGCTCATTTGTGCGACTGCTTCGTTTGCCGTTGACAATTTCTTCTGTTACATAGAGGTTTTCATCGTCATATATTTTTTTGGTGATCCTTCCTGCGCCGGTTTCTTCCGTTTCGATATTACCGTGCGGAGTGTAAGTCTTTTTTATTTCCAGTGCAAATACGGCATTATTGCCATCTGCGTCAGGCTGACTGAAATATCCGTTTGCCGCCATGTCCATGCCGGCATAATGTGTATTGAAATCATCCGATAACAGTACCAGGTGCTCCTCGCGTGTCATCAGTCCCCGCGACAACTGTCCGTCCGGCAGTCCGTCATAATAGCGGCGCATTTCCATGATGATTTTTCCCGCAATATCCCGTTTAACAACCTGTTTGATTTTGAAAATGATATTTTGAGGATCTGTTGCATAAGCGACTTCTGTCAACACCTCTTTCTCCGGCACCGGTGAACCGTTTTCTGTTCCATAACCACGTGTAATTTCACTGATAACATTGCCAAAGGCATCATAGTCGAATGTTCGCTGTTCGACGCGTTCATCGTCTGTACGTTCAAAGTAACGTTTCCATGTATTCCGGATGAAAACGAAGACTCTGGCGGTCCCGTCGGACAATGTTTCCAGATGTTTCAGGCCATATTCGGTCTCTTCGGTGTGATAAGGCAGATCCTGTGCCGGCGTGCCGTCAAGACTGAACACAGCTACTTTTTCCAGCAGGCGGTCCAGATGGGCATTCTCCCGGCTCTTGCCGGGCAGCGCTGCCTGGTTCATCAAAAAGGTATATTTAACCAGTGTGTCAGGCCTGCTTTTGTCACCTGCTTCGGTCTTATCAACATTGCGGAAACCCTGAAAACGCCTCAGCAACGGATCGAAGTGTCCCTCATGATAGCGGTAATGGACTTCCGATGTAGTGCCCCTTATGGTGTCTGTCTCCCTGGTGGCGCTGACAAGCCACAGGGGGAAAGGCATATAAGTATCCCATTTTTTGCCTTCCTCCAGGTCTGTCAAAGCCATATTTATCAGAGGAGAATATTCGATCTCACTGATCAGTCCTGTTCCGTTATCAATTCGATTAATAAGGTATGGAGGCGCTTCACCGGAGAAGCTGAAGTAAACATAGGCAGTTTTTCCTCCTCTGAGGGTGTTGTATAGCAGACCCGCCTTTCCCTGCCCGTACATATCCACCGCACGCACTGTACCGGGGATCGGGATTGGCAAAACCGGATAAACCACAGGCGGGGCAAATCCCCGGCCTGACTGATTGATATAAAGTTCTGCACCTTTGGCTGAAATTCGTATCAGGTCGCAGCAGCCGTCACCATCGACATCTGACAGCAGCAGTTGCTCTGAAGCGTTACTGATACCCGGAAGGCGCGGACTGTTCATCATTGCAATACGGTCACCGAACCGTCCATGTCCGAGGTTAGGCCAGTACTCCACCAGTCCGGAACGCACACGTACCGTATCGGGTAACCCGTCTCCGGTCATATCGGCCATGAATGTCAGCGGATCGGCAAAATCGGCCTTTGTAGCATTAGTGGCCAATGTTGGTTCAGCCCAGCCTTTTTGTCCGTTGTTAATGTAGCTTGCAAATCCCCGGCGGGTTGAGTACATGGCATCGATAACGCCGTCGCCGTTCAGGTCGGCCATGCGGACACGGCCTGTCCGGAAAGGAGGCAGTGTGCGGGCCTGGCGCGGATAAGCGGTAAAGTCGCCAAATCCTTCAGCTCCGTTATTTCTGTAAAAGCCATGGAGGGGATTAATGCCAATGCCTGCAAGCAGGTCGGCAGATCCGTTACCATCCATGTCGGCAAACTGGATCCCTTCATTTTCGAAGGATGTTATAAAAGGGGTTTTTTGAAGAACCCGCGGATATGACCATCCTCCATTTCTATTATTTGGCCAATAGTACTGCCTGCCTGACCGGTTGGCGATAATACCCGGTAATGGCAGATCATCCATTGCGATCAGCGCTGTTTCGGGATCACTCAGCGGGGGAGGGTCAGGATCGCCTTCCCGGGGTTTGATCCACCGGATGCGGAATTTATCAGGATCGAAAGAGCTGTATTCATATTTTACAGGATTTTTCACCACGTCGGGCTGGCCGCTGCCATGAGCGGTAAGCCTGCTGGAAGTAAGCAATGATACATTGCTGTATGGGGCGTTCTCATAGTTAAGCGAAAGAGTCCTTACTTTCCGGTCACCCGAAGTTATGAAGAGGCTTATGGCACTGCACCGTTTTTTGATGCTCCGCAAAAATCCGGCGCGGCCGTTGATCACTGTGTCGGGACGGGTTTCATAACTGAAACGCACGATAAACTTTGAGTAACTTATTTTTTTAAGGTAGGGATAACCATCCTCTGTTTCGTAAACATAATTTATGGCGTTACCGTTAACATCCTCCTGCCGTTCCAGTAACCAGCTTTGGATACGTCCGGCATTTTCAGGATCAGCTATCCGGCCTGCCGGGGTAATTCCCAGGAAATAACGTGAACCATCCTTTTCGGTTATGACCCAGTGGTTACCCACCTTTTCATAATGGCTGAATGCCATCTCCCTAACCGGATGGTAACTGCCGTCGGCTGACTGCCTCAGTTCCGTGTCTGAATCAAGAATACGTTCAGCTACAGCTTCTCCCGGCACGCCAAAATCAAGTCTCCGGTCGATCTGTCTCAGCTGAAGTTTCCATCCAAGGCCAAACGGTCCGTTACTTTGTCCGTGTGAATATTCCAGCCTGACCATTGGCTTGAAACCTGCCACACCGTCAGGTAATTCAAAAGAGAGGCTGTAAGTACCCTGACCGCTGTTCAGGTCAAGGGTAAATGCTTCGCCCATTCCTGCTACCTTACCCGAACCGGCAGGAGGGGATATGGCGTTTGAACTAGCTCCGGATTTACCCATAACTCCCTCCCTTTTAACCTTTGTAGTTAAAGTTGTACTCAAGTAAAATCGCCAGATCTTCTATACCGGCAAGGTCAAAATCCGGATTGTCACCGGGATCTATGGTAAAGATCCATTTGTCGAAAAATGGCTTATTGACCAGGTCAGGAAACATTTTCCCTTTTGCATAGCCATCGGCATCCAGTTCGTAAGTATGGGATAGTCCTGATCTGTCAAGCTTCACGCGCAATTTTAAACCTCCGGCATTTTTACCCCGTGCCCAGAGCGAGTAAGAGGATAATTTCTGTTCAGTTTGATTGGCCGGGAAAAGGTCAGGGGAGATATCAAACTCAGCAGAGCCATTATTTCTCAGATAGAATAATTCATCAGGGGCGTACATTCTCAGTGACAGTCCTCTTGATGCCTGGCCGCTGGCAGGCAGATTAGCCATAATTTGCTGTTCAAGGCTATTGTTGAAAAAACCGTCATAATAAATAACCATGTGGATATCAAGGATTTGACGAAGATCAAAAGTGTTTGTTGAACGAGGCAGGTCGATTTGCCACATAGTTGCCACTCCATTATTTTCAAACAGTCGCAGGTCTTTGTTATCCAGCTGAAAGACAATTGCATCCTGGCGCACGTTGTATTCAGACAAAGGCATTACATCTGCGGGGTATGTCTGGTTTACGACAGTGCCGCTTTTTGTGCGGAATTGTGACATACCGATGTTACGTACAGTTCCGTGGACTCCCTCTGTTCCGCTCAAACCAACCATTACAACTTCCACTTGCTTGACTTTTTGCAGATAGAATCCGGGATACCGTCTGTCGAAATGGTCAAGTGTGGTTTCAAAGAAGGTCGTTCCTGTTTGCAGAAGGCGTTCGAAAGCCATCGGAAAGTTATCAGCAAGTGAAACAGTTTGTTTCATTTGTGCTTTTTTTGCCTTTGTACGTACATGATCGAGAGTGAAATAGTCAATGTCGAGCAGAAGAGCTTCAGCGCCCAGCATGCCATTGAGATGATTCAGTCCGTACTCGAATTTTATCTTGCGAAGATCACGGCCGGTCTCAGCTTCGTAGGCTTTCTCCATCATTGTAGCAACTTCTATTGCCATATCGAGGTATCTTTCTGACAAACGCCGTGCTTCACGGGCGAGGTTATACCACATAGCGGAGGTAAATTCACGTCCGGTGAGGAATTCAAGGTTTTCACGGGCGTATTGTTCCTGCATCTGTGCAATAGCGACACGCTGTTCTGCCACCTTAACCCTGGCATTTGCCTGCTGCACCTGTTCCTGTCCCACAATTTTATATGCATTAGCCGCATCTATTTCGCGCTGGAGACGGTTTGCCTCAAGATCATGAGTGATGCGTGTACGCTGATTCGCCAGTTCCTTCAGGACAACATTTCGTCTTGTATCTTCAGTATTGTAATAGGAATAACCGCTGATTGAAAGCCTGACCTGGTCATCCCGGTCAACCGCCGATGCTGATGCCCAGGCTTGTAATGTATCCAGTTCAAGTAATTCCCAGCGTACATTTGCGAAATCATTTTTTGCCTTAACAGCATTTGTGAGCTGGGTTTCAGCAGCATTCAGGTTAGCCATGGCTACATCAACTCCTTCTTTTGCTTCATCCAGTCCCCTTCTTTCCAGTTCAATTGAAGCTGAGGCAATTGCTGCCTGCTGCTCCATCTGCTGCTCGCGAAGCTTCTCGTTTTCTCCGGTGCTCTGAAACTGGATATACATTTGTTCTACCTGTGATGCGTGCTGGGTGAAATAGCGCGCTATATTCTGCAGATATTCGAAACTGAAGGGAGGGATATGAACTCCCAGTCCTATATAGTTCAGTTCGCCGGCAATTTTTGTCAGTTGCATCCGTGCCCGCATCAATGCTATAATAATGCGGGGATTCTCATTTATGGTAGTCCCGGTAACGAACATACTCTGGATTATTGAGTTTACACGGTTTCGCATTTCCAAAAATTTTGCACTCTTATAAAGTGGCGAATTCTGGTTGACAGAGTTATCAAGGCGAATGATATTCTCATATTTTTGATTTGCCTTGTAGAACTCTGAAACGTCATTGCGGGCCTGCTTATAGAGACGGTCACCCCAGTCGTTGTACAGTTCGGCGAGCCGTATCCAAAGATTGACCGATTCAACAACTTTATTAAGATACTGGTAATCAAGTGTGCTCAGGTATTCCTGCTCTGCTTCCGGATAAGAACCCAGCGCTGCCAGGCAGTCACCCATGGCCATGGGAATGACCCAGTAGAAAACATGAGTCAGGTATGCTATGGTAACAGTGTAACTGTTGAGGTAACCCATAAGCAATCCGATATCGTCAGTGACAGCGAGGGTTGCATAAAAACTGGCCAGGTTCTGTGTACTGTTATTATTAAGGATTACACTGATGATATTATTATTGCTGTCAAGGACAGAAAACTTTTTTTCAGTTAAACGGGTCGCATACACCATTGGGGCCATTAACAGTACCGGCTGAAGTGCATGCTCTTCAGCGGTCTGTCCTGGTGCTGAAGAGGCAGCGAGAATGCTTGTTGCAGAGGTAGTTGATTTATATCCGGAGATTGCTTTTCGTGCTTTTAAAGATCGTTCCGCACTTAGTGGCTGAAATTTCTCCGGATCAGTTCGCAGTGCATTATTATATGCTGGTTTATTACTGATGACGGTGAAGATATTATGTTTTTTACGCAAAGTATCAGCTTTTTTCATTGTGACTTTGGCTGCATCGTTCAGGCCAGCGCGGGTTTCAATGCCGGCCTGTGACATAACAGCCATCACCTGTGCTTCGTAGTTTTTTGTCTTGCCGAACAGTTCCACACTTTTTTTAATTGTCTCAAGAGCCTTCTCCTGACTGCCGGAGCGTTCCAGCAGGATCCCGATATCGTGAATAATTGCTCCCTGCAGATCAAGGTCTTTTGTTGCTTTCATTGCCGCCTGCAGGACTTCGGCTGCAAGGGCATATTTCTGATTACTGATATGGATGTCTGCTTTGTCAAGAAAATTACCTATGTATGATTCCTGGTCCTTTATTCCGATAGTTTCGTAAATTGAAAACTGCGAGGCAAGGATTTCAGGTATTCCGCCTTCCATGCCTAGTATAATATCGGGGATATCGAGATCGGGAACAGGGGTATGTTTAAGCAGCTTTCCTGTTTTTTCCAGGAGAACATTGACCATTTTGTCAAGACGTATTTTGGACCAGTCTATTGTAGTGCCGCCTATAACTGAAATATTAGGATTGATTACTGCTGCAATAATGCCCCTGAGATGGCGGTATTCGGCCAGGGCAACACTGTACTTTCCTGTCATAAGTGAATGATTGGCCGACGCAAGCTGCTGTTGTATACTTTGTTCAAATGCTGTTTCCGGAGTTTGAACTTCATAGTCGATATTATTGATGTAAGGCATCACATCGATTACAAAGGAATAACGGTTTTCGATAAAATACTTTGGTTCCATCATCTATTGATTTAATAATTGTTGTAGCATTATACAGTTACATTTACTACTGCGCCCACTCCGGAATAATTCCATTGCCGGTCAATTCACCTTCCAGTATCCATGATAAATTAAAAGAAGCTACCTGCATTGCTCCGTAGCAATGCTCCGGCGATCCTTCAAACAACAGATATATCATTCCTTCACTTGGAGTGCCCGGCCGTCCGGCGCCCAGTGATGAATAAGCACTTGGCGGTTCATACACCATTCTTTTTACCGGCCATGTTTCACCGCCGTCAAAGCTTGCCCACACTGTCATTTTTTCTCTGATCCCTCCATTAGTGTCAGTGTTACTATAGATTAAAATATCCCTGTTTCTGACAGGTAAACGCACCAGTCCGCCTTTACAGCCGTAACCCCGGTCGTAACCACCTCCGTCAGGAAGCACTGAACTGACTTTCAGATCCTCCCATGTATGTCCAAAATCGTAACTCCATGCTTCACGGCGCATAACCTCTTCGGGCTTAAGTTCACGGGCAAGAGACTTGTCATAAAAACCACTGCAGCTTCGTGAATTATAATAAATCCGTCCGTCACTCAATTCAGCAAGAGCTGCTTCCTCGGTAACTCCTTCCGGGAATAATCCGCTGACCTGCCATGTGGCTCCGCCATCATCACTGTAAATAGCACAGCTGTATATAGCTTCTACAGGGTCTCTGTCAGAAGGATGCTCCGGAGCATGCGGACGGAAGGTAGATGTAACTATCAGTCTGCCCTTTTTTTCACCATGCCTGAGAGTAATACCACTTTCACTGGCATTCGAATGCATGGTATACCCTCCTTTTGCGCCATAACCATCTCCGCGTTCATCCCATGTAACCCGCTTCATTAAGCCTGACTGTTCAATCCATGTCATAACCTCATTGGGTTTAAGGGTTATCTTTTCTTCCTTCCATGTTTTACCGTGATCGCTGCTTCTCCAAAGCCGGTCATTACCATCCCATATTCTGACAACCATTATATCTCCTGTATTTTCATCAGTAATGAAATTACAGTCTCTGAATCCAAAGGGTACCTCTATGATCTCTCCCCATGTTCTGCCTCCGTCTTCACTACGCCGGAGATAACCCTTATAGTTTTGCAGAGCAAGTATGGTACCGTCAACTGCCACAGCCAGATAAGGCTCACGAACTGATTTATCTTCATTGTTAAAAACAACTTGAATTTGAAAGGAGGGTTCTCCCTGAAAGGGATCAGGATCTCCTTCTGCAGGTTTTCCGATCGCTGTAACCGGAATTTTTTCCACTGTTGCCTTTGGTTCACAACCACCAAGCAAAATAAATGATGTAATAACTGTCAACAAAATAAAAATTTTCATAGTTAGTAATTTATAAAGGTTCATGTCTGCATAAAAAAATAATTACTTTCAATATACAACTTTTTTTTAAATAATGTTATGTGTAATTTTCAGTCTTTGACTATCTCTTCCGTTAAGTAAAAGGTTGCATCCTCCCTGGCTAATTCAACTGCAATTACCTTACCTGTCCCTCAAAAGATAAATAAACCATACCGCAAGGTTAATAACCAATATCTTGTTTATTAATACTTTAGGCCGTATCCGGGAATATATGGCAAAAAGTTACCATAGAAATTTGCAAGTTAGCAAATATTAACTAACTTTGCATTAAAAAAATTATTTATGAGCAAGTTTCTGAACAAATTGAGAATCTTGATAGTTGGTGTGGTGGTGCTTTCTTCAATTCCATTAACGATAGCTTATTTTGGAGGGATTGAACCTAAACATGACTTTATGGTTATCCTGCATGTGATTTCCGGTATTTTATTTATTTTGGTTGCCATTCCAATTACTGTAAAAGAAAACAACAATTAAAATGATAACAGAACGACAACAGGAAATTATTGAAACGGCCCTGGGGCTGATCAATGAAAAAGGCATTCAGGGATTAACCATGAAAAATTTGTCGAAAAAGCTGGGCATTACCGAGCCGGCCATTTACCGGCATTTTGAGAATAAAATACAGATATTGGTCGCTCTTCTTGATTTGCTGAGAAAAAACACCAGTGGAATATTTCAGTCTGAATTTGATTCTGACGAATCTGCTGTGCGGAAAGTTGAACGGCTTTTCGAAAAGCATTTCAAATCGTTTGCAGAAATGCCTTCGCTGGCTTCGGTTGTTTTTTCCGAAGAAATTTTCAGGAACGAAGAAAAGTTGATTAGCAAAATTTCGGAGGTCATTGAGCACAATAATCAAATGTTGCTCGCCATATTAAAGAAAGGGCAGCAAAATAATGAAATCAGAAACGATATTGAAGCCGGATACCTGGTTATTTTCATTATGGGTGCCCTGCGGCTTTTTGTAAAACGGTGGCAGTTTTCAGGTTTCGCATTCAACCTGGAAAGAGAAGGCGTAAAACTTATTGAATCAGTCAAACAATTAATTATAAAATTTTAAACGAACTGACTCGAGGCAAACATTAACTGACTTTGTTTCGAATTAAATGATAAAAAGAGGGAAAACCTAAGATTTAATTTGAAAATGAAATTAATGTGTACATGTAGTTAGTGAATATTAATTAACACAAAAATGGATATAAAAACAGCAAAACATATTATTGAAGCAAGCGGGAGATTTATCAGTGAGAATGGGCCCGGTGAATTTACCTTCGAAAAACTTTCTATGCAACCAGAAAAAGATGATTTTGACCCTTTTACTCTGGTCAAAAATGAAGAGCAGATTTTTGAACAACTTTTGCATCACCTGGAAAATGAGCTGAAAACGCTTGTGAATGAAGTCTCTTACGGGACGCATTCTCCTGCCCTGGAATTTGAAATGCTTTTTAAGCAGTTACACCGGTTATTCAAACAAAAAACGTATTACCTCACGGTAATTTTCGATAGGAATATGCACCGGAGATACAGTGATGCAGAGAAAATCATTTCACGGATAAAAGGAGTGGCTATAAGTTACCTTATCAATATGAAACGAATTTCAATTAATTTAACCATCTTTTTCCTGCTTATTTTATCGTCATTGGCTTTTGCCCAGCCGGTGACAGTTGGTATTGTTACCGATGCACCTGGATATGAGTTTGATTTACTTACCCGGCAGGTGAAGGCCGAAACTAAGGCTTTGATCCACGCAGGCAATGGCGCTGTTTTTAAAGAACTGACCGCAAACTGGCAGCCCGAAAAAGTTAAGGAAAACCTGCTGACTTTTTTAACTGACCCGGAAGTGGACATGGTCGTGACGCTTGGATTTTTTTCTTCGGACGCAGCAGCCCGCTTGCCTGATTATCCCAAACCTGTAATTGCAGCCACGGTTTTAGACCAGGAACTTCAAAAACTGTCGGTAAAAACCAACGTAAGCCATGATAATATTAATTTTTCGTGGACTGAATCTCTCATCAGTCTGAAAAGCGACATGCAATCTTTTGCCCGCATTTTTGAATTCAGTCACCTGGCTGTTATCCTGCCGGGGAAACTCTATTCTGAATTTTCTGTTTTGACCACATACCTTAACGACCACGAAAATGTGTTTGATGTTTCCTTTGTGCCGGTCGATAAAAATGAAAATCCGCTGGAGCAGCTGCCTTCAGGAGTAGAAGCTGCCATGGTCTTTCCACTGGTTCAGCATTCTGCGAATGCGACGGAAGAAATTTTTGACGGCCTGAACCAACAGGGAATTCCCTCGCTGGCAGTAAACGGAACCGCATACCTCGAACTTGGAGCCACCATTACTTTCACTCCGCAGTTCACTTTTCAACAGATAGCGAGACAGGTGGCTGTGCGGATTTTAAAGGCCTGCGAAGGAAACAGTATGGCCGGTGTTCCCTCAGTGATAACCGGTACGGAACGGGCACCCATAATCAATATGGAGAGTTTGCGGCTGACAGATATATTTCCCAGATGGCCGGCACTCGAAAATGCTGTTTTGCTGAATGTTGCAAAAATACCCGGCGAGGAATTAACATTGCACGGGGCCATAGCCCTGGCCATGGAAAATAACCTGCAAGGGAAAATTATCAACCAGGATTTGCTGATGGCCGAAAAAGATATCCGTATTGCCAAAGCCAATATTTTACCCCGGGTGGAAGCCGCAGGAACAGCAGTTCAGCTGAGCGAAAATCTGGTGGAATCCTCGATGGGACAGAGAGGTGAATTTACAGTTGCAGGCACTGTGTCACTAAAACAGGTAATTTATTCCGAAGCGGCTTACGCCAACATTGCCCTGAAAAAGCTGATGGCCGAAAATATGCGGCACAGCAACAGGCAAACAACGCTTGATATAGTGTTTGATGTTTCGGAGGCATACATTTCGCTGCTGTTTGCAAAAAACAACCTTCAGATAAAAAATGAAAACATTAAGGCTACGCTGCAAAATCTGAAACTGGCCAAAGACAAAGAGAAAACCGGCGAGGGAAGCGTTTCGGACGTCAACCGATGGACCAGTGAGCTGAATTTAGGCAGAATGGATTTGAACGATGCAGAAGCAAAATACAGGGCAGCCATGTACCGGTTAAACGAAATGCTTAACCTGCCTGTTGGAAATACCTTTGCCACACCCGATTCGGCCAATATCGCCGAAACGGTTATTTATAACCAGAACTTACTGAATTTCTATTTCAGTAATCCGAAATCAACCGAAAAATATGCAGATTTTATCATAGATGAAATGCTGACTCAATCACCTGAGCTCCGGCAACTGGCAACCGCCGGGGAGATGATTGACCGGCAAAGATCGATGAACATCAGGCAGATGTACCTGCCCCAGGTAGCTCTAACCGGCAGTGCCGACCAGGCTTTTGTCCGGGAAGGGGTTATCCGCAATCCCCAACTGCCTGTGCCACCACCGCCCGACGACATTACCTGGAACCTGGGCTTGCGTGTAAGCGTTCCCCTGTTTGAGGGTGGCCGAAAAAGAAACGAAGTCCAAAGAGCAACCATCGAACAGGATAAAATCACCTGGCAGAAGGAAGATTTGGTTAACAAGCTGGAAACGGGAATACGCTCCAACGTGCAATTCCTGCAGGCTTCGTACCGCGAAATAGAACTGGCTGAAAATGCAGCGCGTGCTGCTGAAGATAATTTTAACACCATTCAGGATGCCTATGCCCAGGGAATGGCCAACGTGGCGCAACTCACCGATGCCCAAAGCGTTATGATCCGGACCCGGCAAATGGCATTGGCCTCGCGATACCAGTATATGCTGGATTACATTAAAATCGAAAGGCTACAAGGGAGATTTATCTTTTTGGAGAACGAATCCGAAAGGATGCAGTATGCCGACCGGTTATTGAATTATTTAACAGAAAAATAAAAAAATGAAGATGAAGAAAAGAATACAAATGCTTGTTGCAGTGGCTTTCCTGCTTGCCGGTTGCGGCGGCAATGAAGAAAAGGAAGAAGCTGTTCGTCCGGTTTTTTATCAGGAAGTGGGGAAAAAACCCGCTCAAAATGTGCGCTCCTTTTCAGGAGTGACCCGGGCAGCAACAGAAGCAAGGCTGAGCTTCAAGGCAGGCGGTATGACAGAACAGGTTGCTGTTGATATGGGCGATACGGTGAGAAGGGGTACTGTTATTGCCCGCCTCGACGATACCGACTACCGCATCAATTACTTCAAGGCAGAAGCCTCCCTGAAAAACGCAGAAGCTCAGATGGCTGCATCTAAATCAGCCTTTTTGCGTGTTGAAAATCTTTATGTGAACAACAGCGTCTCTCTGAGCGAGTATGAAAAAGCCAAAACCCGGTTAGAGTCGGCCGAAACGATGGTGAAAACAGCCCGTTCGCAGGTGGAGGCAGCAGGGAATCAACTGGATTATACAGTTTTGCGGGCTCCTTTCGATGGTGTTGTTTCCTCGGTAATGGCAAAAGAAAACGAAATGACCGGCGCAGGCCAGCCTGTTGCAGTTTTTACCGCTATCAACAACCTGGAAATGAAGACGGCTGTGCCAGAAAATGTTATCGGACAAATCAACCGCGGACAGGAGGTAAAGGTGCGCATCAGTGCATTTTCTGAAGAAACGTTCGTTGGAATGATTAACGAAGTAAGTCCCGGGACCCCCAATGCCTCTGCCTATCCGGTTATTGTTAAGCTAACAGGATCTGCTTCACGGCTGTTGCCGGGTATGACGGGCACAGTTGAGTTTTCACTGAACAGAGAAGACGCTGCCATAAACAGGATGGTGGTAACGACCGATGCCGTAGGGCACGACCAGGCAGGCGATTTTGTTTACGTGGCTGCCAAATCAGGAGAGAACGACATTTATGTGGCTGAAAAACGCTACGTTACGCCGGGCGAACTGCGCTCCGACGGATACGAGATTCTGAGCGGGTTGAACAACAATGAGATAGTGATAACAGCCGGTTTAAGTTTTTTGTATGATGGCCGCAAGGTTAGACTGCTTGATGAGGAAAAATAAAAAATTGTAATGAGATGAATCTGACAAAAATTACACTCAATAACAGCCGGATAACACTTATTGCCATACTGGTGGTGGCTATTATCGGTATAGGCAACTATTTTGAACTGGAACGCGACAGCATGCCTCCTTATACCGTAAGGATTGCCAGTGTGGTAACCCGGTATCCCGGCGCTGATCCAAATAAGGTGGAAACCCTGGTTACCGAGCCATTGGAAGAGGTGATTCGCGAAATGGCGGAGGTGAAAACCATAACCAGTGAATCGCGCCCCGGACTGTCGGTGATTACTGTGGAACTGGTCACCGGTGTGAGCAGGAAGGAATTGCAGTCGGTGTGGACCACTCTCCGTAACAAGGTGGAAGACATTAAGCCCATCTTGCCACAGGGCATATTTGGCCCGGTGGTGAAGGATGAAGATATCGGAACCGTATTCGGGATAATCCTCGGCGTTACCGGCGACGCTGTTTCCTACAGCAAACTGGAGGATTACGCTATTGAGGTGCGAAACGAACTTCTGTTGCTTCCCGATGCGGCCAAAATAAAATACGGCGGAGTGCAGGAAGAGCGCATTTTTATTGAGTTTGACGATAAACAACTGGCACACTATGGCCTGGACGTGACGAAACTGCGCAACATCATTTCCGTCACCAACATCCTCTATCCGGGAGGTGAAATCAATATGGGACGCCAACGCATTGTGCTTGAACCTTCCGGCAGTTTTGAGGATTTGGCCGACCTGAGAAAAATCCTGGTTCCTGCCTCCACCGGTGCTTCCGTTTATCTGGAAGATATTACCACCCGCATTTACCGCGATTACGTTACACCACGCGAAAAGATGGTAAAAGTCAACGGTAAACCGGCTATTGCACTTTTTATTTCATTGAAAGACGGCGCTAACATTGTACGGCTTGGCGAAGATGTGGAGAAAGCGCTGCCCCGGATTAACAGCAACCTGCCGCTGGGCGTGGAAGTGGTGCGGTCGGCGTCGCAGGACCAGGTGGTACACGGACAGGTTAACAACTTCCTGGTGAACCTGATGCAGAGTATCCTCATTGTTTTGGCAGTGATGCTCCTGTTTCTGGGGTTCCGCACCGGATCACTGGTGGCAGCCCTCATTCCCATGGTCATACTCACCTCCTTCTTTTTCCTGGGATTGCTCAATTTGGGCTTTAACAAGGTTTCGCTGGCAGCTCTGATCATTTCGCTTGGACTGCTGGTCGATAACGGTATTGTCATCTCCGAATCCATCCTGGTGAACATGAAGCGGGGACTTACCGTTTTTGATGCCAGTGTTTATTCAGGAAAGGTATTACTCATACCGCTGCTTATTTCATCGCTCACCACTTCGGCGGCATTTTTGCCGTTTGCCCTGGCCCGTACGCCCATGGGCGAAATTTCTTCACAGTTGTTCCGGGTAGTGAGTTCAACATTGCTCACTTCCTGGTTTCTGGCATTTACCTTTATTCCGCTGCTCTTTGTTCCGGTATTGTACCGTCTGTTCTTCAAGGTTCCCTTTAAAGGGTATCTGTTTAATCGTGAAATACTTATGCAGAAAAAACTGACATAATATTTGACTTATCTGGCATACAGAACTTTTTTAAACATTTGCTTTTGTGAAACGAATCATGCATTATTTGTTTTATATGCTAAACATATCTTTGACGAGTTCTATCTCATGCTTTTTAAAATTATTAATATTGATGAGATAAAATTTTTGTTTAAAAAAGTTCATGCTCATTTCATTAATTTGTAATGTATATCTGCAAATACTTTGTGACCTATTGATTCCGTATGACATGAATTGCAGTCCATTAAAACCGAAGTATTGCTTACTTTTCCCTCTGTACCATGACATGCCAGGCAAGTATTTACAGTTTCATTATTATGTGTATTTGAAATATACTGGTTGGCATGAATTGTATTTAAAGCCTCTGTGATTTTCAGGGCAACATCTCCGGTTAAACAGCGGCACCTCTCTTTTCGTTCGTTACTGTCCACTCTGAATCCTGAATCTTTGCACCAATTGGTATTCGAGGCATGACATAAAACTGAATTGGGAATACTCTTAACCGGTGCATAATCATAGACAGGATCAGCGGGACTGAAAATTGGAAATTCTTCTTTCTCATACCATTGAAAAATGTCAGCTATCATTTTGTCCTGAACACTTTTTTCGCTGACAAGCAGACCAATAAGTGCAGCTGCACCGTTTAATGCTCCACATACAGAACCATATCCTCCCACACCGCCATGGCCGTATTTGAACATATGAAAGGGAAATGACAGGTATGGCTCGCCAATTTTTTCGGCCAGTTGAGAAATGACACTCCTTACAATTGCAAACATACAGCTGCCCTCACTATATGAATTATAAGCTATTTCTGCAGTAACTGCAGGGTCTAAGGTAACATATTTCCAGGTGGTTCCCGGTTCGTTATAATCAAGTTTATAAGGCTCTGCAGCAGATTGTTTTTTTGGTTTAAAGGCGGTTGAAAGTGTAAACAGGCCGATTCCTCCTCCGGCAAACACCCCGGCTGCTATTTTCATTGCTTTCCGTCTGTCCATATTTTTATTTCCGTTTATAATCAATTATTTACACTGTTAGTAATTCGCAGATTTACGAACGATTGTTATAAAAAATTTTATACTCCTAAAAAATGTCTGAAAAGTATTTGTGCTTCTTTCCAGTTTTCTTTGTTGATACAATATCTAATTCTGGGGGCTTCAATTTCTCCCTGAATTAAACCGGCTTCCTTCAATTCTTTCAAATGCTGGGAAAGGGTTGACTTGGCAACAGGCAGTATCTCACTCAGGTCGCCACTATAACAGCAGCTTTGTTTTGAAAGCAGTTCCAATACATACATACGCACCGGATGTCCCATCGCTTTCGCATACCTGGATGCTTTTTTCTGTTGTTCTGTTATTACTTTTTTCAAATTGAGCTATAATTCGTAATTGTACGAACAAAGATAAAAATTAAATTAACAAATCAGGAAGAAATATAAATTAATTTTATTCTGCTTTCAAGTTAACCAGCTCGGTTGAATTATACTTCCTTTTTCTGTATGATTTTCTATTCTCAGATGTACCTCAATCTCTTGCTGCATCTCTTCTACATGTGAAATAACACCTACAATGCGATTTTCTTTGCGCAGTGATTTTAATGTGTCAAACACAATATTAAGTGACTCTTTGTCGAGTGAGCCAAATCCTTCATCCAGGAAAAAAAAGTTTTGGTTCGATTCAGTAATTTTCTGGATATTATCCGCCAAAGCCAATGCCAGCGACAACGCAGCCTGAAATGTCTGTCCGCCGGAAAGTGTTTTAACGCTTCTGATCTTGCCGCCATTCATAAAATCGCGTACCTGAAAATTGTTATCGTTAGTGATTTCAAGGCTCAGCTTTTGTCGGGTTAACTGGAAGAAACGGTCGTTTGCCGCATTACATAAATTCTGAAGATAAACAGATGAGATGTAATTGACAAACCCACTTGCCTTAAACAGTGATTTCATCGTTTTAATGTTTTCTGCTCTCACTTCCAGTTGTTCGAGTTCTTTTTTAAGCAATGACTGGCTTATCAAATCTTCCTGAAGCTTTTTGAGTTGTTCGGCTGTTTTACCTTTTTCCTGTTCTTTTTGTGAAATCTGTTCTTTCAGCAAAGAAATTTCACTTTTGAGGTTTTTATGTGATCCAGAGTCATACACCTGCTCTCCTATTTCGTTTTGTAATTGTTCCAGCAATGATATACTCCGAAGGATCCTTTCTTTAAACTGAGATACTTTTTGTTTTTCATTCTCCGTATCTAAGGGTTCTGAAAGGATCTGAACCACCTCTTCAAAAGATTGAAAGGAAGATTTCACCAATTGTTCATTAATCCGTTTTTTCAGTGATTCAACAGTTGCCTGATCCTGCTCAAGTTCTCTGCGATTGGTTTTCAGGCTTCCCTCAAGAATATCTTTCTGTTTGTTATGTTCCTGAAGCAGTGCGGATTGTTCAGTAAACTCTTTTTCAGTCCGGTGATGTTCCTTCAGTAAAGCTGATCTCTCTTTTTCGATAAGTTCACCCGGAATTTGTTTATACTCTTCCTGATTAACCAGCTGAAGCTGATCAGCCATTGTTTTCAGCTCTGTTTGATATACTGTAATTGAGGTTTTTATCTTTTCCAACTCAGCCTGGTAATGTTCTTTGTTTTTTTCTTCCTGTTCCAGTTTTTTTGATAAATTTTCCAGAGTCGTTTCATGTTTTTTTAGTTCTTCCTGAGTTTGTTTCGCTTCCCTGAACGCTTCATGCAGGTCCTCTTCTTTATGATATTTTTCCCATGCAAAGCTATCGGCATGAACTGTTATTTGCTGCAGTTGACCTTTTTTCTTTTCATTCAATTCCTTTTTATTTCGTTGAATCGTTCGCTGTTGGTTATCGAGTATATCTAACCGCTTGCCTGTCTCTGATATATTTTCCAGTTGTTGTCCGAAAGCCTGCAGCTTTGCAGCTAATTCTTCCAGTATGTGGTTAATGTCTTCACTTCTAAAAAGTTCCGGATGATGTAATGATCCGCAAAGCGGACAAGGCTTTCCCTCTTCCAGTTCTTCGGCATAAGTTTTTAACTGCGCTTTAACGCGAAAATGACTTTCCTGCTCACTCAATGCTTTTTGTTTTTCTTTAATCTTTTCCTTTTTTGTCTCTAAATATTGGGAACAGGTATCATGACCGGCTTCCGGACGGAGATTCTTAAAAACCGGCTCTGTCAGAATCCGGGATACTTCGCTTTGGATTTCCTTTTCTTGCCGGATATATTTTGAAATCTCTTTTTCCGTTTCAAAAAGTTGTTTGTCGAGACTGTTTTTTTCTGCGTGCCAGGCTCTTATAGTTGACAAAACCATCAAATCGGGAATTCCGGCCCGCTCTTCTTTTATAAGTGCTCCGAGTTTTTGTTTTTCTGTTTTCAGTTTTTCAAGCTGCTGCGTGGTTTCATTCCAAATCGTTGTTCCTTTATGTAAACGGGATTCTTCTTTTTTGATGGTTTCTTCAAGCGCTTTTAACTGTATCAGGCGTGTCAGTTCTTCAGCCTTCTTCTTCAGCTCTTCCCGTTTTTCATATGCGGGTTTTATCTCATCGATCAGCTTTTCAAGACGTTCAATTTCAACCTCCTCCGTTTTTAACTTTTCACTTTCATTGCTGATCAGCTCTTCCCGTTTTTCTTTTTTCCTGCGGTTTTCAACCAGTGATTCCATCAAGTGCTTAAACCGGAAGATACACTGCTCATAACGGTCAATTTTTTTTTCGAGTGCCTGAAATTCCGGCTCTTGTTGCTGCAGGTATTTTTGTTCTTTTTCTGCTTCAACTTTCTTTTGAGTTAATTCCTGCAATTTTCGAAGCTGTTCTTCCGCTTGCTGATTTACAGAAAGTTTCAGGTTTTGTTCCTTTAATTCCTCTTCCAGTTTTGTTAACTGCAGCTGATAAATCTTTTCCTGTTCCTGATCAACAGTCCCCAGTTGTTTCAATTGACCTTCCACGATTTGTCTCCGGGCGTTATTTTTCGACTCCAGCGACGTGACTTTGTGATAGAACTCAAATTTTTCAAGATTAAAAAGCTCTTTCATCATTTGGGTCCGGTCTTTATTTCCCAGTTGCAAAAACTCCTGGAACTGTCCCTGCGGAATTATGATGGTACGTTTGAAGTTTTCATAACTTAATCCGATGACCTGCCCGAGGGCTTCATTTTCAATGGGGTGCCATACATTACCTGCTTTTTTATACACAGCTCGGTCCAGCGCTTTTACATCTTCAAATTTTTTACTGTTGCGCCTGCCTTTCACTATTGCCCGGAAAGCAGTTTGTTCCCTGCCTGTTTCAAAAATGAAATCAATGAGCAGTTCGTTCGATTTCAGGTTCATCATGTTGTAGTAGCGATTGTCACCTGAAAGATTTAGCCGGTCAGTTCGGCCGTAAATGGCAAACGTGATGGCCTCCAGAATCGACGATTTTCCGCTACCCACGGTTCCAAAAATACCAAACAGGTTG
>CAZBWK010000059.1:0-26206 GCA_964495655.1 uncultured Prolixibacteraceae bacterium | reverse complement strand
GTTATTATAAAATTTTTTAATTTCTAAAATATCCACTTTTTAGAGTGGGCTCAATTTTTTAGTCATAATGAAACCTGCACTTAGCTATGAGAATTTCATCTTCTCTTGGATGATAAATCAATCGATGTTCACCATCAATTCTCCGGGCCGGATAAAAGACATTGAGCAGATTCAGGATTTGCCTATCACAACTAAACAGGATTTACGGGATAATTTCCCTTACGGGTTTCTTACACTGGAGATGAAAGATGTTGCAGGCGGCCACGACGATAATCAGGTCTCTGGAAGAAGATAAACCGTGAGGGCTCCTGATCCTGGCTGACGATATGCGGATATTCTAAGACTATACGACATATTATCAAATATTAACCTCAAACAAACAATAAAAATCAATCATTTTCCAACAGGGTTAATATTCTATTAAAAATATCCAATTTATTACAAGCAATACTCTGTTTTTTTCATTATATTTATTTGTTATCTAAAATTACCTATTATAATAAGCCTGTAAAACAGGTAATTATAACAAAAATACAATTAATTGATCAGTTTTTATAAGATTTGTATTTGCTGAATCTTCAGCAAAAAGTACTTTGAATTTTCAACTTTGCATATGGATGATGATTGTCTTCATTAAGTATCAGAACTTTTCAAAATGAATTCAACAGTAAAAATTCCGGTTTTTGGTTTGCTTCTGTTTCTGCTATTTGCATGTAAACCACAAAAAGAGGTAACACCTGAGACAGCCCTGAAAGCTTACCTGAACAATACCGACAACTCTTTTGCCTGGGAACTGAAAGATACCCACTCTGTAAACGGTCTGGAAGTTTATAATCTGCTGGTCACTTCCCAAAAATGGCGTGAATACACCTGGCGACATCAGGTGGCAGTCATAGTACCCGAAGAGATAAAGTACGACGGAGCGCTGTTGTTTATAACAGGTGGCAGCAATAAAGATGAGATACCAAACTGGAAAAAGCCTGACGACGGCAACATTCAGATGATGGGTCCTATTGCTCAAAAAAACAAGGCAATTGTTGCTGTGGTTTTCCAGGTCCCGAACCAGCCGCTTTTTGGCGATCTCACCGAAGATGAAATTATCTCTTTAACATTTCATAATTACAATAATGACAAGGACTTTACATGGCCTTTACTGTTCCCGATGGCCAAAAGTGCCATTCGTGCCATGGATGCTGTCCAGGAATTCTCGCAGGAAAAACTAAACCACAAAATCAAAAAGTTCCTGGTTTCAGGAGGATCCAAACGGGGTTGGACTACATGGCTGACAGGTGCAAGTGACAAGCGGGTGGAGGCAATCGCTCCAATGGTTATAGATATGTTAAATATGCCCAAAAGTATAAGTTACCACCTTGAAGCTTGGGGCGATTACAGTGTTCAGATACAAGACTATGTTGATCTGGGTATTGCACAGGATGTTAATACTCCCGACGGACAGGAAATTACTACCATGGTCGATCCATATTCCTATCGGGAAAAACTTACAATGCCTAAATTTATTTTTAACGGGACCAATGATGAATACTGGCCTGTTGACGCCATAAAACATTATATCGATGATATTCCCGGAGAAAATTACCTCCATTATGTTCCAAATGCCGGGCACGGGCTTGGTGATAAAAAGCAGGCTATCCAGGCACTTAGCTCATTCTTTGCCGAAACCCTTCAAAAAACGGGATATCCTGAATGTTCCTGGGAACTCGAAGAAAATGAACGGGAAGCTGTGCTTAAAATTGATGTTACTGAGGAAAAACTGGCTGGTGTTTTACTGTGGACCTGCAATTCAGATGACCGCGATTTCAGAGATAACGAGTTTATCAGTCAGGCTGTTGAAACAGAAACGGAAGATTATATCTCTGTCAGGGTAAATTATCCTGATACAGGTTTCCGCGCATTTTATATCGATCTGCTTTACCCCGATCCAAACGGGGATATCTATTCAAAAAGCACACGCATGTTTGTAGCCGGTCCCGATGAGGTGCTTTAAAGCTTTAAATGGCATAACTAATTCATAAACATGAAGTTTGTCAGTTTATTACAATTATAAATTTCGTAAATTGAAAAGGAAAATCAATTCAAATCAATAATTCTGATGATGAAACGAAGATTGTTTTTTTTAGGATTCACAATTCTGTATATGCTGATAATGCTTTTACCGGCATGTACAGAAGAAGAAACCCGTCCGGTTTTCCCGCTTTCAGCAACAATATTTCACAGTGTGGACGGCAAACAGGTAGCATTTGCTGCACTTACCCACAGTGCTGTGAGCTGGGATTGGGACTTTGGGGACGGCAAGGCCAGTACCGAACAAAATCCGGTACACGTCTATGAAGAAGGCGGCTATTACGTAGCCACCTTGACAGCTAAAGACAAAAATGGTAATTCTGTTACCAAAGAGGTAAATTTAGCTGTTGCTCTTACACCTTATGCGCTGCTTACCGGAAATCACACAGCAGAAGGATACAATGGAAAAACATGGAAACTTACTCCTTCACATTCGCCTAATGACAAACTGGTGAATTCCGATGCAAATTTTTCATTGGTCGATAAAGATATTCCTGCCTTGCCCCCAGGAACATTTGATGTATACATCGGACTCAAAGAAGCTTATAATGATGAATTTACTTTCTACCACGATGGCCGTTACAAACATAACACAACAGATGGTTCTTCTTTTGGAGGGATTGTTTATGCCATGGTCTTACAGCAGTTCGGAATGGCTTCTATCACCAAAACCGGTGGAAAAGCTGTATTCGGTCAGGATGTTTTCGCGCTGACTACCTTTACTCCGGATAACAATGCCTCCTTTGTATTTAAAGAAAACGAAGATTTTTCTATTCCCACTATTCCCGACTTTGCTACCGGCGTACAGCCTCCCGGAATACCAATTGTTACCTATCCCGGCGTAATGACTATCGATTTTCCGGGCACAACAGAATTTGTTGGGATAAGGGATTTTCACAGAAAAGTAATTGTTCAGGAAATTACTGACAATTCAATGCGGCTGGTGATGTTCCTGACCCTGAGTCCTGATGCTATAATAAGTCAGAATCCTCTGATTGCCCTGAGTACAACTGCCCTGATCCTCACATTCGTTCCGGTAAATTAAACCAGTTAAAACTATTGATATGGAAATCAAACATTTATTTAAAAATAACAATAGATACCTGCTTTGCATAATTCTTGCGGTTATTGTACTGGTTAATACCGGCGGTACCGCGATGGCAAAGCCGATACTGTCAGGTCAGGAGACCATCAGGATAACAGGAACTGTTATATCAGCTGCCGATAATGCCCCGCTTCCCGGATTAAGTATCATTGTTAAGGGTACTACGCTAGGTACTACCACCAATTCTGAAGGAAAATATACCATAGATGTACCGTCGGATGCTACCCTGGTATTTTCTTTTGTAGGATTTATAACACAGGAAATAGCTGTTCAGGGAAGACATTTAATAGACGTTGCTATGGAAGAAAGTATTGAAGCCCTGGAAGAGGTAGTGGTTACAGCCCTGGGAATAAGACGAGAAGAAAAGTCACTGGGATATTCTGTAGGGAAAGTGGCATCTGAAGAGTTATCAAAGGTTGTTCATGAAAATGTGTTGTCATCAATGGCAGGAAAAGTTACAGGAGTAACAATCAATTCAACCGGTGGCGCCGGTTCAACAGTGAGCATGGTGATCAGAGGGGCAACTTCGATGAGCACCGATAACCAGCCTCTCTTTGTAGTTGACGGAGTGCCAATGACCAGCACGGTTAATAATGTTGGCGGATTCGGATCGGATAACCGGGTCGACTATGGAAATGCTATTTCAGATATTGACCCGGAGAGTATAGAAAGTGTATCAATACTTAAAGGGCCGAGTGCAGCAGCTTTGTATGGCACCCGGGCCGGAAACGGAGTTGTTCTGATAACCACAAAGAAGGCAATTGAAAAAGAGGGCATGAAAGTAGAGGTGATCTCTAACACCGTGTTCGACATCCCCGCCGAATATCTGGATATTCAAACTCGCTTCGGCTTTGGAGCCAGAAGTTATACTCCTTCTGATTTTGCAAGTGGCATTATACCTCCTTTTAGTCCGGCAGAAGCAGCCGGGGCCGGTCCTGAACTGAATAAAGGATACTGGCAGGTACAACCTTTTGCACCGCTTGATGCCAATGGCGTACCTGTTCCTACGGAATTAGTATCATACCCTGATAACTATAAAAACTTTATTAATCAAAATGCATTTACTACCACCAACACTGTGGCCGTTTCAAGCAGCGGAGAAAAAGTGAACTACAGGCTTGGCGTTTCAAATATGACAAACGAGGGACTTGTGCCGAATTCAGACCTTAACAGAAATAATATTACACTTTCAGCCAATTCAAAGGTCCGGCAAAATTTTACTGTTAATGCCGATATTAATTATGCCCAAAACCGGGCAGATAACCGCCCTGCAACACAGGAACGGGGAACAAATCCGTTACAATGGGCAGCGTGGACTCCCCCAAATGTAGATATTCGCAAATTGAAAGATTACAAACTTGGTGGCACACAGGTGCTAATCATTGGAGAAGGATATGAAAATCCTTACTTTCTTGCCTACGGTATAAGCAACAGCTTTGAGCGAAACAGGTTGATAGGCAATGTTTCTGCTACCTGGGAGATTACTCCGCAACTGAAAATTATGGGGAGATATGCATTGAACAGAACTGATGAAATACGCGAAACAAAAATCGATCCCGGATACTCTAAGGAACCGAACAACGGGGCTTACGGACTTGTAAACAGTAAAGGTATGGAACGGAATGCCGACGTTCTGGCAACTTATGATGGCAGTTGGGATGATTTTGTGGTAACGGTGTCTGCCGGGGGTAACCTCCTTTACTCCAATGGATCCAGTGTCAGCAATTCATCTAAATCGGGATCGGGACTGATAATCCCTTATCTGTATACAGTTCGAAATATTGAAAATACGGCGCTAAGTTATTCTAATTCAAGATACGAAAGGGCTATCAACAGTGTTTATGGTATGGCTAATTTGGGATGGAATGATATGATCTACGCCGACCTGACAGCCCGCAACGACTGGTCCAGCACTTTGCCTGCCGAAAACCGTTCTTATTTCTACCCCTCGGCATCGCTTAGCTTCATTGTAAGTAACATGATAAACCTTGGAAATAATTTAGATTTACTAAAACTAAGGGGTGGATATGCGCAGGTAGGTAACGATACTTCGCCATACAGTTTATATGTAACCTATTATGATGCCGGCCAGTGGGGAGATGCAATCAGGCTGGGCAAGCCGGGAGGACTTTTAAATCCCAACCTCCTTCCCGAAGAAGCCACTTCGTATGAAATTGGTGCCGACATAAGGGCATTCAACAACCGGATAAGATTTGAGGGAACTTATTACCGTGAAGATAACCGTAACCAGATACTGGGAGTTCCATTGGCAGGGTCAACCGGCTTCGGAAGCATTAAAGTCAATGCAGGATTACTGAGAAGCAGGGGATGGGAATGGATGCTTGGAATCACACCGGTAAAAACCGGTAACTGGACATGGGACCTGAATTTCAATTTCACCCAAAATAAAACACATCTGCTTGAACTTGCAGATGGTGTTGATTTTGTCGAGTTCTGGAGTGAAGCAAGGGTAAAAAATATAGCTTATGCGAAAGACGAATCAGGTGGCCAGGATGGATTAATAGGGAATCTTTATACGAGGAAAATTTTACGGGTGACTGATAAAAATTCCTTGTACTACGGATACCCCTTATTCCCGACAGGTAGTGAAGACGCTGAGTGGCAGGCTTCAGAAGAATACACAAAAGTGGGTAACTATAACCCCGATTTTATTATGGGTTTGCAAACCGCCCTGGCTTACAAAAATTTCACTCTAAGTATGACATTCGACTGGCGGTCGGGTGGACAATACGTATCGCAAACATGGAGATATTTGACAGAGGGAGTGGTCTCCAACACCTGGCTGAATCAACTGATAGAGCCGCCGGAAGGGACAAATGGCATGTTGAGCCAGGCATTGCGTGACTGGGTTGTGGCTAATGCCGCCTGGCTAATCTTCTCGGATAATCCCCGCCCGATTGGCGGGCCGACAAAGGAATTTGGCGGATTTTACACTGACTTTTTCACAGGTATCGGCGCATACGACGGAGTCTTTGCCCCGGGTGTTTATGGCCATTACGACAACCAGGGAAACTTTATCCTGGAGATGGAAAACCTCGGTAACGAGGGGACTGAAATCAGGCCTTATGTAATGAGTTATCCATGGGATATAGGAGAAGCCAATCTTTTCGATGCCGACTATGTCAAACTCAGAGAGATAGCTATAAACTATCGTGTGCCTCAACGATTCACTCAAAAAATCGGAGTACAGGATCTGAATTTTTCAGTCTACAGCCGTAATATTATGATCTGGGCTAAAAGTGCCGGCATGGGTATAGACCCTGAAAGGGCTTATCAGTCTGAAAGCAGTGGCAGGTTTAAACAAGGGGTGGAACGCTTTAATGCCGAGCCCTGGGTAATACCCGTGGGATTTAAATTAAGCTTCTCTTTTTAACCGATAAAAATCAATGTTATGTATAAAATTAAAAATAACTTTATCATCGCATTATCCTTACTTGTTGGCTTTGTGTTTTCATGTAAAGATCTCGATGAGTTAAACATAAATCCCAATGGTGTCGATCCGGCAGTTGCTGATCTTAATTTTCTGATGCCGACAACTATAACTAGTTTGGGACAAACCGTCTATAATATCGGTTTTGGCGTATTTTCAGGGGTCATGCAGCATACCCAGCAAACCGGATGGTTTGGCGGATACAACAACTACGACTGGAACAACTTATCTCATAGCTGGAATGGCTACTACGGCATCTTAATGAACAACGAGGAGTTTTTCAATAAGGCCGTTAAGGACGGGTACGAGTTTCACGAAGGCGTGGCAAGGATACTTAGAGCATATTTGTTTGGATTGATCACTGATATCTGGGGTGATGCACCGTATAAAGATGCGCTTAAAGCCGAAGCAGGGCCGGATTATTTCAAACCTGTTTTCGATTTGCAAAAAGATATATATCTTGGAATACTTGCCGACCTTGATACTGCCAATACACTCTTATCGAAAGATGCAGCTTCGTATAAAAATATAGTCCCAAAACAGGATGTATTATACCAGGGGGCTCCCGGGAAATGGAGGATATTTGCAAATTCCCTGGCATTAAGGTATTACATGAGGTTACAGGCAAAAGAGCCGGGAATAGCAGAACAGGGAATCAAAAAAATTACCGGTGACCCTTCAAAATATCCGTTAATAACCAATGCAGCCGATGATGCCTCTCTCGGGTTTCCGGGCAAATCGAGCAGCGATTCAAATCCGCTAAACACGGTTTATGATATTGATCCTGCCGGAGCTTATATGAGAGTGAAAATGGGTAAAACCCTTGTAGATGCCCTGAGGAATCTAAATGATCCCCGGCTGGGTGTATGGGCTGATAAAATCGAAATTCCGCTGGTATTGGTTGATGGGACAGGAATCGACCGTATTGTCAATGGCAAGCGGGAAGTTTCACCGGATGTTGTAGATGATTTCGAAGCTACCAACTCGATGGAAGTTGATTTTCATCCTGAATATGCAGGAGTTACCATTTCCCATTCCAGGGTACAAATTTATAACATGAACAATGCAAATCCTGCCCAGGGAACCAAAAACCCACATGCTTCACATTTAAATGACCGGTACAAAAAGACTTCAGATCCTCTGGTTTTAATGAGGCTTATGTCGGCTGCCGAAGTAAATCTGATTCTTGCGGAGGCAGCAGCCAGGGGATTGATTGCAGGCAATCAGGCCGGATTTTATTCTGCCGGGATAAGAGAATCATTCACCGCCTGGGGTGTAGCAGATGATTTTAACGATTATATTGCAGATAATCCTTATAACGGACTGGAGAGTATTATGGAACAAAAATGGATAGCCAGCTGGACAACAGCGCAGGAAGCATGGTTCGACTGGAGGAGAACAGGATTGCCTGCCCTCACCACCGGGCCTCTGGCGGCAAGGCCGGTATTGCCACTTCGATGGTACTATCACTATGACAACGAAATAGCAAAAAATCCGGATAATGCTGAAGCTGCTATTTCCAGGTTGCAGCCAACCCAGTACCTTGGAACTGATCAGAGTAACAACAGCGCCTGGTCGAAAATGTGGCTATTGCAGGAAACAGGAAAACCTTATTAATCAGTCATATATCAATTCGATTTGTGTTTATTGAATTCAACCCTGAGGCTAACCAAAAAATGAGAGATAATAGCCATTTCAGATAAATTAGAAGTTTATTTGATTGATATATAATAATTTAATTTATTACTTAGTATAAAAAACAACTATTACTTTTACAAGTTAGATAAACATTTTAAATTATGAGAGTACTATTAATTTCCGTATTCGCTCTATTCCTGATTCCAAATATCCGGATTAATGCCCGGACTTTCAAAGCGGGCGCCTCCATGCGGATAATCACGCCGGAGAAGTTGCTGCCCATATCAGGTGGTATGGGGGCTCCTGAATTACCCACAGGAAAGCAAGGCGATCTTTTTGTACGGTCACTGGTATTCGAGAAAGGCGAAACACGGATTGCCATTGTGAGTATAGACAACCTTGGCTGGCCGGCTGTTCTGGGTGACCGTTCACGAAAACTGATAAAAGGTATTCTTCCCGAAAACATTTTGATCGGAGTAACCCACACTCACAGCGCACCAGATGCTTATGGTTTCACTGATGAAAACGGAAAGACCGGGGCCGATACGGAATACCTTGACTGGTGTGTAGTCCAAATAGCCGATGCAGTTAATGAAGCTATTGCCAGCCTTGAGCCGGCTGTCCTAAAAATAGCTGTTGGCGAAGCTAAAGGAAAAATCGCATACAACTATTATGCCCCTGATTTATACGATCCGCGCTGCGGTGTTATACAGGCCATTGCCACCTCTGGGGTCAGAAAGGGAAAAGCAATCGCCACCCTGGTGAACTATGCCACCCACCCTGAAATACTGGGAACTTCACGCAAACTTATAAGTCCTGATTTATGCGGGCCGCTTTATGAGCGTATTGAATCTAAAGCAGGAGGGATGGCCATCTTTATGAACAGCGCAGAGGGAGGAATGGTGACTGCAGATAACCGTCGCGAGAACAGCCAGGAAGCCAATGACTGGCAGGAGTGTATACGCATTGGCCATTTGCTGGCAGATGAGGCCCTGCGAATAATTGAACCGGCGCCGGTACAGGAAAACCCGGAATTACTATGCACCTCAAAAACAGTTGAGTTTCCAATTGATTCTGAAGAAATGCGGCATGTCTTCCAAAACTCACCCATATTAAGCCAGGCCGTTCAAGACAAAGATTACAGCAAAGTCTCAACCCGGCTCAACCTGTTGAACATCGGCAGAGCCCGGGCACTCACGATTCCTGGTGAAGCTTTGCCAAATATCGGGTTCTACCTGAAGCGAAATATGAAAACCAGTCAGCCCTTTCTGTTTGGCCTCACCAACGATGCCTTCGGCTATATAATGGTAAAGGAAGATTTCAACAGCTTCAAGAAGTACAACTACATCAGCCGCACCTCACTGGGTGAATTCACAGGCGATATTTTTGTGAAAGAAGCAATGAATATTATCGGAGAAAATCCCGGAGCAGAAGATTTTAGTAATCAATAAACTTAAATCCCTCCCGGGGAGGATTCAATAACCTTTTTTCATACCACCGATTGTGGGGCGTTTTTCTTTATTCTAATTAAAATTTCTTGTTTATTTTTTTGCTCTTCCTCAATATCATAATCATTTTGTAAACCAAGCCAGAATTTTGCAGTTGTTCCAAAATAATATGCTAATCTTAATGCTGTATCTGCAGTTATTCTTCTCTTCCCTTTAATTATTTGAGAAATTCTTGTCTGTGGAATATCAGTATCTTTTGACAATTTGTATGCACTTATACCAAGAGGATGTAAAAATTCCTCAAGTAATATCTCCCCAGGATGAATGTTTGCCAACCTTTTCATTTTTATTCCTCCTATCTTTAATGATAATCTATAATTTCAACAGCAGTTGCATTATTATCAACCCACCTAAATACAATTCTCCATTGGTCATTAATTCTGATACTATAAAAGTCTGAACCACGTAATTTCTCAAGTCTGTTGGATGGAGGTATTCTCAAATCGGACAAATTTTGCGCGTTATTAAGCATTCTTAGTTTTCTACGTCCATTTTGTTGAACCTTAATCGGTATATTTTTGATACGTTCTCCATTCCAAATTTTTTCTGTATCCCTTGAACCAAATGAAGTTATCATACTATCATTTCACGTTACTATCGTCAAAGGTAATTATTTTGTTTCGAATTAACAAATCATTTTAATAACAATTGGCCAAATGCACCCAAATCCTGTTGTCTCCAATTAAAAAACACTATGAACTGGTCATAAACAATAAAATCTTTATTTTCCGGAGCGTGCAAGGCAGGATTAACAGCTGGTCGTCTAACTGAATTCGGTAGTCTAAAAAACCAGACAAGGTATTATAAACTTTCAAAATCTTTCCCATTAAAAAGTAATCAGTTTCAGCCCAAAGCCTTCAAAACTTAATGCATCAAATACCTTTCAAAAAACACCTCCATCTTTTGCTGTGAAAAATCATTGACCCTTTTAACGATGTCCATGGTATGAGGCCACAACGGAACTCGGTGATATTCGCAGGGAACACCCAGGGCATCGAGCCGGGATTTCAGAGTATCGGACTGACTGACAGGCACTAGCGTATCTGAAGTGCCGTGTAAAATAAGTGTCGCCGGACAGGAACTGTTAAGATAACTGATCGGGGAGGCTTCCCGGTATAGTTCCGGTTTCTCATCGTATGAATGACCAATGAATCCAATTACCAGCCGCTGATTTTTGGCATATTCCGTTGTCAGATCTGCAGGCCCGTAAATATCAACTAAAGCTTTTATGTGATGCTCACTTACAGCACCATTGGGGATTTCACCGTCAACACGTCGGTTTTTCCAGCCATAACCCGCAAGCATAGCCAGATGGGCCCCGGCGGAACCTCCAATCAGGGCAATGCGGCCGGGATCATAACCATAATTTTCACCGTTCCTGAAGAGCCAGTCCACCGCATCGGCCACATCCTCCACCGCAGCAGGGTAAAGACTGTCGCGCAGGAGCCTGTACGAAACGGTGGCAGTCAGATACCCTTTTTCAGCAAAACTGACCAGGTAAACCAGATAGTCAGAGCGCTTGCCGCTTTTCCAGCTTCCGCCATGAATAAACACCAGCAAAGGTAAAGGTTCACCAATGTCTTCAGGCCGGTAAAAATCTATCTGCAACGATTTCCCATTGACGTTTTTATATTCCACATCTTTTATCTCCTCTATGCTCTCCGGAATTGCAGGCTCCAGATCCGCCAGCTTTTCCAAACCCGTGCCGACAGCCAGCAAAGTCAGTTTTTCAAAATGATATCCCACCGGTGGTTTTTCAGGAAACAGAAAACCAAGGATGCGCGGGATTAACATCAGAACACAAAAAAGCACTAATACCAACAAAAAGCCTTTCAGAATATATTTAAAAATTCTGACCTTCATAAACTATACCTTAAAATTCCACATTGTATTCAATTCAGCAATAACAGACAAAGGTACGCCCTCCTGAAAGAAGTCAACATACATCATATATTCAAAAAAAATCAGCCTCTTAAAATTATAATACCCCTCTTATCCACTACCTTATTCTTCCTCTGGCCACCTCGATTACATACCGGAAACTGCGACTGTTTACTGCGACTGTTTACTACGACTGTTTACTGCGACTGTTTACTGCGACTGTTTACTGCGACTGTTTACTGCGACTTTTTACTGCGACTGTTTACTGCGACTGTTTACTGCTCACTCTCCCAACTCCTCCAGCATCTCAACCAAATTACTGTGCAGAGACAGTGCTGTCTCCGGCCCAAGAGAATTTATTTCGCCATATGGTGATTTTTCCCTGCCATAAGTAAAAGGGGGCTTTTTATCCCACTGACTTTTAGGAATGATATAGCCAATCTCATCATTAGCCAGTCCGATGACGAACTTGTATTTGCCTGACATCAAATCGCGTACAGGCGGCACCTCTGCAGGGTCAATTTCAAAATCCTGCCCATCAGGGGCCTCCACACCGCCATTGATTATCTCCGGATAAATTTCACCGGGAACAGTAACAAACGAAACAGGCCCCAATTTAAACACAGCCAGTTCGGTGCGCATTTTCATCCAGCCCACTGTGCCCCTGTCGAGTACTCCAAAAGCAGTAGCCAACTTAAAAAGGTTGTTTTTTATGGGAAGTGCCAGTGTCCGGACTACCAGCGAAATTGATGCGCTATCAACAATTTCTGAAGGATTCTGCATGGCATCGAGGGCAAGCAGGGCCAGCCTGTTTCCCTGAGCCTCCAGCTTTTCAAATGAGGGCTCTAATATCTCCCTGCCGGTAAAAGGATCGGTTACAGGATGACTTGAATGTGTAGTCATCAAACCTCCAACAGCACCATTTAAGTATACAGCCACACCCCCGATACCTGCCATTATCAGACTGTCGCCTTTAAAAACCCCTTTTTCCACACCCTCTCTGAAAAAATGGGGAAAATCAGACGAAACAAGCAAATTACTGCTCCACAAAGTCTCCGGGTGGTTACCCCATGCAAGCAGGCTTCCTAACGTGGCTCCTGTCTCTTTGTCGATGGATTTAATAATCCGCAAACCCGAGTCAAAAACTTCAGGCTTACGGGTATCCTTTACCTGTGGGATCGCTCCGGTCAAATCCTGTGAAATCTCCAACCTGCAAGTCCGGAGGTTTTTAACTGCATTCTCCACTGACCTTGCAGCCTGCTCCTTTACAAATTGCATATATGCCCTGTTTACACCGCTTTTCAAGGGAGTTTTACCCCAGAGTCCCATCAGATCAGGGCCCTCATGATTATGAGTCGAAGCAATAATGGTGTAGGTCAGTCCAGGTTCTTCGGACAGCATATTACGAACATCAACCACATCATCGTGCATAAACCCTATCACATCGAAAATAACAACAGCCAGTCTTGTTTTACCATCGTCAAGAACCATAGTACGCGCCCAGATATCATCATGAATACCGTTGGCCGGCTTTTTATTACTAAAACCGGCAATCCACACCGGATCAAATTTTCCGTTTCCATTACCGTCAGTAAATGTATCTCCGTCTTTAGGATTGTATTTTTTGTCGCCGTTATTATCTGTCCAGCGGTCAGGGACATCAGGTGTAATCTTAACAGCAGCAAATCCGGCCCTTAACTCTGATGATGTATCATTCAAAATTTTCATATCTATATTATATCCGGGATGCCGGTCTTTCATGTTGGAAAAACACCAGAATGAAAGACAGAAGAGTGATAAAAGAATTAAGATTCCTGATATTTTAAAAAATAGTTTCATTTTTATTTTCTGTCAAACCGCTCCATTATTTGCCGCCAGGTGGTAATGATTATATCATTATCCCTAAAGAACTTTATTACCTCCGGATCGGCAAACATCTTAGCTTCCCAGGCCCTTTGCTGCCATGAGCCGGTAATAGTTTTCATGTTTTCGGTTTCAAATGAGGGGTGAAAAATTATTTCCGTCAATCCCGGATCCAACGCATTCACCAGTTTAAAAAAGTTCTGTTTCACCTCATCGTAAGTATCCCCTTTGGGTACACTGCCAAAATTATCAAGCCGCGGCAGACTGTAATTACCCAGTAATCCAATCACCTCATCATTTACCGGATACCCTTCTGCGCTGTAGAATGCAGCAACCCCGGGATTGGAAAGGTCGATGGCATTAGCCGGAATTTTATACTCCTCAGCCACCTTGAGAAAAACCTTCAGGAACTCCTTAGAACCATACAAAGTTCCCATGTGGGTATCTATATGAGTCGGGGTTAATCCGAGGGCAAGCATCTTATCAATTTGTGCCCTGATCTCCATCTCCACTTCCTGCGGAGTGGCATTCATGACAACCTCCGGCACACTTCTCCACATTTTCCCTTTAGCATCAATCAGTCCCGGCACTTTCTCAGCCTCCGTCAGAGGCGGCCAGCGCCATGATTTCCATTCACTTGTAAGGGTAAGATGCACTCCGATATCTGCTTTGGGAACATTTTTTGCCCACTCCGTAAAAGGGACAGCATATCCGCACGGCATCATCACTGCCCCTGACAGTATGAAATCATTTTCAATGTAAAACTTTCCGGCATCATTAGCCTCCCTGCACATACCCAGATCATCCATATGCAGGAGCAGTACTTTTTTACCTTTGGGGAATCCCAGCTTTTCAGCATTTGTTTCGCCTGCAAATGGTTCTTTGATCCACTCCGGCAAAAAGGATACATGTTTAATCGATTTTCCCTTCATAGTATGATAAGAATAGGTGATATGAACCCGTCCGTCTTCAGTCTGAACAGCAGTTGAATAGGAAAAACGTCCACTCCCTTTCGGCTCATATTCCAGGTAGCGCTTCCAATTCCATGTCCTTCCCTCGTCATCGGAAAGAGATACAGCCAGACGGTTTCTGTCCCCCTCCAGGTCGTTGTATACCAGTAGCCAGTGCCCGTCCTTCAGGGCAATTACCTCCACACTGGCGCCTGGATTAGGAATGTCGGTTTTTTTAGAAACACTCCAGGTATATCCGTTGTCTTCTGAAGTACTGACAATAATCCGCTGTGGAGAATCGCCGTTATCACGCATAAAAGCTGCAATGGCACCATCCTTTCTCAAAACCAGCGCCGGCTGTATATTTCCGCGCCCCACAACAGGTTGGCTTGGTTTCCAGGTGTTTCCGTTATCGTCGGAAATGGCAATCAGCGAAACATTGTAGCCATCAGAATAAAGAGGCAAAAGCATCCGTCCGTTTTTCAATGTCAGCGGTTGAATCCGTCCCATCCAGCCCACTTCACGTTTTACAGGGTCTTTGGCAGCCTCCAGTATCATTCGCTCATATTGCGGGGCATATTCAGCCCATGCAAATCCGGGCAGGTCCATTTCCCTGAAACCCTTTTCCAGCACTTCGGCAAACTCCTCACCCGGTTTCAGCAGAATCACATCCTGCCAGTCCCACTTTGGCGGGCCATCGCCCAGAAAGTCAGTTGAGATACGTGTTTTCAGCAAAGAGGCCTCCCAGCGATTAGCCACTACCACGACCCAGGTAAGGTGCAGGCGGTTCTCAGCATCCAGGAAAAGGACAGGATTACAGTCGGGATTCCCGGGAGTATCGGCCATAATAAACGGCTCACTCCACCGGATTTGCCCCTTTCTCAGCCGGGAGCCCATTACTGCAACATCATTGGCTTTTCGTTCGCCTGAACCTTCAAACCAGCACACCAGAAGATCACCATTGGATAACTCCACTACAGAACTACTGTGGACATGTCTCTCCTGAAGCGGGAAAATGAACTCTGACCGGAAGGATGAAACCGGTACCTCCTGTGCAACTGATGAAAGAGGGGAAATTAAAAAAAATCCAGCCAGAAAACCAGAAAGTGCCAAAGTCAAATACTTTAGCACAACAGGCTTCAAAATAATCCTGTTCATTATTTTAATTTTTAGCGAAGTGTCAAATTTAAAAAGCTACATATCAGGCCACCTGCCTGCCTGCACAGGCTTCATCAGGAATTTCGACGGATCAATCACTACATGCTTAATCAGCTTCCGGTTCCAGGTATAGGTTACATGCAGCATGCCATCATCAGTTTGAATAACAGCCGGATAAGAATACTCACTGTCAGGGTCAGGGTCGTTTTCCAGCAGGATTGCTGCCTGCCAGTTCAATCCGTCATCTGAAACTGCAACATTCAGGATGTTCCGTCTGCCCCACTCCTTATCCGGATCAATATGGTTATACACCAGAACGTGTCTTCCGTCCTTCAGGGTAACAGCATCAGTTCCTGAATTTGGATTCGGAAGGTCAAGAGGTGCAAGCTTGCTCCATGTACGGCCTTTATCTTCAGACCAGGCCGACATAATCCTTTTATTTTTGCTGCGGCACAAAATCTGTAATTTGCCTCCCGGGTGTTTTAAAATGCTTGGCTGAATAGCAGCAATCTCTTTACCGTCGTTAAGGGGTTCTGTCCGTTCCCATGTTTTCCCCCGGTCAGAAGTAAATTCCATATGTACCTGCCAGCCATTGTGTTCAGTGCTGGTAGGACAAATCAGTTCACCACCGGACAGAAGCTCCGGCTTATTTTTAACAGGGCCGATTATCTCTTCGGGCAACCGCAGACGCCTTGACCATGTTTTACCATTATCAGGCGAAATAATGAGCTCTCCCCACCATTCACCAGGACTCGGCCCGTCTTTATAGAAAAGAAACAACTCATCTCCGTAATCAAACAATACAGGATTCCAGGTGGGATATCTCAATTTAGAATGTTGCACCCCGTTGGCCACTTCAACAGGCACAGTCCATTTCCCATTAACAAACCGGCTGATCCATATTCCCACGTCCGGGTTCTTTTCATGCTTCCCGCCAAACCAGGCAGCTACAAGCCCTTCGTCTGTTTCAGCAATTGTAGAAGCATGGCAACTGGGAAACGAAACCTCTTCCGGTTTATAAATAAATTCCGATTTAATAATAGCTCTGTCTCCTTTAAAAGGATTACCGGACAAAATATTCATGACAGAAAACATCAAAAAAACTACAAGTATTGTTCTCATATTTTTATATCTATATTTCACTTTCAATCAAATTTACACAATTAACTTCTCTTTGAAAAGAGCTTCAGGCTTAAAAATCCCAAAAAGAAAATAACCAGTGTTCCAATCACAATTGTGAGGTTGCTGTGAAACGGACTCCGGAAAGCCAGCATATTTTCAGAGGTAAAATAAATCGGACTGAGGCTCATCCAAACAATAACCAGAACACCGGCAATTACTCCGATAACAGCATCCATCCGGCGCACCTTACGCGAGAGGAATGCCAGCAGGAAGAGTCCCAGCATCCCTCCGCTGAAAACAGAAGCCAGCGACCACCAGGCATCAAGCACACTTTCAACTCCTACCAGGGTTAATGCAATTAAAACACCTAAAAAGCCTATTACTACAGATGAAAGGTACAGGACGGTCATAGATGCACGTTCATTTGCATTTTTATTGATATAACGCTGATAATAATCGGTCAGTATGATAGTGGCAGTGCTGTTCAGGCTCGTCGAAACGGTACTCATACCGGCAGCAAATATGGCGGCAATCAGTAATCCTGTAATCCCGGTTGGCAGACCATATACAATAAAATGCGGAAAAACCTTGTCACCCGCGCCCGGCTGGTGCAGTTCTTCAGGCAGCAATTCAGGCCGGGCAGTGTAATAGGAATATAATGCAGTTCCGATGTAAAAGAAAACCACTGAAACCGGAACATAAAGCAATGCACCGAATAGTGCTGACGATTTGGCTTTTTTGTCTGTGTTGGTAGCCATATAGCGTTGTACAAAATTTTGGTCGATACCATAATTTTGCAGGTTGATAAACAGACCGTAAATCAAAACTACCCAAAAAGTAGATTCAGAAAGGCCCGGTCCAAAACTTCCGAGATTGAACTTATTGTCAGCCAATGCAATCTCAAAAACCTGTGCAGGGCCTTCGGGCATTGAAAAAGTTAAAACCAGGGATGAAACAACAGCTCCCAGAATCAGAACAATACCCTGAACGGCGTCAGTCCAGACAACGGCGCGTATTCCGCCAAGCATGGAATATAGAGTAACAGCAACTCCGGTTACGATTATAATTGTTTTAATATTGAATCCAAACAGCGCATTGACGGGCAGTGCCAGCAGAAGCAAAATCGCCCCCGTACGCATAAGTTGTGTAAGCAGGTAACAGGTAGATGCATAAACGCGGGCCCATGTTCCAAAACGTCTTTCAAGGTAACTGTATGCCGAAATGCTTCCGATCCCGCGGTACAAGGGCACAAAAAACTTCACAGCCATGTAGGCTGCCACAGGAATGGAAAAACTGAACACCAGGGCATTCCAGTTAGTGGAATAGGCATTTCCCGGGAGTGCAAGAAAACTAATACTGCTGACAAACGTGGCAAAAATAGACATCCCCACAACCCAGGCCGGCAGGTTTCCCCCGCCAGAAGTAAACTGTCCGGATGATCTGTTTTTAAAAAAGAAACTCGCTCCAAAAAGCACATTTCCAAAAGTGATAATAATAAAAACGACCAGGTCTAACGTTGGTAACTGCATATCAATAAAATATATAAGGTTCAGGTAAAAGCTGCCTTACCTGTCATATCTTCAATTTCCTTAACATAATTCACAAAGCCTTCACGGCTGGCACCCTCAAACTGCCGCAACGGATGAGCCACATAACCATTACATATTCCCATTGCAGCCAGGGCACATTTAGTACCCACCGTATACCGCGAAGCAAAAGTACCAACATTATAAACAGTATTATAAATTTTCATTACAATCTCCCTCAAAAAATTGATCTTCTTATAATCACGTTCTTTTGAGGCCATATAAAATTCCACAAAGAGACGGGGAAACATATTGGCGCCTCCTGCAATAGCGCCGTGGCCACCCTGAAGGATAGTTTCAGGAATAAACATCTCCGTGCCAGTGATGACTGAAAAATCTGGTGAATTTTTGAATTTGTCAATTAATGAAAAAAGATAAAGCATATCCCCTGAGCTATCCTTAACTCCCAGTGCTCCAAGTTTTTTAGCATGTTCTACCGTTTTTACAGTCAAATGCAACTTAGTATGGGACGGCATATTATAAAGCAAAAACGGCAGTGGCAACTCCGGAACCAGGTCATCGAGATAACAGCACATTTCAATCTGCGACAACGGGAAATAATATGGAGGTGCAACCACTACAATATCTGCTCCGGCATCTTTAAATACATGAGACATCTCAATCGAATCCTCAAAGGATGTATCTGTTATGCCAACCATTACAGGCACCTTTTTATTGATAATGGCGCAAGCCTGCCTCACAAATTTTTCACGGAGTTTATATCTTAAACTTGTGCCTTCTCCATTGGTTCCCAGTAAAAAAATACCATGAACCCCACCCTCCAGGATATGATTTATCAGGTTAGAAAGTCCTTTTTCATCCAGCTCATTATCATTCACAAGAGGAGTAACAACCGGTGGTATGATTCCGCAAAGAGGTAGTTTAATATTCATTTTGACATTGTTATATTTTTTTATCTCCGGATTTTTCATAGTTCTTCTGATACAAAAAAATTGCAATACAGCATATAAAACTTCCTGAAAATTGTTCTTTTTGCATTAAATTTTGACCAATAATTCAAAAATACCTATTAAATTTACAATTTTAGGTTAAAAAATGCAACATGAGGTTTGTCTACGAAAAGATTGATGTTTCTCACAAGCATTCATTTATTACCCGGCGGTTAAAGATGGATCCTGAATCAGATAAAATACACTCTCACAAAAACTTCGAGCTGAATTACATTACCTCAGGGTCCGGAAGGAGAATAGTTGGGAACCATATCTCAAGTTACACTCAGGGCGACCTTGTCCTTTTAGGGCCGGACATTTCACATTGTTGGGAGGTTTTAGAACCTGGTGGGGATGGACATGGCGAATGTGTGGTAACTCATTTTTATGAAAATATAATCAATTCCAGTTTTTTTAATATACCTGAACTCAGCGAGGTAGTCAGCCTGCTTAAAGAGGCAGACAGCGGCATTCTGTTCAAAGGCCCCAAGACTGGTAAAATAGCTGTCTCACTCAAAAAAATGGTTCATTTGGAAGGCCTCGGCCGGTATATTGAACTTTTAAAGGTGTTCAGCATCTTGCTGAAAATTAAGGACCGCGAGCATCTTGCCCTGCCCTCTTCAATGCCAAATACGTATGTGAAAGACAGGAAGCAGATTGATAAAATTTATGAATATGTTTTCCAGAACGTACAAAATGGAATTAACCTGAACGATGCAGCTAAACTGGTTTATATGGAGCCCGGTTCATTTTGCCGCTATTTCAGGAAGAAAACCAATCAGACTTTTATGGATTATGTGAAAAGCGTGCGCATTGGTATTGCTGCCCGTCTGTTGGCTGAAACCGACAAACAGATAACCCGTATCTGTTACGAATGCGGATATAACAACCTGGCCAATTTTAACCACTACTTCAAGGTGATCATGAAAAAAACACCCTCGGAATATCGGAAAGCGTTTAAAGAATAGTTTTAATCACCTTCAATAACTTTCAGATACCGTCCCAGCCAGTATGGCAGCAACCAGATATCTCCCGCACTGTTCTCCGAACGACCGCCGTTGCCGCCGTCAAGCATGAAACGGTTAGCATTGTGCCTTCTTATTGGCAGTTCATCAGGTGGCAATACTTCTTCAATAGTTTGATTACGAAAATTTTCGGGCACGGGCTGAATATCTTTCCTGTGACTGTTTTTCACTGTCCAGTTGATAAGGTCTGCCGGATATTCCTGCAAATACCAGATAGCTTCTTCCAGATCATATTCATCAGTCACCATTGCAGTGAACAGGTTCCACAGGCCATCCTTTTCCGGCCGTTCGTGTAACCAGTGGTCGATGATACTTTTACGGTACATTGCTTTCAGTGTATCGTTAAAAGCATAATGGTACAAGCCCCGGTAACCCAGAAAATACATCTCATCGTCGGAGTGGTTCCATGCTGATGAGAGCATCTTTGCCCAGTCGCCGGAACCTTCAGGTGCTTTTCCTATCTCTTCCATGGGCCTCATCAGATTATCGAGATAACCATAATCATTCATAAGTTCAAAAGCCTTTTTTTTATAAATTTCTTTTTTAGTGAAGTAGTAGGCAGTTTGAAGCATTGCTATGATATTTGAACTATTCAGTTTACGATCACCCACTGAAGTGGGAAATCCGTTGACATATTCAGGATTCCATCTTCCCCAGGTAGTTGGTTTACCATCATAATCAACCAGGTAGAGATCATTATCAACAATGTGCTGCATCAGTTCATCGAGCAGCCTGACTGCCTTGTTTCTGACATGTTCATCATCGATAAGTTCAGCAATGGCGCCAAAAACAAAAACATGTCCGATGGCTTCGTCGCTGCTGGTAGTAGCTTTCCAGTCCCACCCAGGGTCGGAAGAGTGTTGCCAGCGCTCCGGGTCTGCCAGGGCGTCGATAAAACCCCTGCGCTCGAAGGATCGGGACGGGAATCCGGGGACCGGATTAACTGTATAAAGGCGTTCCATAGCATCCAGCGATTCTATACAGTTTTGCAGGGCTTCTTCCGATCCGGTAACAGCATACCTGAAAACCTGGCTTCCGAGGTACATGGAAGTCCATAGTCCGTCGTTATCTGAATCTTCCAGAAACCCGGTGGATAAATTTCCGTTTGACATTCCACTCAGGGTAGCATTAAAACCATAACGGATATGGCGAAGGCGCACCTGTTCTTCAAAAAAGTCTGCTTTCTTTTGAAGAGTAATTTCTTTAAAACATATCTGTCCCAATCCTCTGTCAGTCAGAATCAAAACCGAATTTCCAGGCCCTTCAGCTATGTCAGTTACCCTGTTTCCGGGAAGCCAGCGTTCACCGTAGTAATAGTTGTATCTGCCATCATTGCGCAGCATAAAAGCCCCCTCCGGGGAACCAAACCAGACATTGCCATCAATCTCTTTTACAACGGTAATTTCAGTAACAGGCAGTTTTGATTTCATTTCAATGTTCTGTTTATTTGCCAAATTATTGATTTCGATATATCCGTTTAAAGTACCAATTATGGTTCGCCTGTTAATGTCTGCCATATCAAATGAGGTAAAACCGCTTCCTTTAAAAAAGGCAATTAATTTTTTATCATCAGAAGAAAAAGTATAAAGCACATTGGATGTCAAAATCCAGAACTTGCCGGTAGCCGGAACAAACTTAAGCTCAAGTACATATTCCGGTAGTTTCCCTTCCCAAATTTCTTCCGAATTTTTTATCAGTTTTAAATTCCTGCCGCCTGCAATTAAAAAAGTAAAGTCTACACCGGCTGCAAATAATTGCGCCTCTGGCATATGGTGCTTCGAAAACAATGTCCCGGCCCAGGCATTGCTGAGTACAGCCTCATCGTCAAGATAAACCAGTTGCCCTTTATACACTTCGAGATCAGTAAAATTCTTATCGGCAAAAGGACGGTGAGTAACATCCTGCTCAAGTGTCCCGGGATAGAGAAATGTCCCTGCATGCGGGTGCAGTAAACCTATTGAAGACAAAACCTGAATTTTTCCGTTTCGGTCGGAGGCTGCCTTTTTAAGCGATACATCAGGCTGGCCAAAATAATATTTTATGCTGTAATCCTGCAGGAAAAGAGTATCAGGGTGTGCAGGCTTGCCAGTTTTTGCAGCTGGTGCATCCAGACTTCCCGCCAGGAAAAATGCAATGAGAAATAAAAAAATAATTGGATTCATTGTAGTATGAATTTGTCAGACAATTAAATTACAATTATTTATTCAAAATTACAACCGTTCGCTCAAGCAAACGGCAAGGGATAAAGCTTCGAACTAACTGTCTACTATGATCTGTGCCCTATCCATTGCCGTCGGTTTCAACCTACGGATGCTTCAACAAAGCACTGTTGTTACATCTCTGCCTTACCCATTACCGTCGGTTTCAACCGGCGGATTCGGATTCTTTCATTATATTTGTTCCTGCCAAATGTATTAATTTTAAAAGGATTGCAATATGGAGCAGGGAAACAATAAGGAAGCAGAAAATAATAAAGAAAATATCCAAAATAAAAAGGAAGGATGGATTGAAAAAACTGAAAAATTTATTGATGATACTTCAGAAAAAATCCACAAAAGCCATACATACAAGAAAACAAACCAATCGGTAGAAAAGGCTACCAAAAAAATATTCCGGAAAGCAGGGCGATGGTGGGGAAAAACAGAACGCTACCTGAAAAACCAAAGCGGGAATAAAAAAGACCTTTGAATCAAAATTCATCTCTGATTAATTCAAACAAATACTACCTGCATTCAGGATTTCCGGCATATGCAAATTTGTTATTTCCAAAATAGATACACCCGTCACCACATACTTCATATTTATTAGGTAGCACTCTTCCCGTTGGCATCAGTCATTACAATAGTGCCGGATGTTTTTGTCCCGATATTTCAATACAGAAAATCACTTTTCAGCAGTTGTTCCAAGCAAAGTTTCCACTTTTAAAAGTCGTGCACTTAATTTATCTGCCTCTTCTCTGATTTTTTTTAAATTCTTTGAAGTTGACTCATTCTCTGCTTTCAGCCGGTCATTTTCTGCTTTCAGATGTTCAATTATTCTCTGTTGTTCTTTTACGGCTTCAACTATCACTGCACTAATCTCGGCATAATTAATCCCTTTGTAACCATCCACTTCATTGGTGAACACAAGTTCGGGAATTACCTTTTCAAATTCCTGGGCGATAAAGCCGATACGTGTACCATATTCCGGATTGGATCTCCATGTGAAGGATATTCCCTTCAACTGCATTACTTTATCAAGACTGTTTTCCAGTGAATTGATATTTTCCTTCAACCTTTGATCTGATGTTGACGTGGTAAGTGTGCCGTCACTTTTTCTGTTCAGCACCCCGGAATAAGCATCGGAAGCAATGGTCCTGAACCGGGCATTACCGTTAACATCAAGGATCTGTGTGGGGTCATCAGTATTGATCCCCACACTCTTTCCTGCCGGTTCAAGTATGAGGTAGCCGTTATCAGTGTTTATCCTTCCATGCTTTCCATCATGGGTAAATCCTATATAATATCCCCAGTTGCCGGCGGCCGGCCCATGAACATTAAGCCTTGCAGCGTAGGTTCTGTTGTTGCCATATCCTGAATAGAATCCGAATACTTCTTCTGAGCCGTCATCACCTCCAATATAATGAATATTATTGTTGGAAAACTGAATTCCCGGTCTTCCGCTACCTCCATCTGAATCACGGATTATCAGGTTAGGACCCTGGTTAGCTGAAATATCAAGTTTTGCTGCGGGAGATGCGGTACCTATCCCAATGTTACCAGTGTTGAAATAGATATTACTGCCACTGGTCTGCCAGGGATTGGAAGCCGGAGTTGCCCAGGATGCCAGTCCGTTTTCATCGGACGTCAGGACTTTACCCTGCCCCGGACTGCCTCCTGTTATTTTAACCTGTCCTGCTACTTCAAGCTTTGCTGAAGGGGTGGATGATCCTATTCCAACGTTACTCATAACACAAAATGTTCCTCCTAAAAAATAACCCGAATATCCGGATAAGGAAGATACTGAACCCTGAACGCCATAAGTAATCCCGGTTGATGAAGTATTAGTTCCCCATACTCCGACTCCTTCGACTGATTTTGACTCCCCTTTCACTCCATAATTTACTCCGTTACCCGAATTGGCAAGGCCTTTAACTCCAGTTCCGGCACTGCTCGCCGTAAAACCGCTAATTCCTGTGGCAGTGCCCGTGGCAGAGTGCATAATTGCCGCTATTCCTGTACCAGATGAAGAATTGTTGTGTACCGAAATTGAGGTAACCTCCCCTGTCTCTGCCGGATTATAAACATAAATTGCATTCCCGGTTCCTGACTGGTTGATTGAAAAAGCAGCATCAGCTCCACCGTAATCACCTGAATATGGAAGCACAAATCCTCCTGAAGCAGTTTGCCAGGAGGCCAGTCCCCCGGTATCGGACGTCAGGACTTTACCCTGCCCCGGACTACCGCCCCTGATTTTTACCTGTCCGTCGACATCCAGTTTTGCAGTAGGAGTTTCTGTTCCTATTCCTGTATTGCCACTGATATAAAACCTTCCACCCTGGAAAAATCCGGAATAACCATTTGATGAATTGGTCACTCCCCTTATTCCATAATTCGTACCCTGTGAATCATAAGCATATCCATATACTGCCGTTCCCCCCGCGGATTGTGCTATTCCTTCCACTCCTGTATCCGGGGCGCTTCCATAAACACCTATGCCATGTTCCGACATAGATTCACCAATAAGTCCGTAATATACTCCCGATGTTGCATTTGACTTTCCTTTTATACCACTGCCATTGCCAGTGTTAGTTATACTGAAAACAGGATCGGATGCAAATGAAGCAGATCCTGAATAAGGAAGTATCAGTGTTCCACCTCCTCCTTCATCATTGGCAGGAGACCAGATGGTTCCGTTCCATTTCAGCACCTGTCCGCTAGTGGCCGACTGTTGTGCTATTTTCAGCGGAGCTGAGGTAGTCCCCTGTCCTGCAAGTGTGGCATCAGTACGGACATAATCAGTACCCCAGTTATCTCCTCCGCCAGATGAAGGGAGTGTAACTGTTTTGGTACTTTTGGTTAAACTGAGAACAGTACCTGACAGTTCGAGATCCTGGATCTCATTTGCCGGGTCGCCATCAGTTTCATTTTCCACAGTTTTGGCATGAAATGCATAGGGAACAGACAATAATTGAGAAGTGCCAAGGACGTTAAAAGAATTGCCGTTGTTGGGGTCAAGCTCAACTTTCAGATAATGTTTACTGCCACCCCATCCGTCAGGGTCAAATGTTCCGCTAATTTTGGTGCCCATACCAACCTTAAGGTTGGCTAATCCAAATTCATTAGTCGTGACAGACTGGGTCTCAACATAGGCAGATGTGCCTGTCTCAGTGCCTGTTAATATGCTGAACCTGAATTTTACAGCTTTGTTGGCAACTATATCGCCTGAAGTGTTACGAACTACAGCCTGATAACTGAATCCGGCGGGAACCTGGGCAGACAGAACCACAGAAGCCAGAAAACAAACAACGCTAATTGCAAATTTTTTCATAGAGTTTACTTTTTATGATTTTGTTGACCTGAATATGTTAAAGACCGGGGTATTTGTTTAATGTGGCAGATGAGGATTATTATATTGATAATTAATCAATTGGTCAAAAAAGATACTTATAAATGCCTTGATAGAAGTTACGAATAATTTCTAAATATTTAAACAATCTCTTAGTTTAAAATTTTTATTAACTTTAAGAGATAAAAAAAGCTAACTATGAAACGAGCATGTAAAATATTTACACCCAAGGTGATGATTAAAAATGCGAGTTCCATATGATACCTTTGAAAATAATTAATTTTAATCATATGAAACGAGCCATGATGAAACAATTAACACCCAGGTGAAATATTATTTT
>CAZBWK010000058.1:0-26828 GCA_964495655.1 uncultured Prolixibacteraceae bacterium | reverse complement strand
TACACCCAAGGTGATGATTAAAAATGCGAGTTCCATATGATACCTTTGAGAATAATTAATTTTAATCATATGAAAATGTGGAAAGAGAAACAGCTGAAGAGGTATTTAATAACCTTATGAATGAAAATGGCGACTTTGACTTTGCATATGTTAAGCCTTTGCAGGACTTCATGATGCATCGCGTTATAAAAAATGCAAAAACCAACAATTTGCCGGTTATCATTCATACCGGCCTTCAAACAGGAAGTGGTAATATTATTGAAAATTCAAAACCTACCCACCTGGTTAATCTTTTTCTGCAGTATCCGGAAGTTAGGTTTGTCCTTTACCATGGAAGCTATCCTTATGGCGGAGAACTGGCTACCATTGCCAAAAATTTCAGAAATGTCTATATTGACCTGTGCTGGCTCTATATTATTTCACCCTCCTATGCAGAAAGATACCTCCATGAATGGCTGGAAACAGTGCCGGCAAACAAGATTATGGGATTCGGTGGTGATTTTCGCAACATTGAAAATACTTACGGACATTTATATTTTGCAAAGCAGATCATCTCCAAAGTGCTCATTGACAAAGTTGCAAGTGGATATTTTTCAGAATCTGAAGCTAAAAAAATTGCTCAAATGATCCTTTACGAAAATGCCAGGAATTTCTACAATTTATAAACCTTACACAATATTTAGTTTAATAAAAAGGCACTTGATATTGATTTCAAAATAACCCCCTGGTGACTATAGAGTTCTTGCCCGATTCCCCAATTTACAAAAGCTGGCATTTTATCCTCAACAACCTTTAAGTGATTGATATTAAATTATCCGGACTGAGAGATTCACCAATCCACAACTGAACCATCTGAATCCAGGTAGGTTTCGGGATTTTTCCAGTCATGTCCCATTTTATCGGCAAGAGCTTCTTCATCCAACTCAATTCCCAGTCCCGGCGTTTCGGGTATTGGAATATGGCCATCAACAACCTTAAAAGGTATTTTCAGATACCCCTCTCCCAGGGTTACCTGTTCCTGACATAAAAAATTAGGTATACTTGCTGCCAGCTGTATTCCACATGCGAGTGATACGGGACCGAGAGGATTGTGAGGAGCAATGTAAGCATAATAAGCTTCCGCCATTCCGGCAATAAGCCTTGTCTCAAATATTCCTCCTGCGTGGCACAGATCAGGCTGCAGAATGCTTGCAGCACCCTTTTCAAGTATCTCTCTGAATCCCCACTTCGTAAAAATCCGTTCACCTGTTGCAATCGGGATATGAGTTTTGCGCGCAAGATCAGCCATAATATCAACATTCTGACATTGTACGGGTTCCTCAATAAACATTGGTTTGAAAGGTTCGAGTTCTTTAATAAGTATCGCTGCATTCTGTGGACTTATCGCCCCATGAAAGTCTATTCCTATATCTGCATCCTTCCCAGCAGCCTCCTGCAATAATGCAAACTGTTCAATCGCTTTGTCAATGAATTCAGCTGAGGCAACAGCCCCTGACTGAGTGGCATTAAGAACGCCTGTTTTGAAGGCAGTAAATCCGTCATCTTTACCCTTATTAATTGCATCAACTGTTCCGGCATGCTTATAAACCCGTATCCTTTGACGTGTGGGGCCACCCAGCAGTTCATAAACAGGTACGCCCAACGCTTTGCCTTTAATATCCCACATAGCCTGTTCAACTCCACTCAGAGCGCTTGTCAGAATCGGGCCTCCCCTGTAAAAAGCATGCCGGTAAATTGCCAGCCAGTGATGAATTACACGTCTGGGATCTTTCCCTACAAGATAAGGGGCAATCTCTTTTACAGCCTCGGCAACAGTATCTGCCCTACCCTCGACAACCGGTTCTCCCAAACCTGTCATCCCCTCATCAGTATGAATTTTAAGAAATAAAAACCTTGGCTTAACCTTAATTGTTTCTAACCTGGTAATACGGATTTTTGGTTTGTAAGGACTATAACCTTTGGCCTCCTCCTGTGAAATAAAATCACTTTCAAAGTTATTATTTTTCAGGGAGCCGGTAGCAGAAAACATTGCTCCTGATGCCCCAAGTGCTGCAGATGCAAATACTTTTCTTAAAAAATTACGTCTGCTTTGTGCGGAAATGTATTTCATAGTCATTTTTTATTTTAGAATTATTGATGATGACATTTCAGATCAAAAACTTTATAAGCAGTCAATTCTGAATTTTTATCCAATCAGTAAATTGTAACAGCCGGTTCAGTCCCGGAATAATACAACATAGCCTGTAATGTTGACTAATTATCTCATAACAAACTTACTATTATTCAATAATATCATATTGATTAATTACAAAAAATCTTTATCTGCATTAAAAATTTCCGGTTAGCATATGTTATTGAAAGAATCGTTTTTATATTACACGAATTTTTTACTGGCATCAATAATCTGAAAAATATGAACCTGATGACTTCTAAAGCAGCTATATTTTTTATCATTTTGATGAAAACAACATAGGGTATTTATTGAAAACAACCAGAAACAAACATAAAAATTTAAGGAAAGCCACAATATCAAAATTTTATCAGCTCAACTCTGCGGTTACGTGCCCTGCTATCTTCGTCATCGTTGCCTGTAACGGGTGCCCAGGGACCCACTCCCTGAGATGTAAGCTTGTCTTCCGGAATGTCGTGTTGTGATACTAGGTACTCCACGACGGCATCCGCCCGTTTTTGCGATAAGTCCATATTGTGATCAATATTACCTGTTGCATCAGTATGTCCGACAATACCAAGACTAAGATCCGGTTCATTTTCCAATAACAATGCGATCTCTTCAAGAACAGATTCTGATTCTTTCTTTATTGTTGCTTTGTCCGTATCGAAATAAATACCATAAATACGAACACTTCCCTTTTCATCAATTTCTTTTGCCATTGCCTCTGCATTGATTTCAACTTTTACCTTACCGGTGGTCATAGGTTTCTCTTGAAGAATCACAAGGGCACTAACCGGCTGGAGGTCCGAGTCTGCATAATTGCTGAGTATGGTACGCACTGAAACAAATAGATCACCATCATCATTTGGAAGCCTGGCCATAAAGTAACTAGCATCTTTCCCGTTAAAAACGTTTCTGTTCTTCCTGCCACCAATACGTTTAAAGTCCGTGAAAATAACTCTCGGAATTTCATCCATACCACCAAAACATTCATATTCGATTTTAAACCCAGCTTCTTTTAGCGCCATCTGGTAGTTTCTCTGCACTTGCAGTACTGACAAACCTTCAGGTAAAAAATACAAGATTCTGTTTGCCTCTCCCTCCGGCACAATCTCCTGGAGATCGCCATTTTCTTCTCCTGAATAAAAGGTCAAGCGGTCATAATCATAATGTTCATAACCACGAATATAAGAACCTTCATACCGGGAAATTAGCGGGTGATCCTCACTTCATTCAACATCCTCTTCATTCTGGGCATAAGTTGAAATCGTCGAAATAATCAAAACAATAATCAAAAAGCTAAAATTCAATTTTCTATACATATATCCTCCATATTTTTATAGATTGCCAAAAATTGCAAAATAAAAAACAGCTGTTCCAAATCCAAAAAATATGGGATGAAAACCATAGCAAACACATGATACTTCTTACCAATTGTAATAACTTGCCATAAATTTATATTTTGATTTCTCTTGATTAGTCAGTAAATTTGAAAATGATGCAAAAAATGCTTTTTATTCAAATATGCTCAAGCTAAATTTTTTACAGCATAATATTAATCAGGTTATGTAATTTTTTATTTATTAACTAATTTTCAAATAATTATAAAATTTTAAAATATATGAAGAACTTTACTTATTTTATTGTAATTTTTATGTTATCCTTTGTGACAAACGCACAAAACGGCGGAGAACTGCAAAAGAAGTTAATGCAAACGCATGAAAAATTTTCCGAATATAGCCGGCAAATTAACCTATTATCCAACTATGTGAATTTTTACGAAAATAATAAAGCAAACCCGGAAGTTATATTAAAAAATGCAACTGCCGCACAAAAGCTCGACAGTATAGTTTCGCAGGTGTGGAATTCAGAAGAAGAGATATGGCAAAATGAAATGAAGCAAGATTTTATTTATAATTCAGAAATGAAAAATACAGAATATCTCGAAAAGGAGTGGAATATTCCCGACCAAGAATGGGAAACGTGGTACAGGACTGAGATTGAATATAACAACGAGGGAAAGATCAGCTCCATTATTTTTCATTCACGGGATGTCGATAGCCATGATTTAATCATTGAAGATAAAATAGAAGCATTCTACGGCGAAGAAGGGAAGTTAGACTCGACATTACATTATAGCATCGAAGCAGATCAATCATGGACTCTGGATCTTAAACAGATACTTTACTATAACTCATCGGGCAAAATGATTAAAAGGGAATTTATCATGATAGACGATGATAGTGGTGAACAGATAGGTGCAAAATATATTTTCACCTATAATGATACGGGTAATATGGAAAAATCAAGCGTATATTATTATAATGAGGAAGAAGAGATACTCTTTTCAGAAACATACCACAGTTATGATGCATCGGGGAAAAGGACATTAAGTGAGAGATGGGAACTTAACTTTGTTTCGCACAGTCTTGAAAAAGACTCCCGAACCGGTTATGAATACAATGCCTCCGGCGTTTCAACCATAACATATTCAGAATGGGACGATGGAAGTCAGACGTGGCTTGAGAATGAAAAAGATGAGTATGTTTACAGCAGTACTGACTTTTCAGATGTCGCTTTCCCTGATATGTTTCAATTTTATCTCTATATTGAAGATGACATGCTTATCATTGAATCTTTTAATAAAATGATCACAGGTATTAATACCTTTGAAATGATTGAGGGCAACTGGGAAAAAACGAATCAAGCTTTTTTCTACTATTCGGAGGGTATTACAAATATTAATGTATTTGATAATGTTGCTGTTTCCATGTATCCGAATCCGGCTTCAGATAGGATAACATTTAGATGGAGCGGCAATTATGAACAACTTTTTCTGGAAATTTTTCAGATCACCGGAGCTAAAGTTATGGAACTGTATACCTTCTCAGACAGGCCTGTTCCGGTGCACCAACTGGATAGCGGAGTTTATCTTTTCAAATTGACAAACGGAAAACAAATAGTTCAATTAGGTAAGATGATAAAAAAATAAGGTTCAATTAGTTTTAGAAAAACAGGAAAAAAATTACTTGTATAAAATTTTAATGATATAATGGTTTAAGCAAAGGACTAACGTTTCACAATTTCAACACGACGGTTTTTGGCTTTTCCTTCTTCTGTTTCGTTATTGAAAACGGGCGATACCGGGCCTACACCAACCGGTTTTAACTGGTCAGGGTCGATACTGTATTCATTGACAAGTTTTTCAACAACTGCATGAGCTCTTGCTTCTGAAAGCTCAACATTCATGTCATATTGTCCCACATTATCGGTATGTCCCACTACCAGAAATTTTGTTTCAGGCCGACCTTTCAGAAAAGTTGAGATAACTTCGAGGGCCTCAGACGATTTTTGCCTGACAGTTGATTCACCGGTTTCAAAATAAATGTCGTACACGGCAATGCGGCCTTTTTCGGCAATTCCTTCTTTCATTGCGTCAATAGTGACCATTCCAAGTTCCATAGGCTCCGTTTCCAATGTTATTAGCTCAAAATATACCAGCCCTTTTTCCTGGGCTGCCCAGTGTCCTTCTCCGGCACCAATCAAAATATAAACATCCGAATTCGGGGTGGAAATTCTGGCAGTCATATATTCGCTCATTTCAACAGGAAAATGATGATAGGAAAAAACTTTTGGCGCCAAACCACGGTCCTTTCGATTGTTTTTGAAATAGTCGCCAAGTTTTCGGTCTTCTATCTCAACCGCTTTTGGCTCTCTGGTTATAAAAAGTATTTCACCCTCCCTGGCGCGAATAGCATTTTCGTAGTTCCGGATGATTTCCAGGGGAGAACGTCCCTCAGGAGCTTTGCACCATAACCTTCGCAGTATGCCTTCTACAACTTCAACCGTTGTGTCATTCATCACAACAGGCATTTCGGCATAGCCGATTTTGTCATCAAAAATGATTGAACTTCCTTCGTAGACAGAAATTATTTCTTCTTCCTGTGTAAAAGAAGGAATTGATAAACAGATTAGAAAAAAAGTAAGTGTTAATTTTGAAATAAATTCCATAAAAACCTCCTTTGGTTGGTTAATCAAAGTCATAAATATACAAAAATTTATTTTTCCCTTTATTTTTGCGTATTTTTTTGTATACATTACAACATTGTATGCTTCCTTCAATCTGTTTGGTATTGATTCTTTTAACTACTCATCTGTCATTGTCCTGTCAGATAGAATAAAAGAGGCTGTAAAAACGAAAACTGGTTTTACTATGTTCTTGAAAAAGCAAATATAGAGTTGGTAATTCAGGATGGAAATGACAGGAGTTTCTACAATTTATAAACCTGACACAATATTTAGGTTAATAAACAGATACTTTATTTGATATACATAATGATCCCTTATATTGAAAGAATATGTCTTATATTGCGTAAATTTTCTATTGGAATTTTAGTATATGAAACGAGCATGTAAAATATTTACACCCAAGGTGATGATTAAAAATGCGAGTTCCATATGATACCTTTGAAAATCATTAATTTTAATCATTTGAATATGAAACTAAGTATGTCTAAAGCAGCTATATCTTTATTCATTTTAATAACACTATTTTCAGTGAATTTGTAACATGGCTCACTACACATCCATACGGGATCGATGAGATGAACACAAAAAATAATCATGCTGTCTGCTGGGTGATGCAGGTGGGGGCTTTTGCCCGGCTCACAGGCAATGAGGAGGTACTGGAATTATGCAGAACACGGTTCAGGGAAGTGTTATTGCCTGATCAAATGGCAGCTGACGGTTCCTTCCCACTGGAAATAAGCCGCACGAAACCTTATGTCTATTCGCTGTTTAATCTGGATGCCTTCATGACTGCTGCCGAAATTTTAACGGACGAAAAAAATAACTTATATGCATTTTCAACACCCGACGGAAAAAACCTGGAACTGGGAGCCGAATTTTTATTCCCTTATGTGAAGGATAAATCAAAATGGCCATTTGGTGAAGATGTTATGTATTGGGAGGAGTGGCCGGCACGGCATCCGTTTTTGCTGTTTGCAGGAAGGGCATATAACAAACCGGAATACATTGAGTTGTGGAAAACTCTGGACGGCTATCCCGAAACTCAGGAAGTAATCAGAAACCTGCCAGTCAGAAATCCGTTACTCTGGCTGACAGATAAACCATTTTGATATAATAATCCCTGAAAGTGGATCCCCATTATACTTGTGTTACTGTAACTGCTGAAAGGTGACTGGTGCATCTGATTTATTAAATATATGGGAAGTTTAAGATTGTAATTAGTCTATATTATTGAAACATTTGGTTTTATATTTCGTAAATTTTTGGATGATATTAGCATTTGTAAATTTCAACATGGAGGACTTTATTATGATCGGAATGGATTTTATTAGCTTTTTAATTTTACTTGTAATCAGTATTGTTGTCTCTGCTATACTGCATTACGTGATTAAGTTCTATATCAGGCCGGGCATGGTTTCATTTCTTTCCAAGGTTATTTTTGGCTGGATTGGTGCCTGGCTGGGCTCACCTGTTTTTGGCCACTGGTTTAGTGGATTCTGCTATAAAGATGTTTACATCTTACCTGCTATTTTGGGATGTCTGGCAATTATGGTGATACTGGTAGACCTGGTAAAAACTACTAAGGCCATTGCAGAAGATATCTCATAAGACTGCTTTATTATCTGATCAAGGGTCTTACACTACTTAAGAACAGAGTAATTGGCTCAATAGTTATTTCTTTAATCCCCTCAATTATTCTTTTTGATTATCTCGGGAGTATAGATTTTAATTAAATTAAAGGTCATGAAAATGAAAAAACACCCTCTTACAACAAGATTTTTTTTCATCCTGATCATTACCTTGTTAGCCTTTGCTGTATCTTGTCAACAAGATGAACTAATGTCAGATTCAAATCCTGACTTTGACCACCAAAACTTTCTGAAAAATTCAATGATTGAACCCGGCCGGTATGCCGGGGAATATAAGGGTGGAGAATGGCTTATCTCTCTGCCTGATCCTTTGATCTGGAACAACCCGGGTCTTCCTGTACCTCGTGTAATGATATTTTATGCTCACGGAATGGTTGATCCGGTGCCTTATGCAGATATCCGGTTACCTTCTGACTCGATAGGAGGATATGCTGTCGAAGATATCGTGACAGATATGCTTACAATGGGGTATGCAACTACCAGTTACCGCGACAATGGACTTATAGTTTTGGAAGCTGTTAAAGATATTCAACAATTAACAGTTGTTGTAAATGACTTTTTCAGAAACAATGAAGAGTATCTCCCACCTGATTTTCTTTTGCTTGCCGGCCCTTCTGAAGGTGGCCTGGTTACTGTACAAACAATTGAAAAATACCCGGAACTGTTTGACGGAGCTATTTCAATTTGCGGACCAATAGGTAGTTTCTATGATCAACTCCAGTATAACGGCGATTTCCATGTGCTGTTTAATTATTTCTTTGGAGCCGAGTTGGCTGAACTGGGAATAAATATTGGAAATCCGCAGGATGGAGTGGACCCGCTTGTTATGAATGCCTGGACAAATAACTATTTACAGGGAATAATCCTCGGCCTTATGGTGACATATCCTGATCGGGTTTATCAGCTGATTAACTGCGCAAATGTTCCGGTTGACATAACAAATCCTGTTGCAGTTGGCACAGCAGTGCTTGAACTTTTAAGGTTCAACATAATGCTTACTAATGATGTAATAGAAAAAATGAAGGGTGTACCTTATAACAATATCGGAAAGGTGTATGGAGGATCATTGGACGATGTAATGTTAAATGATTCAGTTCAACGTATCTCAGACCCCTCGTTTGCCAGGGCAAAAAATTTTGTAAGACAATATGAAACATCCGGAAGAATACATGTACCTCTTGTTACAATCCATACTACCGGCGACCATGTAACTCCTTTCTTTCACCAGGAGGATTATGCTTCTAAAATTTTGCCTGTGAGTGCAGATCTACTATATCAGATCTATGTGCCAGGGTATGGACATTGCACTATTAATGAGTCACATATTCTGGAAGCCCTTATGTTTATAGGCACAAAAATTGGCAGTCCGGGAATTACAGCCATGGTCACAGAACCTTAGTGATAAAAATATAGTATAATCCCCGTTTCCTGATTCGATTGCATGAAACGAGCATGTTCTTTTTTAATCAAAAAATAACACAAAAAAATATGATTAAAATAAGAATATGCGAGAGTGAGGAACGAACGGTTCCATATGTTCTTAAATTTTTAATTAATTTATTTTCAAATAATTATAAAATTTAAAACGAATGAAATGGTCAGTTTAATCTGAAAGAAATGTTTTAAATTACTTTTCAATTACCTGACTCAAAATAATGGAAAGCTGTAGAAAGTCCGGGCTGAAAATTTTATAATTTTACCGGCCATAAAAATCAGCAAGTATTGACTTATGCAAAAATCTATCATAGTATCCCCTCAGGCTGAACCGGCAGAAGTAGCCCTGAATATTCTTAAATCAGGCGGCAATGCATTCGATGCTGCAATCGCCGGCGCCCTGGCACAGGGAGTAGTAGACCCCCACAGATCGGGTATAGGCGGCTTCGGAGCAGCAATAATATACTCAGCAAAGGAAAATAAAGCATATTGTGTAAATTTCTTTGGCCGCGTTGGAAGTAAGGCCAAACCGGATATGTGGCATCATATTCTTGAAGGTGCAGCTCCGGATGGATTTGGTTACATTCTTAAGGGAAAGGAGAATGATGTAGGATATAAAAGCATAACTATTCCCGGAACAATTGCCGGCTTTGGTGAAATACACAATCGCTTCGGACATATGCAGTGGAATGACCTTTTTGACGGAGCCATTGGCATAGCTGAAGAAGGTTTTATTGTCAGTCCGGGCATGGCTAATTTCTGGAGAAGGCCGGGACTGTTTGGCCGTGTGTCAACTAAAGACAGATTAGGATATACCCCAAGTGGCAGAGAAATATGGCTTCCGGAAGGAGAACCATATAAGGCCGGTGCCAGGCCAAAACAGCCGGACCTGGCAAATACCTATAAGTGGATTGCAGAGGCCGGTGCTGAGGATTTTTATAAAGGGGACCTGGCAAGTAAGATTATAAATGACTTTAATGATAACGGGGCTTTAATAACTGAAGATGATCTGAGGAATTATAGGTGCGAATGGCTCACACCTATGAAGGGCAGTTTTCTGGGTAATGAAATCCTGTCAACTCCGCTTCCGGGCGGGGGACTTGCACTGATCCAGACTTTGAGGATGGCCGAACTGCTTAATATTATTTCATATCCATTGAACAGCGATAAGTATGTAGAGGCTCTTGCCAGTGTCTTTAGCGCTATTCAAAGAGACCGAATGAGTTTCCATTCAGACCCGGATTTCAGTGATCCTGATATAGAAAAGCTGTTAAGTGATGAATATTTAAAATCCATTATTGAGGATAAAAATACCGATAATAGCCTGGAACCTAAAGATACAACTGTAATAGCTGCATCTGACCGGGAGGGAAATGCAATTGCACTGTGTCATTCTCTTGGTTATGGCAGCGGTGTATATACAAAAAATATGGGTTTTATGTACAACAATTGTATGAGCGGCTTTGATCCGGTACCAAATAAACCCAATTCAATTGCCCCCGGCAAGGCAAGAAGCACAGCAATTGCACAAACACTTATCCTTAGAAATGGCAAACCGCAACTTATTCTCGGATCGCCGGGAGGATCACATATTACAGCCGGACTTGCCCAGGCTATAATTAACTATTTCCATTTCAAAATGGACTTACAGGATGCAGTCTGCAGGCCAAGGTTTGATGCATACAGAAATACATTGCTCCTCGAATCGCGAATGCCATATACTTTGGAAAATCAACTATCAGATAACTGGGAAATATTAAGAAGTCCGTCACCATTCGGAATGGTGGGCAGGATTTATGCAATAGCATTTACAGAGCAGGGGCCGAAACCGGGTTACGATCCGGGAGAAGCAGCAACAGCTCTGGAACTTTAAATATATTAAATTTATAATTAATTTTAATAGTATGAAATCAAGAAGAGGTTTTATTAAAACTACAGGAAAGGCAACAGCTGCGCTTTCTTTTATTGGTCCGGGCCTGCTATCGAATAAGAAAGCTACGTTTCAATCACCTGAAACGATCAGGATAGGAATAATCGGAGCTGAGAACTCACACTCTTATGGTTACGGAAAAATGTTCAACACTGATAAGAAGTTCCCCGGAGTAACAGTTAAATATATTTGGGGTGAGACAGATGAGTTTGCAAAAACAGCAATGGAGCGTGGCAACATTCCCGTTCAGGTTAAAGACCCTGAAGAGATGCATGGCAAGATAGATGCTCTGATTGTAGATCACAGGCACCCGAAGTATCACATCGAAGCTGCAGTTCCGTTTGTTAGAGAAGGAATACCTGTGTTTATTGATAAACCTTTTTGCTACAGGGTATCTGAAGGTAAAAAATTCTTAGCTCTGGCACGTTCACTGAGAACACCGGTATCATCGTGGAGCACTGCAGCATATAATGATAATACCTCAGATTTAAAGAAGAAGGCTGAAGAACTTGGGGAAATAAAAAACCTGGTAATGTTCGGACCGGCAGATATTGAGTCACCATGGGGAGGCATTTTTTTCTATGGAGTCCATATGGTTGATCAGATATTGTACATATTCGGAGATAATGTGGAAAAAGTGAGGGTCTCAAAAAAAGGAAATGCTGCAACAGGAACTCTGCTGTTCAATAATGGCATGGTTGCCACTTTGGTTTTCCTTACACAGTGCAGAAACCGTATTATATATGCAGAAACTGACAAAGGTGTTACTGAGTTAACGTCAGTTGTAAAGGAAAGTGATCCTCCTAAAGCATATGCAGATATGGTCGATATGTTTCGCACCCGCAATGAACCGCGCAGCCATGAAAGAATTCTTTATGGCATTGCGGTATTGGAAGCCCTGGAAAAATCAGTTAAAAGCGACAAATGGGAGAATGTAAAAATTTAGGGCGTAATTAAAATTCAACAAAAGAGCAGATCTTTAGTTAAATTAATAAAGCTTTTTTAAAATCTCCGCAACTTTCCCCTCAAAAATATCATGCCATTCAGGTGTCAACAGGCAATTATGGTCCTGATATGACCTGCCTTTAAAATTAAGACCAACCTGAACAATTAAGTGTATTGCCCGTATTCATCAGTGCAATATACTTAAAGTCCCGCAAATCATATGCTTTATAAAAGTACATCTTTCCTTAGCATCAGAAAAATCAAGTTTTTCAGCTCTTGCTTATATACCAAAGACAGTCAATACTCTTATTTAAAAAAATGCAACTGTAATATATTGTCATCACAAAGTATCTCGTTCATTTTTTTTAGACAGAAATTAATGATTATTAATAACTTTTATATGATGTAGAGATTAAATTTATATATCTTCGCCACCCTATTTTGAAGATGATTTTAAAAATTTATATATGAATGAATTAAGAATCGGCAATCTTTCCATTGCGATCCCGGTAATACAGGGAGGAATGGGTGTGGGCATCTCATTATCAGGCCTGGCTGCAGCAGTGGCAAATGAAGGAGGTGTAGGCGTTATATCAAGCGCGGGGCTCGGAATCCTTTACAGGAATTTTTCTGAAAATTACCTTGAGGCAAGCATTCAGGGCCTTAAGGAAGAAATCCGCAAAGCAAAAGAGAAAACCCTTGGGGTGATTGGCGTTAATGTTATGGTTGCTATGACAAACTTTGCAGATATGGTAAGAACTGCCATCTCTGAAAAAATAGATATTATCATAGCAGGTGCAGGATTACCTCTTGACTTACCCTCTTTTTTGAAAAATGACAGTATTACTAAGCTTGTGCCAATAGTCTCTTCTGCCAGGGCAACCAGGCTCATCTGCGAAAAATGGAAAACAAATTATAATTATCTGCCCGATGCTGTTGTGGTTGAAGGACCCAAGGCTGGCGGCCATCTTGGTTTTAAAGAGGAACAAATTGGAGATAATAATTATACTCTTGAAAAACTTGTTCCTCAGATCGTTAATGAACTGAAACCATTCGAAGAAAAATTCAATAAAACTATTCCGCTTTTTGCTGCAGGGGGAATCTATACAGGTGCAGATATTAAAAAAATCATGAAACTGGGTGCTTCCGGGGTTCAGATGGGCACCAGGTTTGTTACCACCCATGAATGCGACGCTTCCCCGGGCTTTAAACAAGCATATATTAATGCAGTTAAAAAAGACATTGAGATAATAAAAAGTCCTGTCGGAATGCCTGGAAGAGCAATCATTTCGAATTTTATCCAAAAAATGAAAGACGGGAAAAGACATCCACAAAAATGTCCTTATAAATGTATCAGGACTTGCGATATTAACAAAAGTCCTTATTGCATAATAGTTGCGCTTATAAATGCGCTTAAAGGAAATTTCGAAAATGGCTTTGCTTTTGCCGGCAGTAATGCCTTCAGGGCAAAAAAGATATCCTCAGTTAAGGATATTTTCCAATCTCTGATTAAAGAATTCAATGCATATCAGCTGATCTCCTAATCCGAATGATTATTTCCCTTCTCTGTTCCCGGATCATAAACTGTTAAAAATTGACCAAATGCATATTATCAGTCATAACATGATGGTCACGTATTTTTTTTTGAAAAAATTTACATACGTAATCTGCTTAAAACTGCTTCAAAAAGCTCACCTTTGTTATCAACTGATCTTCTGCCTGCCTTTGTTGTAAGGCATTGTTATATTGGTTTCTGTTAAATACAATATAGATAAATGATAACGGCTGGTATTCCCATGAAAAACGGGCATTCAGATTGTAGAGGTCATTTTCTGAATTTTTCTGGATAAAAGAACTCAACTGAACCCGTGCATTAAGGGCTAATCTGGCTTCAATACTGTACAGATCTACTGTTTTATTTATGTTTTCAATGCCTACGTCACTAAAAACATTACGGTTAAAATTTCCTCCCAGCGAAATATGCGGTATCGGAGCAAAAAAACCTTTGATATCCGCTGTAGTAAGCCGTCCGTTAAAATAGTCTCCCCAGTTCAAAGAACCTAAAACCTTTACCTTCTTCGCTGGGTCTGTACTTCCTGTAATTGTATGCTGTAAATATTTATAATCTCCGGCTTCGATAGGTACTCCCAGAGGCATAAAAGTTTCAGGAAGATGCTGGAATATATCATTTAAGCCATATCCAAGATAGCCGGCATTATGAAGGTTAAGATAAAAGGGATAAAATATTAACTGCCTTTCAATAAGTTTCCCTGTGGATGCCTCATGAAAGATCTGTGCATCAATACCCGGATCAAAGGACCTGAGCCAGTTTTTAAAAGGTAATTTATCACCACGGTAATAGTATATCACTCCGGGAGTTGTACCAATAACATTGATGCGGGAAACAAATCCCATCTCCGGATTAAAATCCCTGGTAACCAAAGATTCGGTCCACCAGATTTTCCAGTTGTTAGTTGCATAATTATATTGAGTTATCCCGGAAACTCCCTGTTTGCCAGAGCTTGTGGATCCTGAATAGCTTATCATGGTATTTAGCGAATGCACCCCCCTAAAACGAAAGAACAGGTCTGTTGTACCGGTAATATTGGAACCACCAGGCTGGTTCTTAACTGTCAGCAAACCTCCTATCCTGTTCTGCCTGCCCAGGTTTTCCGAAAATCGCCCTACAAAAAAGTTGGTGTGGGATGTTACACTGTCGCCCTGCTGCCTGATAAGGATAGCGCCGTAATTATGCTTGAAAGACCTGTGCACAAATCTCCCTCCTGCAATAATCGGAATTGGTGCTCCATTGTCATTCAACCCAATCCTGCGGCTGAAAAAAGGCTGCATCTGCATAGGCCCCCCGGTTCTTCCGGCGCTTCGAACATAACCCAGATTGACATTAATCCCAAAAAGTGAGGCATTCTCAAGAAAAAATTGCCTCCTTTCAGGATAAAAAACATTAAACCTGGTTGTGTTATTGACCTTCCTGTCAACGTCAGCCTGGGCAAAATCTGTGTTAAAAGTCAAATCCAGTACATTGTTTGGATTTATTACCCACTTGATGTCTCCTCCCGCCTTCAGTGATGTGGCCTCCTTGTCTCTTGCCATGTCTGTACCGTCATAACTATCAAAAGAAGCCAGTGCATAAGGCTTGACCTGTATGTTTGTTTTGGGCGGCGGGGGTTTTAGATTTTTTATTTTACCGGCATAATCCATCCGGGAAGCGCTGTAGGTCATAGGGAAAGGTGAAAATCCTGATATCTCATTAGTTTTCCGGCGGTTACGGTAAAGTTGAAAGCCCCAGGTTTGTATCGAATCATCTGTTTTGGGATACCGTAATGTTTTCCAGGGTATGGCTATTTCGGCAATCCAGCTGCTGTCATTCCTCGTTGTATTTGTACGCCACAAACCGTCCCATTCAATATCATAATACATTGCATCAAAAGCAAGGTAATCTCGCTGGGCTCCATAAGGATTGACAACAAAAGACATGGCATTCCTCTTATCATTAAAGCAATCAAATCCAAGGTTTACCAGGTCGTGCTGCATATGGTCAAAGTCACGCTTAAAATCAGTCGCCCTCAGAGCCTTCTTCCCCAAAGAATCAGAACAAACAATTCCTATATATAAATAATTATCATTGTAAAGTACTTTGAATGAAGTATCAAAGTTGGGAGGAACACCCTGAACGGGAGTTACCTGAGTAAACCTGGGCGAAGGTTTAGCCAGATCCCATTCCGGCTCATCCAAAATCCCGTCTATTTTTAAATTCCGGGTAATCTCAACCGCATATACTTCCCTCTTTTCGACAGAATCAGGTGGAAATACCCTAAAGTCCTGTGCTCTTGCAACAAATGAAAATAACAAAAAGATAATAATTAAAAATCTCATGATAATTTAGTTAATAGTAAAAGCAGCCTCCACAGGTTATTCCAAGCGAAACATCACTGATTAATGTGGTCTCCGGGAAATAATGATCTGTCATAAGTAAATTTGATAAGGCTTAAAGTTTAAATTTTGCAAATATATCCCTTCAATTCTATTTCGTCAAACAGTTAACACCTTTTTATTAATGATTAATCTGTTTTTTGCAAAATTTTCTCTTAACCAGGACCAGGTGATCATAAAGAGACCCTGCAGCCCGCTTTTTCTATCAGGTCATTACCGGTGCCCGCCTTAAAAATACCTCCTGAATTTTTAATACAACGTGTTCATTTACATTCGCATAACGTGAACATCTTTTTGTCCGGTTTGTTTAAATAATCATTAATTCTTAAAGAAAAACCTATATAACTCAAACGGCTTGTTAAACCAAATTAAAAGAATACCGTCAAATATATAAATCATATAAAAAGAATATTAATTTTGAGCCTTGCAAAAAAAACAGGGCTTTTTATAATAATATAAAAACACTGTTGATAAAAATTATTTTACTGAAAATATTATATATCGAAACCAAAAATGAGAAGAAAAATAATATTAACATCTGTCATTCTTGTCCTTTTATCCGTTGCAGCATTCATAATCTTCACCGGGACAAGGCATGAAAGTGTATATATTACCTCTTCAGTTCAGAGGGGTACCTTTGAAATTCTGGTATACTCAAGCGGACAGCTCGAAGCTCAAAGCTCTGAAAATATCGTGGTGCCGGAAATTTTGCGCGACCGTAGTGTCCGGATATATGAAATCAAAATAACTGATCTGATCGAAGAGGGTACAGTGGTTGACTCGGGCGAATATGTTGCATCTCTCGACCACAAGACAGTTGAAGAGGTGCTTGTCAGCGCACAGGAAGACCTGGAACAGGCGCTCAATAATTTTGACGACGCAAAAATGGACTCTAACCTTACCCTTAGTAATTACCGTGACCTCATCGTAAATGCCAGGGAAGAAGTGGAAGAGATGCAGATCATCCTCGATGAATCGATATATGAATCACCTGCTGTTATACGAAAGGCTGAAATGGATCTTGACAAGGCAAAAAGAAAACTCAGACAGGAAACAAGCGCTTATGCTCTAAGAGAAAGACAGGCTGTTTCAAAAGTAGAAAGAAGCATGATTGAGCTTAGACGCAGGCAAGACAGGGTCAACCTTCTGCATGAAGTATACAACTCCCTCAGAATAAAAGCTCCAAAATCAGGAATGGTAATTTACGGAAGAGACAGAACACGGGAAAAAATTAAGGTCGGTTCAAATGTGAGCCCCTGGAGGCCTGTCATAGCCACTCTTCCTGACATGTCATCAATGCAGTCACTCACCTATGTGAACGAAATAGATATATCAAAAGTAAAGACAGGCCAGAAAGTTATTATCGGAATAGATGCCCTTCCTGACAAAATTCTCGACGGGGAAGTAGTTTCTGTGGCAAATATCGGTCAGCCGATGCCAAAAAGCGATGCTAAAGTATTTGAAGTAAAAATAAAAGTCATGGGCGATGTCAATGACCTGAAACCTGCAATGACGACAAGTAACATAATCCAGACCGGCATTTTTGAAGATACATTGTTCATTCCTTCAGAGACTGTCTTCAAAAATGATTCCCTTCAGTATGTTTTCATCGAGTCAAATGGCACAATTACTAAACAGGTTGTTGATCTGGGTGATGAGAATGAAAATTTTATTTTGATCAGAAAGGGCCTGAAAGAGAACGACAGGGTTTTACTTAACCCTCCGTCAAATGAGGAAGATCTGGCTTTACAGGGCATGGAGATTTACCAGGAGATACTAGAACGGAAGTTAAGAGAAGAGGAAGAGGCAAAAAATTCAGGTAAGGTAAATTCCCAGATCTCCGGAAGCGGGATGGCAGGTAGCTAAATTTCAAAAGGATTAATTCAATGGCAGGGTTAATTGAAAGATATAAGTACAATATTTCCAGTGGCATAGAAGCTATTTTTGCCAACAGGGTAAAATCATTTCTGACAGCTTTAGGGATCATATTCGGAGTGGCTGCAGTTATAAGTATGCTTGCTATTGGAAACGGAGCCGAACAGGAAATACTTGAACAGATCAAAATGGTCGGTGTAAATAACATTATTATTACTCCTACCGAAAATGTTGTTAATATTGATGAAGAACAGGTAGCTTCAGAGGACCAGGCTTCGATAAGCACAAAAAAATTCTCCAGGGGATTAACTCTTCTTGATGCAGATGCTATTACTCAGGTAATTCCCACTGTACACAAAGTATGCCCTGTAATTACCTTTAATTATTCAGCAATATTGAACGGTAAAAGTAAACCTGTTGTCCTCGAAGGGATCAATAACTATTACTTCGAGCTTTTTAATATCTCTCTTCAAAGTGGCGATTTTTTTAATGAAAGCCAGATAGAAAACGGTTATCCCGTCTGTATAATAGGTGATAATATTCATAATATATTTTTCAACCACGAAGATGCAATAGGAGAGTATATTAAGGTAGGGCAAATATGGCTACAGGTAATCGGGGTTGTCGAACGCAGGGACTTCACAGCATCAGCCTCAGATGAGTTAGGGATAAGCAGTACGGATAATAAAATATTTATACCTGCCAAAACAATGACCATGAGGTTCAAGAACCGTGCCCTCCTCAGAGCTGATGAGATTGCACAGGCCTCATCATCAGGGGGTAATGCCCAAAAGGAAAACTTAAATCAGCTTGATAAAATAATTGTACAGGTTGATGAAACGGAATATCTCAGTTCAACAGCAGAAATTATTACCCGGATGCTTACCAGAAGGCATAACGACCTGTACGATTTTGAGGTGACAATTCCTGAACTGCTCTTAAAACAACAGCAAAGAACTAAAAATATATTTAATATCGTGTTGGGTGTGATTGCCGGGATCTCTCTGATAGTCGGAGGAATAGGGATCATGAATATTATGCTTGCTTCCGTGATGGAGAGGATCCGTGAGATCGGATTGCGTCAGGCAATAGGAGCATCCAGAAAAGATATCATTGTGCAGTTTTTATCTGAATCAACGCTTATAAGTGTTACCGGCGGAATAATCGGAATTATCCTTGGCGTGGCATTATCAAGAATAATTATGGCAATGTTTGATATAAAAACCATTATATCTGCTTTTTCGATTTTTATTTCATTTGGGGTTTCAGTATTCATCGGTGTCACTTTTGGTTATATACCTGCTAAAAGAGCATCTGACCAGGATCCGGTTGATTCACTACGCAATTAATAAAAAATTAGAACTATGAGGGTCAAACACATAATCATTACAGTTTTTATGTTTACGGCTTTATCAGCCAGTTCTCAGGATCTTAAAAGACTTACTCTTGAGAATGTTATCGACATCGCCTCCAGGCAATCACTGGATGCATTCAGGAACAAAAATATGTACCTGGCAAGTTACTGGGAATTCAGATATTTTAAAGCTGACAGGCTGCCTACCCTGAATTTTGAAGCTACTCCTTTAGACTATAACAGGTCAATGCAAAAGGTATATAACTATGATGAGAACAGGGACGAATATAAATCGAGGGAAGACCTGAGCTCGGAGGTTGCTGTTCTGCTAAACCAAAATGTCGGATTAACAGGTGGCCGTATTTTTGCCAGATCTGAGTTGAATATGTCTGAAAAGCTTGGCGCCGACAGAATATCTTCATTTTCATCAACTCCCTTTAGCCTGGGATATTCCCAAAATATTAACGGGTATAACAGTTTAAAATGGACTGCAAAAATTGAACCTGTTAAATTTGAAAAAGCTAAAAAAAATTTCATACAGACAAAAGAGGAGTTGGCCATCAAGGCAACAAGGCGGTTTTTTGACCTGGTTGACGCCCAGATTGAAGTCAATATTGCAACAACAAACCTTGCAAATGCTGACACTCTTTATAAAATAGGAACAGGAAGATTCCAGGTAGGCACTGTTACCCAGGATGAACTGCTTAACCTGGAACTTGGATTCATGAATGCCCAGCTTGCCCTGACACGTGCAAACCTTGGACTGGAAAGGGCACGCGCCCAGCTGAATTCATTTCTCGGCTACGACAAAAATACAAAAATTGAATGTATAGTACCTACTGAGTTACCCGACCTGGCAATTAATGCCGAAGATGCTGTTTTGGCCGCATTTAACAATAACCCGGAAATAGTAAACCAGCAACAGCGACTGATCGAGGAGGACCGGAGGGTGAGACAGGCAAAAGCACAAAGTGGCATCAGTGGTGAACTCTATGCTCTGTACGGGTTAAACCAAAATGCCCAGGAACTGGGATTGGTGTACAAAGATCCTCTCGACAGACAAAGGCTCCGGATCGGTGTTAATATTCCTGTTCTCGACTGGGGCAGAAGGAAAGGCAGGCTGGAGATGGCCGAATCAAACAGGGAAGTTGTACGCATAAGTATAAACCAGGAAAAAATTGACTTCGAACAAAATATTATAATGAATGTTATGGAGTTTAACCTGCAGGCTGACCAGGTGCTGAGCAGGGCAAAAGCCGACACTATTGCCCAGTTGGGATACGATGTTACCCAGCAAAGATTCCTGATAGGAAAGGTTGATGTAACTAAGTTGAACCTCGCCCGCAATGATCAGGAAACGGCAAGACGTGCATTTATCAATGCACTGAGAACATATTGGAATTACTACTTTACTATCAGAGGACTGACACTTTTTGATTTTGAAAAAAACATTTCACTTTCAGAAGATTTCGACAGGTTAGTAAACAATTAATGAGTTTAGTATAAAAAGTAAAATTTTTGTTGATCAATACCTTATGTTTTTTATAATTAATTGAAAAACAATTTAATAAATTTTAAAAATTTGTCTAAAAAGTGCGCGAAGCGCCTTTTTAGTCCCAACCCGTCAATAATAAAATGTCATTAAAAAAGAGAAGCATATTAGGAATAATTGCAGGATCAGTCTTAGTTGTTCTGGCTGCTGTTTTCGGAGGAAAATCTCTTACAGCTGTTAAAGCTTTCACAGTCCAAAAAACTACTTTCGAATCTGTGATAACTGTTAAAGGCGAAATACAGGGTAAAGAAGCTGTGCTTATTTCACTTCCTGATGACCTGAAACACCGGGACCTGCGAATTAATGAGTTTAAAATAAAAGATCTTATTCAGGAAGGAAGCCTGGTTAAAAAAGATGACTGGGTAGCTACTCTTGATATTGAAAACATTACACAGCAGATCCAGTCAAATGGCGACGAATCAGAAAGGCACCGTGTAGAACTTAATGATGCAAAAATAGATTCGGCCATTGAGCTAAAAAGGCTGAGAGAAGAGATCGAAGAATTCACATACGATCTTGAATACAAAAAGCTGGAACTTGAACAGGCAAAATATGAGTCACCTGCTTATCAAAGAAAAGTAAATGTCGCCTTCAATAAAACACTTCGGCAAATGGAAAAAAAGAAGCGTGACTACGAATTGAGAAGGATGCATCTGAGAATGAGGACAAAAAGAATTGAAGACCATTATAACTGGCATCTCTTCAGAGACTCATTATTGAAAAAAGCTGTTGTCGCTGCTGAAATAACTGCCCCGCAGGATGGAATGATAATATATGCCAGAGTCTGGGGAGGCAGAAAACTCAGGATTGGCGATAATATCAGCCGCTGGCGGCCAACTATAGCTACCCTCCCCGACCTGTCAGTTCTGATTTCTGATACTTATGTGGAAGAGATACATATTACAAAAATTAATATCGGCGACAGCGCAAGAATTACTATTGATGCCATTCCCGGAAAAATTTTCAACGGCGTGATCTATAAAATTGCAAATATAGGACAGGAATTGCCTGGTTTTGAATCAAAAGTATTCAATGTACTGATCGAGCTGACAGATACCGATCCTGAACTGAAGCCGGCAATGACTTCAAATAATAATATCATTATAAACAGAATTCCTGATGTCCTTACAATACCCAGAGAAGGCCTTTTCGCAGATAATAATGTCAACTATGTTTATGTAAGAAAAGCCGGGAAAGTCATAAAACGGCCCGTTACGACGGGACCGGAAAATGATAAAGAGGTGATTATCCAAACAGGATTACAGGTTGATGATAAAGTTTTATTGTCTGAACCGGATCAATTTGAACAAGACAGTGTCAGTATACAGGATCCGGATTTATAGTGTCTGATTCAACAATCCCGTCTTTCAGTCTGACTATCCGGTAAGCATGCCTCGCAATATCCTCTTCGTGAGTTATCATTACAAGAGTGTTTCCCATCCTGTGAATCTCTGAAAACACTCTCATTATCTCTTCAGAAATAACTGAATCCAGGTTACCCGTAGGCTCATCAGCCAATAACAGTGAAGGATTATTGACCAGCGCCCTGGCTATTGCAACCCGCTGTCTCTGTCCTCCGGAAAGCTCATTAGGCTTATGGGTCATCCTGTCTGCTAGTCCCACATGGGTAAGGATGTCAGTAGCCTTCTGCCTGCGGATATCCTTCTTTAGTCCTGCATATACCATGGGAAGCATAACATTCTCGAGGGCCGAGCTTCTTTGAAGCAGATTGAAAACCTGAAAAACAAAACCTATTTCAGCATTTCTGATCTTTGCCAATTCATTATCCGAGAGATGGCTTACATCTTTGCCATTTAATATATAGGTCCCCCCCGACGGAGTATCAAGACACCCTATAATGTTCATCAAAGTGGATTTCCCGGAGCCGGATGCCCCCATTATCGCCACATATTCCCCTTTGTAAATATCGAGCGACACAGATCTTAAGGCTCTCACCACCTGATTTCCGATTTTATAATTTTTTGTTATATTCTCAAGGTGAATTATTTTTTGTTTCATAATTACGCTTAAATAATCCCCAAATATATCAAAAAATCAATACCTGAATGGTACTTTTTCCCGGCAACAGAATACCATTATTTCAGCCTTCACTCACTGGCTGGGCTTTTTTCCTGTAAATCAACAGATAAATAATTGGCAGAATACCTATTGTGTTAAAAATAGCAATGCAAATAAACCATGCCAGGTGATCATTTCTTGCCGATTTCCAAAGGGCGATGAGTTTCCATACACCCTCCCATATCACTGCAATCATGATAACCGGCAATAACCATGGCATTGCAGAAAAAAGCTGTTGTTCCATATTATTTTTATATTTGGAAAAAATTAATGATGCTTTTTCAAAAATAAACAATTATTTCTATATGATTAAGCCAGTAAGACAAAAAAGACTCCGGCTGCAGAAAGCAGCCCTCATCTTAGGACCGGTACTGAGTGTTCTAATCATATTATTTGCCGATCTCGATCCGGATAATAAAAAAGTGACATATACTTTCGCCATTGCCCTGTTAATGGCACTCTGGTGGATCACCGAAGCTGTACCCCTTGCAGCAACGGCATTGTTGCCGGTTGCTCTGTTTCCCCTTTTGGGGATAGTTGACGGAAAGGAAGTTTCGTCAATTTACTTTAATCATATGATCTTCCTGTTTATAGGAGGATTTCTAATGGCCTTCGCTATGGAAAGATGGAATCTTCACCGTCGTATAGCCCTGAAGATACTTATCTTTTTCGGAGTCAGTCCCGGCAGGATATTAATGGGATTTATGCTGGCTACGGCATTCCTCTCTATGTGGATGTCAAATACAGCGACAACTATGATGATGCTCCCAATTGCACTCTCAATCATATTAAAGCTCGAAGAAGACCTGGGCCGTGAACGGGCTCATCGATATTCTACCGGTTTATTGCTGTCTATCGCTTTTTCAGCTTCTGTCGGCGGAATAGCAACTTTGGTCGGAACTCCTCCAAACCTTTCCTTTGTGCGGATCGCATCAATTATTTTTCCGGAAATGCCCGAGATATCATTTGCAGAATGGTTTCTCTTTGCAATGCCAATAACATTTTTCCTCTTTATTGCAGCATGGCTGGTCCTTTACTTTATGTACCGTCCTGTTGAAAAATGGGAGAAAATGGACATCTCAGGTTTTAAAAAAGAGTATGCTTTGCTCGGGAAACCGAAGCCGGAGGAAAAAATTGTGTTGACGTTGTTTGTAATCCTGGCATTTCTGTGGATTTTCAGGGAGGGTTTTCATATCCAGTCACTGAACATTCCCGGCTGGGCAAATCTTTTTAATACTCCTTCATATATAAACGACGGTACTGTTGCAATATTTATGGCACTGCTGCTCTTTGTTATTCCTTCGAAAACAGAAAAGGACGAACGTCTTATGAACTGGGAAACAGCAAACAAAATTCCATGGGGAATAGTATTGCTTTTCGGTGGCGGGTTTGCCCTTGCGCAGGGATTTGTCGAGTCAGGTTTGTCAATATGGTTTGGAGAACAGCTGGCAGGACTTGCCGGACTGGATCCTGTAACGCTTACATTAGCAAATGTGACAATGATGTCGGTCCTTACACAACTAACCTCCAATGTTGCAACAACGGAAATGATACTTCCAATATTGGCCGGACTGTCGGTCACTATAAAAATAAATCCTCTGCTGTTAATGATACCTGCTACCCTGACTGCATCACTCGCTTTTATGCTGCCTGTTGCAACTCCCCCTAATGCAATCGTATTCGGCTCAAACCGGATTCAGATAAAAGAGATGGTTAGAGCCGGCATCCTGTTGAATATTGCAGGGATCATCCTGACAACTCTCTTTATGTTTATCTGGGGAACTGTTGTATTCGACATAGATGTAACAGCATTCCCCGCCTGGGCAGCAGGAGGGAATTAATAAGCAATGACACTCCCTTAAATATATTTTCAGAGCCGAAAATTTTTATTTTACACTGCTTTGTAACCATATTTATTTAGTGTAACTTTAAAATCTAATTTTTTATTTTATTAATCATGTCAGTATTAAAAGTAATTGAGATCATGGCTTCGTCTCCCGAAAGCTGGGAAGATGCAGTTAAAAGTGCAGTTAAAAGTGCAGCAAAAACATTAAAAGGAGTACGGTCGGTATATGTACAGGACCAGAGTGCAGTCGTTAAAAACAACAGTATAACTGAGTTCAGGGTCACTTGCAAAATAACATTTGAAGTGCTTGAATAGTGAAAAGGAACCTGAAAAAGAGATCGGGACAGCAAAACAATACTATACCGTAGTTGCAGGAAACACATTGTCAAAAATTGCAAAACAGATTTAATGAACAGTTTCAGAACATTTGGACTGATGGCAATTCTAACCTTTTTATTTATTTTTATCGGAGGTGCAATTGCCGGTCAGAATGGAATGATTATAGCGCTTATTATAGCCGCTATTACTAACTTTATCAGTTATTACTTCAGCGATAAAATGGTACTGAAAGCCTACAAGGCAGAAGAATTACCCGAAAATCACCATATCACTGCCATGGTAAGAAAGCTTGCAGAGAGGGCAGGTTTACCGGTTCCAAAAGCATATATAATTAACCAGGATCAGCCTAATGCCTTCGCAACAGGAAGGGATCCTGAACATGCCGCAGTTGCAGTGACAAGAGGCCTGGTCAATACCATGAATAAAGAAGAATTATCAGGGGTCCTTGCTCATGAGCTCGGACATATTGCAAACCGTGATATCCTGATTGGCACAATTGCCGCAACACTGGCAGGAGCTATTTCTTATCTTGGTTATGCCGCACGGTTCGGATTGGGAAACAGAAGAAATAACCAGGGTGGTAATATTATATTCATCCTTCTGGCCATGGTGCTTGCCCCCATGGCTGCCTCAATAATAAGAATGGCCATCTCAAGGACAAGAGAATTCAAAGCTGATAACTTCGGGGCCAGAGTGAGCGGTAATCCTCTTTTTCTGAGCAATGCACTTGCCAAACTTGAAAATTTCAGTAAACAAATACCGATGAGAGGTAATCAGGCAACTTCGCATATGTTTATAGTTTATCCCTTCTCCGGTAAATCACTGGCAAGGTTGTTCAGCACTCATCCTCCGACTTCTGAAAGGATCAAAAAATTAAAAAAATTAGCATCCGCTCATTAACTAAGAATGAGTGGATTATAACAATTTTTTATTGCCTCCGATAATAAAAAAAAAATCAAAATTTGTATAAATAATTTAAAAAACTATATTTGCGATGACTTAAAACTCATTAATTATAGTGAATGACTGATTTAACTGAGATAAGCGACAAAACACTTATAGCACGACTTAAGAACAATAACGTTAAAGCTTTCGATATCCTTTTCGAAAAATACAGTGACAGGCTGTATAACTTCGCCTTCTCAATATTAAAACATGTATTGGCAAAGAGTTTTTGCCGTAGTTTAATTTGACTTAATTATAGGCAACCCTGGTTTGCCTGCACTATGTGAAAAAATATATTAGATTAACTAATTAAAAAAAAGGAGGAATTGCTTATGGAAAAACGGATGTGTAATAAAAGGTATTATACTACCTTTAAAAATTACTCCGGAGTAATCATTACATATCCAAAACTAACCAGAACAAACCGGCACTACTCAGTACCAATAACTTATAAAATCAACTGATTGCCTGCCGTGTAATTGCTTTACAAAACAGTGTGATTTTCACACACTTTAATTACTAACATTAATTTATCAAAGTATGAAAAAAATTAAATTGGCGATTTTCCCTTATTTTTGGGAAAAACAAAAAATTTTACGAACTCTCAAACTAACAATGATTCTGTTGACAGCTTTCGCTATCCGGTTATCTGCAACGGTCCCTTCCGATGGGGCTGTTAAAGGAGACGAAAGATCATTCTCGCAACAAAGCGCTGTTTCAGGAAAAA
>CAZBWK010000057.1:0-27140 GCA_964495655.1 uncultured Prolixibacteraceae bacterium | reverse complement strand
TGACGGTGCTTATTAATCGAAGAACATTTTGATTTCCCCGGCGACTTTATTACTGATCTTTGTTTCACCCCTGTTATTGTCAATGCATGTTTTAATGCTTCCTGAAGGCATTTGGGATATCAGGTCAGGCAGGTCATAATACTTCAGGCTGCCCGGCACTTTACTGAATGCCTGCACCGGATCATAATATTTGTTGTCAATAATTTCTGCAGTTGTAACAGGCGGGTCAACCACTGCAATTTTTTTAAAGGGATTTCTCAGGAGGGCATAGTGCATCATTTCAGATACGGAAGTTTCTTGTGCAAGTGCATATAGTTCTGATTTGCTGAATCTTTTATCTTCATTTGTAAACTGCATCAGCAGATCAAGAGCCTCCGCTTTTATGCCCGTAATACTTTTACCGGTAAGGTTAGCTCCGAAAGTATAATTGAAAGGAACTCCCTGAATGATCCCATCGCCACTGAATTCAGGATCATACAGTTCTCCGGTACCTGGCAGATCAGCAGAGATGACTGCATATCCTGAATTTATCAGGTCAGTCAGTAAAGATTGTTCTAAAATTGTCTTTTTCCCTTCCGGGTGCAACCATATAACTGCTTTTCCGACGGTACCAGGCTGATCTTTTTTTGCAACATAAACAGGCAGGAGGAAGTCATTTCGGTCATTTTCAAGGAAATATTTTTCAACGACATAATTTTCGCCCGGTGTCAATTTACCTGTATATACCGCGGCAGTTAATTTACGGCTGAAATCTATGCCGGCTGTTTCTGTAACTGTTTTTTTGAGGTGTCTTCCTGAAAAATTCTTTCCGGGAAAATATTTTTTATTCAGGTCATAAACTGTTACTCCATCGAGGGAAGAAGCTATTTGTCCGCTGGCAGTCACAAAAAGTTCTTCAACAGCAAATGGTTTAATATCTTCATCGGTATTATCGCCCGGGAGGTCAAGGTGTTTTTGGAAGAATGCATAAACAGTTTCCCTGTTATTTTTTGTTGACTCGTGTATTCCCAGGTCTTCAGCCATTTCCAGGTTTTCGGGTTTTCCCAGGGCTGTATATGATCTTTTGGCTTCAGAATAAGTTTCCCTTGCGCCCTGTATGCTGAAGAAATCATGTGTAGTAGTAACTATAAGTGTTGGTTTCGGTGCCCTGATATGTATAAAATCGGGATGGTCAAACTTTTTTGCAATTGCATTATATGGATTTTGTTCGGCATCCTGCGGCCCGATTGATTGTAACAGCCTTTTGAAACTTGTTATATAACATTCAGGGGCCGCTGCATATATACGGTCATCACTTGCCGCAATCATTGCTGATTGTGTGCCTCCTCCCGAACGGCCTGTTATTCCAATCCTCTTCATATCAACTTCTTTTCGTGTTTCAAGGTAGTCGAGCGCCCTGATGCCATCCCAGATAAAGTAATCGCTCAGCGATGAACCTGTCAGCAGAGTCTGCACACCGGCATAGGAGTGTTCTCTTGTGGGTCCCCCAATTTTCGATTTTCCTGTATCGCTGTCAAAATATTGTAAACGTTCTCCCTGTCCCGGAGGGTCAACTGCAAAGACAATAAAACCTTTGTTTACAAGGTTAATTATTACCCTTTGGTATCCATCACTTCTGAATCCGAGGTCCGAATGACCGCAAACGTAAATTACGGCAGGGGCAGGTTTTTGTCTTTTTGCAGGGATGAACAAACAGGCAGTCACATAAAATTTAGGATGAGATTCGAACAACACTTTTTCTACAGTAAAGGTCTCCCTTTCCAGTTTCCCTGTGATCTTGCCGTTAAGAGGGGTTTTTTGAAATTTGTCGAGTGAATTGCACAATTTGGCTTTTGCCTCTTTTTGATATTTTATCCAGTCTGATTCGTTGTTTAACTCTGCGATATATTCTGACCGTTCGTCCAGCAGAGCAGATGCTTCACTGTATATGATGTTATAAAGAGCCCGGTGGTTATCCTGAGTTGTTATCCACTGACGTTTCCTGCCCGAAGTAGTATGAAAAACAGAGTTTTTCTCATCCTGAGTGAACGCAGAATAATCAAATAAGAGAATTTGGATCAAGGAGAGAAGTATTATTTTTTTCATCTGTTTAAAATTTTAATTCGGGAACAAAGTTATTTATTTTTGTGTTTCAGTCAAGGTTTTTCATCGCTACCATGACTTCTAACTGATATTTTCCAGAATGTCTTTGAGGTGGTCCCAGAATTTTCCGACTGTTTTGATATTTAGTCTTTCGTTTGGTGAATGTGCCCCTTTGATAGTAGGTCCGATTGAGATCATATCAAGATTCGGATATTTTTCGAGGAAGAGGCCGCACTCCAGTCCTGCATGTATCGATCTGACAACCGGCTCAGTGCCAAATAATTTTTTATATGAATCCACTGCTATGCTGAGAAGTTCCGAATCCGGATTCGGAGTCCAGCCCGGATAGCTGTCTGTATGATAAGTTTCTGCACCGGCAAGCTCAAACACTGACCTGAACATTTCTGCTGCATAATATTTTCGCGATTCAATTTCACTTCTCTGACTTGTTGTTATACTTATCGTATCATTACCGGTGAATTTTACAGATGCCAGGTTGCCAGATGTTTCCACCATGCCTTCCATACGGGTGCTCATTTCAAGAATACCATGCGGACAGGCATATAATGCGTTAAAGAGGATTTTTTGACTATTGCGGTCAATAATTTTTTCAGGCAGTGAATTTTCCCGGATGCTGATTTTCAGATAAGGTTCATTAAAGGTATATTCATTATTTATATCTTTAATGAGTTGATTAATAGCGTTTAAAATCTTATTTTTTTCAGATGCCGGGACAACGAAAACTGCATTTGCTTCCCTGGGGATAGCGTTGCTCAGGTTACCGCCGTCGAAGGTTGAGAGGTGAAGGTCATATTTACGGGAGATGTTCCAGAGCAGGCGATTGAGGATTTTAATAGCATTCCCTCTGTTTTTATCTATATCATCACCTGAATGGCCTCCTGCTAAGCCTGTTACACTGATTTTACAGGCGTGGTAATTATCAGGAACTGCTGATTTCTGAAATTTTAGCTCAGCCACTGTGCCCAGGCCTCCGGCGCACCCTATGAATATTTCCCCTTCATCCTCAGAATCAAGATTGATAAGCATGGAGCCTGACAAAAATCCCGGCTGCAGATTAAATGCACCTGTTAGTCCGGTTTCCTCTTCCACGGTCATCAGACATTCAACCGGACCGTGACTTATCTCCGTTGATGTGAGGAGTGCTAACTGTGCTGCAATGCCAATCCCGCAGTCAGCCCCGAGAGTGGTTCCGTCGGCCCTGATCCATTCTCCCGATATAACAGGGACAATAGGATCATGTTCAAAATCAAACACTTTGTCGCTGTTTTTTTCACAAACCATATCCATATGTGTTTGAAGAATAACTGTCGGTATATTTTCCTTTCCGGGCATTGCCGCTTTTTTTATTAATACGTTTCCTGCATTATCTGTTTTTGCCTGAAGTTTGTTTTCAGCGGCAAATGCAAGCAGGAAGTTTCTTATCTTATCCTCCCTGCCGGATGGGCGGGGCACTCCGCATATATCTTCAAAGTAACTGAAAAGAGGCCGGGGGGCCAGTTTGGTAAGCTTTCTCATGGTTTGAATTCTTTAAGATACAGGTTACTGTCGCCATAGCTGAGAAACCGGAATCCCTCAGCAAGTGCAAAATCATAAACTTTTTTCCAGTCATTTCCCAGAAATGCACTTACCAGAAGAAGCAATGTGCTTCCGGGAAGATGGAAGTTGGTTATCATACCCCTGGTCAGTCTGAAATCATATCCCGGCACAATTATTATGTCTGTCGAGAAATTTATTTCGTCCCGGCCGGTTTTAACCAGGTAATTAAGAATGTTCCCGAGTGATTTGCGGACATTTGCATGACTATTCATTTGGTAAGGCTCCCATTGCGAGACATGATGGCTTTTTTCTTTCAATAATTGATCATGCAGTCCCAGCCAGCAGAGGCTTTCGATTGACCGCACCGAAGTGGTTCCGACTGCAATAATGCGGCCATGATTAGCGATTAATTGTTCTATAACTTTTTTACTTATTATTACTTTTTCGGTATGCATTGTATGTCCTTCGACGGTATTGGACCTGACAGGCTGAAAGGTGCCTGCTCCCACGTGAAGTGTTATCTCAGCTGCCTGGATGTTTTTTTTTGACAGTTGATCAAGTATACTGTCAGTGAAATGGAGTCCGGCAGTCGGAGCTGCAACTGAACCGTCCAGCTTTGCATAAACAGTCTGGTAATTATCCTCATCCGAAGGTTCTGTGTCTCTTTTCAGGTATGGAGGTATAGGCAGCACGCCTGCGTTATCAATTATTTCGGCAAATGTACAGCCCCCGTCCCAGCTGAATTCGATGATCCGGGTGTTTTCAAATATTTCTGCCTTCCGGGCTTTCAGAGTAATGTTCTTACCGTTTATCAGGAGTTTTTTTTCAAGCAAATCTGTTTTCCATTTTTTCAGATTACCTGTCATACATTTCCATGTTGTTTTTTCTCTCTCCAAAAAGGCAAGCTGATGATCAGAGGGTTGTACCGGTTCAAGACAGAAAATCTCTATAGTAGCTCCCGACTTTTTTCTGAAATATATCCTGGCATGTATAACTCTTGTATTATTGAACACCGTCAGGGCATTATCCGGCAGATATTGAACAATATTCCTGAATGAGTTTTTTTCTATCACCCCGTTACGCCAGATGAGCAAATTTGAGTCACCCCGGTTTATAACAGGATATTTGGCAATTTTCTCTTCAGGAAGATCATAGTTGAAATCCCGGATCTTAATATTTTTATAATCGTACAATAGTTACCGGTTTTTATTCGGAGGCAAAATTAACTTAAAAAATGAATCCGCAGAATATACTATTTTTGTAAAAAATTTCAGGATATGATAAAAGTAGGCGATAGAGTTAAGTTTTTGGATGATGTAGGCGGAGGTATTGTCACAGGATTTACAGGTAAAAACATGGCAAATGTGGAGAATGAGGATGGTTTTGAAATACCGTACCCTGTTTCATTGCTTATAAACGTTGATGATCCGTCTCTTTCCGGCAACAAGCAAAAGAAAAAAGAGGCTAATGCTGAAGAGGTTGTAAAGTCAGTTCACAGCGAAGTGCCGCGTGGCCGGACAGAAGAGGGGAAAGATTCCCCTGATTTTTATTTTTGCTTTGTGCCTTCCGATCCGAAGAATCCATTGGCAGGAGAGATTGAACTCTTCTTTGTCAATGACAGTAATTTTACTTTGTTGATAAGATATGCACATGTAAAGGATGATGTTTACAGCACAAAATTTTATGGAATAATACCCTCCAATTCAAAAAAAATATTTGAGAGTATTGGCCAAAATGATCTTGCAGAGTTACCGGACTATATATTTCAGATCATCTGTTTCAGGGATGATGAAAAAGAGTTACGGCAACCGGTTTATAAAAAGATAAGGATGACACCTGTAAAGTTTTATAAAGAAAAAAGTTATCAGTCAAACCGGTTTTTTAACAGGGAGGCAATGATAATCAGGGTCACTGAGAATATAATGCAGGGCGGGTTGGATATGCTTTCTGACGAAGATTTCAGAAAAGTGATCAGGCACAAAGAGGCTAAACCTGATATGCAAAAAGCTCCTGTTATTAAAGCTCCGGAGATAGTTGAAGTTGACCTGCATATCAGTGAACTTATCGATATTACCACAGGGTTAAGTAATAAGGAAATGCTTGACATTCAGACTGAAAAGGTAGAAAGGGAGATGAAAGCAGCAATCGGTTCAGGAGCAAAACGCATAGTGTTCATACACGGGGTCGGACAGGGGGTTTTAAAACAGGAGATAGCGAAAATACTAAAGCATAAATTTTCAAGATACTCATTTCACGATGCCTCTTTTAAGGAATATGGCTATGGTGCTACCATGGTTATTCTTAGAAAAGGATAATAAATTATTATCTTTGTACGGGCAGGCTGCTTTATCGTTCTGATTTTTATCAGGAAGGAAAGTCCGGGCAACACAGGGTACCGTGCTTCCTAACAGGAAGATCTCCGAAAGGGGATATAAACGTAACAGAAAATAACCACCCTGAAATGGCAAAGTCCTTTCAGGGAACGGGTGAAAAGGCGGGGTAAAAGCCCACCGGTGTCTGTGGCGACACAGACAGCCGTACGTCTCACGGGTTGCAAAGCCAAATATATCCTGATTTTTATCGCTGTTGCGGTAAAACGAGGCGGCCCGTTTCGTTTCCGGGGCACACCGGAAATCAGGAGGGGTAGGCTGCAGGATCAAAACAGTGATGTTTTGACCAGACAGATGATAAAGAGTCCCGGTATACCGGGAATACAGAACCCGGCTTACAGGCCTGCCTGTTTTTTATAATAATTTAAATACCACTCAACGAATTTTTTAATTCCTTTCTCAAGGGGAGTATCCGGTGAGTATGCAAAATCCCTTTGCAGTCCGCTGACATCGGCGTATGTTTTGTAAACATCACCTGGTTGCATCTCATAGAACTCTTTTACAGCTTTTATTCCCAGCTCTTTTTCTATCGTTTCAATAAAGTCAAGTAACCTCACAGGTGTGGAATTTCCTATATTGTAAAGTTTATGGGGAGGGTGAGTCTCCCGGTCATCCTTTATTATTTTGACTGAAGGGGGTTTTTCCAATACCTTTATAACTCCTTCAACTATATCGTCTATATAGGTAAAATCGCGATAAAGGTCACCCCTGTTAAATACTTTTACAGGCTTTCCCTCCAATATAGACCTGGTAAACAGGAAATATGCCATATCAGGCCTTCCCCAGGGACCATACACAGTAAAAAAACGTAAACCTGTTGAAGGTATTCCGTACAGATGGCTGTAGGTAAAAGCCATGAGTTCATTGCTTTTTTTTGTTGCTGCATAGAGGCTCACGGGATTATCGACTCTGTCGTCGACCGATAAAGGCATTTTTGTATTATTGCCATAAACACTTGATGAACTCGCATATACCAGATGTTTTATGTCGTGATGCCTGCAGTTCTCAAGGATGTTGATAAATCCGGAAATATTACTGTTTATATATGCAAAGGGATTTTCAATACTGTATCGCACCCCTGCCTGTGCAGCCAGGTTGCATACACTATCAAATTTTTCAGTTTGGAATAACTTGTCAAGAAGTTCATAATCCTCAAGATTCATTCTGATGAATGAATAGTCAGGATATTTTTCACTGACGACCTTTATATTGTATTCATAAGGATAATGTATGCCAGCCTCCTTTAACCTTGCAAATTTCAGCTCTGGTGAGTAGTAATCATTTATATTATCGAGTCCGACTGTTTTTATACCTTTTTCCATAAGTTTGTTAACTGTGTGGAATCCTATAAAGCCGGCCGATCCTGTTACTAAAACCTTCATTATAATTACTTATTTTAGGGGAAAAATTTTCTTTTTTTCCAGATAATCTAAGATCCTGTCTATGTTAAGTTCATTTTCGGCCGGATTGAATACTAAAGAAGCGTCGGCCGGTTCATCGTATTCAAGGTCCACACCGGGTAAATTATCTATCTCACCCTTATCGGCTTTTTCATATAATTCAGGTTTATTCTTACGGCAATATTCCAGGGACGCATTCATATAAAACAGGTGGAACCTCTCTTTCCCGATTATATCAGCCACTTGATTACGGACATAATTATTACGTGATATAAAAGAACAGATTGCTATTATTCCATGGTCGTTCAATATTTTGGCAATATGACCGACCCTTCTCAGATTCTCTGCCCTGTCGGCAGGAGAGTAATCTAATTCACGGTTTAAGCCCGACCGCACTGAACTGCCGTCGAGCAGCACGACTACTGCATTATTGTCAAACAGCTTCTTTTCCAGGCTAAATGCCAGCTCATTCTTGCCGGAACCATGCAAGCCTGTAAACCAGAGAGTAACTCCCTTTTGATTAAGTTTTTTCTCTCTGCTGTCAGGCGGGATCAGGGATTTTCCTTTTCTGATCGTTTCCTTTTCCAGGTCTGTTATTTTTGAAGGGAGGTTTTTACTGTCAAGTTTATCAAGTATCATCCCAACAGCAACAGTGTTGTTTGTAACAGGATGTATCAAAACAAAAGATCCTGTATTCCTGTTTTTTTTATAAGGATCAAAGAAAAGAGGTTTAGCTGTTGTTATTAAAGCACGTCCGATTTCGTTTAAGTTAAGTTTACCGACATTAATTCGTTGCAGAGTATTAACATCTATTTTATAATTCAGGATGTTGATATGTGCCCTTACAGTATTGGTAGTATGTTTCAGGAAAAAATGGGTTGAAGAATCCATTGGTTCCTCATCCATCCAAACAAGCATCGCTTCGAAGTGCCTGTCGATGCGAGGCATATTATCGGGGTGAACGAGCATTTCCCCCCGTGAGATATCTATTTCATCTTCCAGCTCAATGGTGACAGCCTGTGGCGGGAAAGCCCGATCCAAACAGGAGTTATAAGTAACGATCTTTTTGACCTTCGATACTTTTCGCGAAGGCAGTGCAATTATTTCATCTCCCGGCCTGACCATTCCGGAGGCTATATTGCCTGCAAAACCTCTGAAATTCAGGTCAGGCCTTATTACATACTGCACGGGGAACCTGAAATCTTCATAATTACGGTCACTGCTTACATGCACATTTTCGAGGAATTCCAACATGCTCTGTCCGTGGTACCACGGAGTATTACCTGATAATTCCACAATATTATCACCCTTTAATGCAGACAGGGGAATAAAGTTCAGGTCAGGAATATCCAGTTGTGTCACAAATGATTTATATTCAGAGCATATATCATCAAAAACCTCGTGGCTATAGCCGGCAAGGTCCATTTTATTAACAGCCAGTAAAATATGTTTTATTCCAAGCAGTGAGACAAGGAAAGTGTGTCTTCTGGTTTGGGTAATAACTCCTTTAGTTGCATCAACCAGGATTATTGCAAGGTTGGCAGTTGATCCTCCGGTGATCATATTGCGGGTATACTGTTCATGCCCGGGGGTATCTGCAATGATAAATTTACGTTTTGATGTTGAAAAGTACCTGTATGCCACATCTATAGTAATTCCCTGCTCCCGTTCTGCTTTTAAGCCGTCGAGCAGTAGTGCATAATCGATGCTTTCGCCGGCGTGACCAAGCCTTTTACTGTCGCGTTCAAGGGCCGACAACTGGTCTTCGTACAACATTTTACTGTCAAACATAAGTCGCCCGATAAGGGTCGATTTTCCATCATCAACAGATCCTGCGGTCAGTAGCCTCAGGAGATCTTTCTTTTGATCCTGGTCAAGAAACTCTTTTATATTGAGGTTTTGTGCTGTCATTTTTTATTCGGATTTCATTGAATTTATAGCCGTTGATCTTTCAGAAATACCCTTCTCTCTTTTTCTGTTCCATACTTGACTCCTGGTCAAAGTCAATTACACGTGTGGTTCGTTCTGACTTAGTGACAGTCATCATCTCCTCAACAATTTTTTCTATGGTATCGGCATCCGATTCAACTGCTCCTGTCAGAGGATAGCAACCAAGCGTGCGAAAACGGACTCTCTTCATCTGTGCTTTTGCGGCCAGTTCAGGTGGCATACGGTCATCATCAACAAGTACCAGGTTGCCATCCATATCTACAACAGGACGTTCTTTTGCATAATACAGAGGTACAATAGGGATCTTTTCCAGTCTTATATATTGCCAGATATCCAACTCAGTCCAGTTACTCAGAGGAAATACCCTTATAGATTCTCCCTTATGCACACGTGCATTATATATATTCCATAATTCAGGCCTTTGGTTTTTGGGGTCCCACTGATGGAATCTGTCGCGGAAAGAGAATATCCTTTCTTTAGCCCTTGATTTTTCTTCATCACGGCGGGCTCCGCCAAAGGCAGCATCGAATTTATATTTATTAAGGCCTTCGAGCAGTGCCTGTGTCTTCATCACATCTGTATGAACCTTGCTTCCATGACTGAAAGGGCCTATGCCGCTTTCGTAGCCTTCTTTATTATAATGGACAATCAGGTTCCATCCTTTTTCTCTGGCATAATTATCGCGGAATTCAATCATTTCGCGGAATTTCCATTTCGAGTCTATGTGCATAAGTGGAAAAGGTACCTTGCCCGGGTAAAAAGCTTTTTCCGCCAGGCGTACCATAACAGATGAGTCTTTACCAATAGAATATAGCATAACGGGATTTTCAAATTCGGCAGCAACCTCCCTTATTATATGTATCGCTTCTGTTTCGAGCTCCCGCAGGTTTGTAAGACTGAATTCTTTCATTTATTTATTACCTTCATTTAAGCTTATTATTTGTTCGTAATCCTCTATTTGGTTAAATGAGTATTGATAACTCATTGGAATTATTTCATTATATTCTTCAACTTTTGCATTCGACATACATGCTTCAATAATTCGTTTACCTGTTTTATACAGATCTTCATGTAAGAATTTCACTAATTCCTTTTTGAAAAAGTTCTGTAAAATTTCAGCTCCGGCATCATACCCTTCTGTTCCCACATCGACCTGGGTATAAACTTTAAGAAATCTTGTAGGTATTTTAGAGCTTTCAATAGTCAGGTAGTTCAACTCATAACCAAGCAGGTTGCATCGGGCTGGTTGATACTGATCTTTTCTCAGTCTTGCCGCACCGCGTCTGGTAAGGTACTCACGCATTAATAACTGGGGTTTGAACCCGACCTGCCACACACCTATATTTTGGTTAGGCACAAGGGTGAATGTTGTGCGAGGAGTTTTAATTATCTGGTCCAGGAGCAGGTTGGCATGGGTTACATGTTTGCCGGTTGCGAAAGGCCAGTAAGATCCTACTCCTTCACTCTCCATTTCGCCTGCACTGATTATGCTTGGGTTGTTATACCCTCTCGGTGAAACAAGCCGCCAGAGCCAGGCAAGCGCCGGAGGCAGTATATGGAACAGTCCGACAATACCATACGACGGATTTTCCCTGCTGCAGCAGGGCGTTCTTAATCCGAAGCTTCTTATATCAACAGAAACCGGATGGTTGATGATGTTTTTTACTATATCGCGGGGCAGGATCACCCTCGGGTTAGGACATGGCTTCCCGGGTTCGTCATGAATATGGTCCCAGATAAGTGCAGTTGAATCAGGAACGGTGTCTATATTCAGGAAAAGCAGAGGTTTACCGGGTTTTAAAGTTGCTTTTTCCAGATGTGGGTCACTGCCGTATTCAGTAACACTGTCAACTCGCACAAACCATGCATTTTCTGCATCAATGACTTCCAGTTTGCCATTCTCTTTCTGGATTGAGGGATGGCACAATGCCATATCATCAGCCACAGAATAGAATGAACAAAATCTTGGTATGCTGATAAATCTTTCTTCATTGGTAACAGAGTTAGTACCTATCAGTACACGGCCATCTACTTCCCTTACAATATTCTGATGCATCTCACTTTTTCCCCCTCCACTGGCACCTTCATGCATGAACGTCTGGACATTATCATAAGGACTTACCGATTGAACCACAGAACAATGAGCGGTTAGCCATCCTTCCCGTTCACCCTGTGTAAGCAGAACCCCGTAAAGTCCCTTTTTTGCACTTGGCCCCGGGTAAAGGTTGTATGAGTAGAGTTCATGCATACTTGTCGAACGTTTGTGCACTACCACCTGTTTGCCGTTAAAGTGGGTATGCCTGAAAACCGGAGCAACAAAAATCACTGACTTCACAGGTGGGTATTTTTCCAGATCAGCTAGAGGGATGATTTCTTGCAACATTGATAGTCCCATTGCAAAGAAAGCAGCGTTTGCAGGGGCTATTGCAATTCCTGTTGATCCGATTTTCTCCCTGCCTGCAAAATAGAAAAAGCAAGCCAGGTCCTGATCTTTAAGCCAGTTGAATGTTTTTTCCTGAAGCAGGGCAAAAACGTATCCGTATTTCTCGTCGAAGCGCTTTTTGTCGGTGGGTAGTTCATCAGCAATTACCATTGTATCCGGATCACGGCGACGCATGTAAGGATCGGGGTAATTTACAGAGATACCGTTTTTCACTCTGTGAATAATTGCCTCTGTATAATCTCCTTTCCCTGGTATGAAATATTTAACCTCGAAACTTTTCTTATCCTTACCCCCGGTAGCAGCATCAGCCAATTCACTTGTGGAATCATACAGGATCACACTTTTGCAATCCTCCAGCAAAGTTGTAACATTTGACGGAAGCTTTACCTTTTTTTTCTGTAGAATGCTGAGTATATTTTTTGTAATCATTTTTTTAATTTGCTGAAAGTAAATAATTTAAAAACTCCAGAATATGGGAATTAGCAACATGGAAATTATAAATGCAAGAAAATTTAAGGGGAGGCCTATTTTTAAAAAATCTGTGAATTTATAGTTGCCGATTGCCTGGACAATCAAATTTGTCTGATAACCTATAGGTGTGGCAAAACTGGCAGAGGCTGCAACTGCAATTGTGACAAAAAATGGTTTTGGATCTATATTAAGTTGCTGTGCTGCAGAAAGCGCTATTGGAAAGACCAAAGCAGCAGCGGCGTTATTTGTAATTATTTCAGTGAATATTGTTGTTATAATATAAATTGCAGCCATAATTCCTACAGGCCCGAAGTTGCGTGCAAAATTTATGGTTGTCCGTGCCAGTGAATCTGCTGCTCCCGAGTTTTGCATAGCTTTGCTGATGGCAAATGCACAGGCAATTGTAATCAGCACGTCCCAGCTTACAGCTTTCGTATAATGCTGATGAGGCAAAATTTTAAGCCAAATCAGGAAAATTACAGCCAGGGCGGAGAAGAAAAACATATCAAAGGTAATACCTGCCGGGGAGTGAAAATATTGGCCTATTGTTCCTCCGGTGATCATAAACAGTAAGATGATGAATGCAAGCCATTTTTTCCAGAAGCTGCCGGTAGTACGATAGTCGCGTATATAAGAGGTAAGATAAAAGATCCTGGAGTCACCCCAGTTTTGGATAAACCGGTCGGTAGTCAGCAGCACAAGATTATCTCCTGCTTTAAGCTGTAAATCGTTCAGGTTAGAGCTAATACGTTCCCCGTTTCTGTGGACTGCCAGGACTACTGCCTGGTAGTGATCAAAAAAATTAAATTCGGTAATTGTTTTTCCTATGCCCGGGAAACGGGGTGATATCACGGCTTCATATTGTTTGAGCTTATTTTTTGGTACATTCTTTATCAGATCAATACCCTTAAGGGTTATGTTGTCGTTGTTCAGGATATATGTAAGCCTGTCGGATTTCCCGGCCAGTAGTAATTTGTCACCAGCTTGAATTGTATAGTTCCCTTTTTTTGCCATGATAGTTTCACCTTCTCTCCCGATACATCTGACTATCAATTTTTTAAGCTCCTTGATGCGGCCTTTGACAATTTCTTTGCCAATCAGGTTGCTGTTATCGGCAATGATGACATCATAATAATAATCCTTCTGTCCGGCAGCACTTCTGTTTTTTAGCAATATCCTTTTTCCCGGCAGCATTTTGTTTCCCAATACTGACAGGTAAAAAGTTCCGCCGATGGTAAGAAAAATTCCGATTTTTCCAAGTTCAAACATGCTGAATCCCTCATAGCCGTTTTCGAGAATCAATCCGTGAACAACGAGGTTTGTTGATGTTCCGATCAAAGTACATACACCCCCGAAAATGGTTGCGTAGGAGAGTGGGATAAGGAATTTTTTTGCAGAAAGGTTAAGCTTTTCAGCCCATTTCTTGACAATAGGTGCAAAAATGATCACTACAGGTGTGTTGTTAAGAAAAGCTGACAGGACGGTTACCGGGATGATTATCCGGGGAATGAGAAACGCCATTTTTCCTCTTTTCACAGGCAGGTATGTCTGGGCAACGCGGTTAAGCACTCCTGACTGACGGATACCTTCACTTACCAGAAAAAGTAGTCCTACTGTGATCATACCCTTGTTGGAGAAGCCGCCAAGCATCTCGCCGGTGTTAATGGTTCCGGTAATCATTAAAATGACTGCTGCAGAAAAAAGTACCAGTCCCGGTCGCATAATTTCTTTTGCAAGCACCACAATGATAAATATTATCACTGCAACTACAATATATCCGTCAGCTGTCATCAAATAGGCTATGTTTTACTGAATTTCATAACGTGGTACATACTGTTAGTTCGATCCAAAACTAAATATAAAAAAGCATTCTTCAAAAAATGAGATCGAAATTTGCAGTATCGTACAGAAGTGATAACACTTGATATAAATTAATCGTGAATACGAATATACAGTATATTGCCGGGGGCCAAAGGTGAGGCTGCTGCGCCGGTTAAAATATTATACTGAACATTTTCAGCTTACCACTCTGAGGTAACCTTCTCCCTCTTTGAAAGGCAGTGAGAATGAAATAGTTGTTCCTTTACCGGGTGCGGTATCAAGCGAAAGCTCTCCTCCAAGTAATTTTATATATTGTTTTGCTATCGGAAGGCCTATTCCCGATCCTGACGTCATGTCATTGATTTCATTTTTTATACGGTAGAACCTGCTGAATATATTCCGGATCTCATCTTTCTGTATGCCGATACCTGTATCTGAAACAATGAATCTTACCTGTTCGTTTCTTTCCATTTCGTATTTAATCCAAATTTCTCCTTTTAAGGTATATTTTATGGCATTGTCCAGGAGTAATTCAAGAATTTCCTTTAACAGATGACTATCTGTTTTAAAGCCAAATGCGGTATTCGGAACATCAAGGTACATCATTAATTTTACCTGTCTCGATTCAGGTATCAAAGGATGATAACTGGCATACAAATTTCTTATTAAGGTATTCACTTCGCAAAAATTGTATGAAACTTCGACCGTTCCTGTTTCAATTTTTGACAGGTGTATAGTGTTATTGATCATGTTCATTAACTGTTTGCCATTTTGAATAATAGCTTCAGACAGTTCATTTTTTTCAGAATTTTTCAGTCCTCCTTCTGTAAGCATTCTGGTAAAATTCGTGATTATATGAAGAGGAGTACGTATCTCATGTGACAAATTAGTGAGGAACACTGATTTCAGCCTGTCGCTCTCCTCGGCTTTTTTCTTTGCTTTTTCAAGGCTGAATTCAGCGTTTTTTCTGCGGGTAATGTCACGGGCCACGGAAATAACCGATCTTGCATTTAGTTTGGCAAGCCTCATTTCAAAAAGATAAGTGCCATTTGGAGTTTTCAGAGAGTATTCAATTGTTTCAATCGAGTTATTGGTTATACAGTTTTGGATACACCTGAAGATTTTTTCTGCCATATTTTCAGGAAATCCCACGTCAAATATTGTACTTCCCACAATATTGGCATCCTCAACCTTGAAGAGGTCGCTTTCTTTTATTACAAAATCTTCATATGTCCCGTCTTTACCAATAACAAAAAACATATCAGGAATTGCCTCGAGTAAAACTTTATATCGCTTTTTACTCATTTCCAGTTCGGCAAGCCTTTTTTTAATTTTTGTAATATCTTCCAGAATTAAATAAAAAGTACCCTGATTTGGATTGAGAACATGCACCTTATACCATCTTTCCAGTTTTTTAAGGTGAAATTCCTGTGTTCTTTTAGTATCGTAGAGCAGTATTTTATAAATATCAAAGTGCTCGTGAAAGGCAAGGTCAAAAATAAAAGCCGCGTCCTGGTTTGTTACTTCATAGCTGTTAATATTAAAAGCTGCTTCGAAGGCATTGTTCACCTTTACAATTGTGAAATTAACAACATTGCCTTCATTGTCAAAGGCAGCCCTTATCTCAATAACCGGAAAGGGAGAGTTCCTTACTATCTCTGAAATGCTCCTGTTAAAGCTTTTAAGTTTTTCAGACAGTGAGTCGTTAACTTTTTTGTATCTGTTTCTTAAGAAAAAAACAGAGGAGAAAAACAGGATATACAATAACAGGGGATGCATTATAATTGGCATCTCTGTGTTAATGAAACCGGTAAGGCTGTTTGACTTGTGAAGCTGAAAACCAAGAGTAAACAGAGAGATAAGGAAATAGAGTACAACCTTGCTGTCAGATCCGGAGAAATACATAATTAAAAATGCACCTGCAATCAGCCATAAGCCTGAATTATAAACAGTATGCCAGTCAGACGGATGACTAACAAAATCAGAAATGTTGTATGCATAAATAAATACAGGAAGTGTAAACAATATATATATAACACAGTTTAATCTTCCGTTAAGGACACATATAACGGCCAGGAATGCAACCATCACCAGGCCTGCATTCCACAGAATAATTGATATGCCGGAGCCTGCTGCTATGCCGTAAATAAAGTTGATAATGACTGCCGGCAGGGATAAAGCAGTAACAAAAAGCATCTGAAAAAGCTGTGCCTTTTTAAGATCTGATGAATCTTTCCAAAATCTTTCAGAAATTTTGCTGTAAAATGCTTTGATCAAACGTTGATTTTTAGTTTAAAAGTTGTAAATCTACTAATTTTGTGAATTTACAAAGCATTATTGATATTTAATTCCGGATAATATTAAATATTTGAACAGTAAACTGTTAATAACATACGGTTGATTTATTCAGAATTCAGTTTTTTTGTCCAAAGACAAGTGCTATATTTGGGGAAAGGAGTATTCATGGAAAATAACAAAAGACACAATATAAAATCACTATTTTTAAATAAGTATTTTATTGCCACTGTTTTATTTTTAGCATGGATCGTTTTTTTTGATGAAAACAGTATCGTAGCCCACCAAAAAAATAAAAGCCGTTTAAGTGAACTTCTGAAGCAGAAAGAGTATTATATCGAACATATAACCAATGACCGCAAGAAGCTGGAGGATCTTAATTCGGGTATGAGCCAGCTTGAAAAATTTGCCCGGGAGCATTACTATATGGCCAGACCGGATGAAGATGTCTTTGTGATTATTGAAGAGAAGTGACACATCTGTCAGTGTCAAAAATTTCGCATAATTTTTGTTGTATATTTTTCAGCTGTTTGACGAATAGTTGAAATTTAGTATATTGCCTTATAGTTATGAAAGACAATTTAGACATATTCAGGATTCGAACGAACAATGTTGCGCCGCAAAAGGGCAGGGTTTTAATTGCAGAGCCTTTTTTACCGGGAAATTATTTCAGCCGGTCGGTTATATTATTAGTTGCTTATAGTGTTAAGGGGGCTGTTGGTTTTATAATCAACAAAAAGGTTGATTTTTCAGTTCAGGATATTCTTCCGGGATTTCCCGACTTTGAAGGTGATGTCTATCTTGGAGGGCCGGTTTCTACCGATTCTGTTTATTTTATTCACAAAATGGGAAAAAAAATACCAGGCAGTATTCATGTACTTGGTAATCTCTGGTGGGGAGGCGATTTTGAGGTGTTAAAACAGATGATAAAGACGGGTCTTATATCCCCCTCGGAGATCAGGTTTTTTGTTGGCTATTCAGGATGGGAGTCAGGTCAGTTAGAGAGAGAGATCAAAGAAGATTCGTGGCTGGTCAATGACGTAGATGAGGAAACAGTGATGCATGAACTGCATGAAGCATCATGGACAGACTTTGTTCGTCAGGCAGGCAGCCAGTACTCCATCTGGGAAAATTTTCCGGAAAACCCTGCAATGAATTAGGATACCATCTTTTCCAGAAGATTATTAAGCTCCTGATGGATCACTGTTGAATAATTATGCAGGTATCGCTTGTTATCCACTCCCAGTAACCATTGTATCCCGGTATTTTCCCCGGCAATAAAAATCTCATCCATTTTAAAGAGATCATTTTTGTCAATGTTCATCCTTTCAACTATCTTTTTGCCGGTATTTGCAGCAGCCTTGCTGATAAGGCCTCTCAATGTATCTTCATAGCAGCCGGATGACAGTGGCGGGGTATACATTTCATTTTCCCGCACCAGATAGATATTCCCATAAGGGCATTCGCATATGAGGTTTTGTTCGTTCATTATTACAGCGTTGCTGAAAGGGGTTCCCTTTAGCGATAACAGTATATAATCCCATAACGGCTTATTAAAGAAGAGATATTTGTTAAGGCTGTTACCTGTGAACTTTTTTTGGTCAGAAAAAGTAACAAGTAATCCCTGACCCGAGTATGGGAAGTCTTGTTCATCAGCAGATAAAGTTGTGACTGTTAATTGAGTGGAGGTGCCGTCAGAAGTAATTTTAAAGATTATGAACCCTGACCGGTAATATCTGTTTTTATTGAGCATTCTTTTAGTAAGTCTGTAAAGCTCATCAGCTTTTTTCATCTGTCCGGGAATGGGAATGTGAAGAATCTCTGCCTGCCGTATCAGCAATTCAATATTCCGGAAGAAGAGGGGAATACCTCCGAAACCGAACCATATTTTTTGTATTATCTGTATTGAATTTTCCATGCAGGACTCACGGAAGCTGATATCATCACACTTTAATATTTTCCCGTTAAAGATAAAAAACTTCATGATCATTAAAAGAATGAAAACAACTGATCAGTAAAGTGGCTGATCAGAGATGGTTTAAGTATTACAGGGAACACAAAGCCAAAGATTGCCCCAAGGAAGTGTGCATCGTGTGCCACGTTGTCTGACTGGCGTTTACTCATCCAGTAAGAATAGATCAGGTATCCTGCGCCAAAAAGAATTCCCGGTATGGGAATAATGGCAAAGAGGTACAGTTTTTCCCAGGGATTAAGAAAAATAAAAGTGAACAAAACAGCAGAAACAGCGCCTGAAGCTCCAACTGCGTTGTAGTAGTAGTTATTTTTATGTTTTACAAGTCCCCAGATATTCGACACAAGTATCCCCCCAACGTACAGTAAAATAAAATAAAGAACAGACCTTTGATGAAAAAACCAGGAAAAATAGTGTTCCACTGCCCTGCCAAAGAAAAACAGCACCATCATATTTACGATGAGGTGAGTCCACCCTATATGAATAAAAGCATGGCTGATGAGTCTGTAATATTGCTTTTGATGAATTATTCGGGCTGCATTAAATTGCATATTCCCCATAAGTCTGTCATCCTTAAATGCCACAAACGACAATGCAGTGGTAATTCCAATTATTATCCAGGTAATCATTAATGTAAAATTTTATAGATCATTTCTTTTTGTAATTCTGCAGGATCAACCATTGTTGAAACTCCCAGTCCCTTACTTTTTAAATCATATTCGCGCAATATACTTATTATCTCAAAAAGTTTTGCAGTGGAATAATTTTTAGAGGCAGCGAGGAGTTTTTTCAGGTAAAAGGGGTGTCCTCCTATCTCCTGCAAAGCTCCCTTTTCTGACCTGTCTTTCATAAAATGAATTGCAAGCATTTTCGAATAGAATCCAAACAGGGTTGATGTAATAACCTGGATTGGATGAAGCCGGGGATTTGCCCCGAAGTATTTTATTATCTGGTTTGCCTTAAATATATTTTTGCTGCCAAGTGCATCCTGTAATTCGAGCATGTTAAAATCTTTGCTGAGTCCGATATTTTTTTCTATATGTACAGGTGTGAGATGTGTTGTATCTTTTACTGCGATCAGCAATTTGTTGAGCTCATTGGAAATTTTACTCAGTTCTGTCCCGAGGTAAGCAGTAAGGATTTGACTAGCCTGGGGTGCAATGGTGTAATTACTCTTTTTAAGATAATTCTCTATCCATGCGGGGATTTGATTTTCATAAAGTTTGTTTGCTGTCAGCTCTGCACCGTTTGCTTTAATCGCTTTATACAGCCTGGTACGTTTGTCAAGTGTTTTGTATTTGTAATTGATTACCAGAATAGTCGAAGACATAGGTCTGGATACATAAGTATAAAGGTTGTCGATTGTTTTCAGGCTTTGTGCTTCTTTGACTATAACTACCTGCCTTTCTGACATCATTGGATATCTGTAAGCGGTATCTGCGATTACCCTGGCGTCTGAATCTTTTCCATAGAAGATAGTCTGGTTGAAACTCTTTTCCTCCTCTGTAAGTGCATTTTTCTCAATATAATCAGATATCCTGTCTATAAAATATGGTTCTTCTCCATGCAACAGGTAAACAGGATGATATATTTTCTTTGCCAGATCCTGAAGGATAGTTTCAAAGTCCATATTAAAATTTTAAATGTTTAACTGACAATCCATTATCTTTAATTTCTATTAATGAATCTATTCCTGCTTTCAAATGTAGATCCACAAATTCCATTGTTACCAGTTTATCACTATCAGAAGTTTTCACTCCTGCAGAGATCATCGGCTGATCTGAAACAAGCAATAATGCTCCTGTTGGAATTTTATTGGCAAAGCCCACAGTAAACAGAGTTGCTGTTTCCATATCTATGGCGATAGCCCTGGTTTTTGTAAGGTATTTTTTGAATTTTTCATCATATTCCCAAACTCTCCTGTTAGTTGTATAGACGACCCCTGTCCAGTAGTCCTTCCCATTATCACGAAGAACATGCGAGACTGCCCGTTGGATATTGAATGCCGGAAGGGCAGGAACTTCGTAAGGCAGATAATCTTGTGAGGTACCTTCATTTCGAATAGCAGCAATAGGAAGGATAAGATCTCCAAGCTCATTATTTTTTTTCAATCCGCCACATTTCCCGAGAAACAGTACACCACCCGGTTTAATAGCACTGAGAAGATCCATTATAGTTGCGGCATTCGGACTTCCCATTCCGAAATTAATTATAGTGATCCCGTTAGCTGTTGCATTGGGCATATTTTTATCAATGCCATCAACAGGGACATTAAAATATAATGCGAATTTTTCCACATAATTCATAAAGTTTGTAAGTATTATGTAACTGCCAAACTCCTCAAGGTTTTTACCTGTGTAGCGGGGAAGCCAGTTTTCAACAATATCTTTTTTGGTTTTCATACACTATGATCATAACTTTATTTTTCTAATTTCGTTGCTGCAGGCAAATGTACATTTTTCCGGCCGCCTGACAATAGCAGTTAAGAAGTAAAAAACATAAAAAATATACATGCAAAAGCTTAACCTTCCTGCTTATCAATTCAATATAAAAACTCTCAATTCAAAACGCTATATTTTTGATATCGTAAGAAGGAGATTTGTGTTATTGACTTCTGAAGAGTGGGTAAGACAAAATTTCGTAATGTACCTGACAGACGCAAAGAAGTATCCCCTGTCACTTATGGCAGTTGAGAGGCAAATTAAAGTCAACGGTAAAATCTACCGTTTTGATCTGCTTGTATATAATAAAAAGGGAGACCCGTTGCTTATTGCCGAATTTAAAGCACCGGGGATAACGGTTAACCAGGAAACCTTCGATCAGGTAGTTCGCTACAATATGGCTTTCAGCGTTAAGCTGGTCATTGTATCTAACGGAATGCAGCATTTTGTTTGTCAGGTAGATTATAGCACAAACAGTTATAAATTTCTCCGGGAGGTACCTCAGTATTAATTTTTTTCCTGAGGCAGGTAATTTTATTTGAGAATTTTTTGAAAAAGTATTTCATTTTTCCATCCCCGGGATGTTTTAAGCCATGATTTTTTTACTCCCACCCGTTCAAAGCCTGCTTTTTCAAATAGTCTTATACTGGCGGGATTATCTTCCCCCACATTAGCAAATAACTGTTTCATTCCGAGAACCTCTGTCACATAACCTGTCAGGGCTGCCAGTGCATCTGAAGCTATACCCCTGTTTCGCTCTTCCTGACAATGTACCATGATGCCAACCCCGGCGCGGAGGTGATATGGATCAAAATCAAACAGGTCAATAGCGCCAACCGGATGGTTTTCGCCCCTTTCAATAATAAGACGAAGTTGCTTTGTTTCATAAATATCCTTATATGAGCTTTTAATATACTCTGACAAGATATATTTTGAAAAGGGAGCCCTGGTGTTGCTTACTTCCCATAGCTCCATATCATTTTCCCATTTGTACAGAATATCTATATCTTCAGGTTCAGGAGGTCTGAGGGTTATATTACCATATTGCAAAAGGGACTTCATATATTCAAATCTTTTAAGTTAATTTAGCGGGCTTAAGACTATACCAGGGAAATTCAGTATTATTTTACCCGTCCATATTTTTCCATCCTTTTATGAGTATCTCCGCGTCGGTCAGGATACTGTAATCCCTGGCATACAAAATATTAAGCCTGTTATTCATCTCTGTATCTATTGAATTTTTGCAAAACATGTCGGCTGGTGAGAGAATTCCCTTCCTCAATTCAGGCAGTGTGCTTATGTTTGTTGCGGAGTGCACATATCCCACCCATGATTTTTTTCCGGTAATCACCCCTGAAATATTTTTCAGAAATTTGATTTTATTATTTAAAAACCATATAACTACAGGGCTGGTTAGCATTATTGCAAAAGAAGCTGCAAGGTCAAAAAGTCTTTTCCTTCTCAGGTTGCCAGGCTTTGAAATAGCATTTATATGTATAACATAAAGATCTCCGGCGGTATGTATCGAATTGCTGCCGATAATGCTGATGCTTTCAGGAGGAGCTATTTTAAAATCTATATCCAGCGAGGTCAGCTCCAGCATCACTTTTATTATATCAGAAGAGCTTATATTATCTGCACAAAAGATGATCTCATCTATACGGTTTATTCTGACGACTTCATTAATTTGGTTCAGAGATCCGATATACTGCATGTTTTTGTCAGAATTATCGACTGATATAAATCCTGCAAACTCTGATTTGATTTTAGTATGCTGCAATAATTTTTTAACTCTCTCAGCCTCAGTAGGATGGCCGGCTATAGCTATTTTTTTTATTTGTTTCAGGTCAATAAACCGGGTATTCCATTTCATCCAGTGAAATATCAGTCTGTAAAAAGCCAGCGAGAAAGCTGCCCACAGCGATCCCAGTATGATAAGGGCTCTTGAGAAGCGCAGGCTTTCATCCACCAGTGAATAGACAAGCAAGATTGCTATTGTGCCCCATAATATTCCCCGTTCTATATATGAGAGACTTGCCGGTTTTTTATATCCTCCGGAAATAAAAATGGCTGTTATCCAGAAGAGGATATACACAGGTACAATAAAATGAATGAATTCAGGAGGATAATAGTCAGGTTCATATTTTATATTTTCCCATAAAGGAGTGATCATCAGAAAGCCTGCAAAAATGACAAGGGCATCCAGCAATGGCAGAAACAAAGTATTAATTATGCGTTTCATGACTGCCAGGGTTGCATGAAACCAAATAGCAAGTTGCATAATCAGTGAAAACAATTTTGCCCTTTCCCGGGAGAAATGTTTATTTACAAATATGATCATGGCTGTGTAAAAAACCTTAACATAGTTAAGTGAGCCTTTCTTTGTGCTTTCTCCTTTATAGTGAATAATTGTTGTTCCCGGGTAATAGTAATTTTTGTATCCGGCCTGCATTATCCTGTATGAAAGGTCAATATCTTCACCGTACATAAAAAAGCTTTCGTCGAGCGGACCTGTTAGTTCAAGCACACTCCTTCTGATAAGGAAGAATGCACCGGATATGACCTCTATTTCAGATATTTCATTTTCATTTAAGTAAGTAAGATGATATTTTCCGAATTTTTTAGAGCCGGGGAATAATTTAGATAATCCGAACATCTTATAAAAAGCAACCCATGGAGTTGGGAGGCCCCTTTTAGATTCAGGCAGGAAATTTCCTTTCCCGTCGATCATTTTCACTCCCAATCCTCCTGCATCAGGATGGGAATCCATAAAACCGATAATTTTTTCAAATGTATCTTCTTCTACAACTGTATCAGGATTTAAAAGCAGAATGTATGTTCCCTTTGCACTTTTTACAGCCTGGTTGTTAGCTTTTGAGAAACCCAGATTAATACTGTTTTCAATAAGGGTTACCTGCGGAAATTTTTCTCTTACCAGCTGAGATGAGCCGTCAACAGAATCATTGTCAACCACGAAAATTTCAACATCAATATTTTTCGAAGCTTTCAGTACAGAGTACAGGCATTGCTCTAAAAAGTGTTTAACATTGTAGTTTACAATAATTACCGATAGTTGCATTTCTTTCTGACTTTAATCCTTGCTGTAAATAACGTTTGTTAAGAGAAGATATGACTTAAATTTTAAATTATTTACCTGCCGAATATTCATAAGGGATCCTGTTCACCAGCGACCGGCCAAGAGTGATTTCATCAGTATATCCAAGGTCGTCGCCAATTGCAACCCCTCTCGACAATGTGGTAACCGTTACTCTTTTTTCTTTAATTTTTCTGTAAATATAAAAACTGGTGGTATCTCCCTCCATTGTGGCCGGCAGGGCCAGGATGATCTCGCTTATATTTTCTTTATCGCACCTTTCGACCAGAGAAGCTATTTCGAGGTCATTAGGCCCTATCCCGTCCATAGGTGAGATAACACCGCCAATTACATGGTACAAACCGTTGAACTGATGTGTGTTTTCGAACAGCATCACATCCCTGATATTTTCCACAATGCATATTAATGATTTATTTCTGACCGGACTGGCGCATATTTTACAAATTTCAGTATCGGATATATTATGACAAATAATACAGGTTTTTATTTCATTTCGCAGGTTAATAAGGCTTTGTCCGAATGCTTTCACTGTTTCTTTATCCTGCCGGAGCAGATGCAGAACCAGTCTCAGGGCACTCTTTCTTCCGATACCGGGCAATTTGGCGAATTCATTAACGGCGTTTTCAAGTAAAGCAGAAGGGTATTTTTCTATGTTCATTTGTCTGATCTTTTAAACGCATTTTTCATGGCTGGCTTGTCTGGGCATCAACAACCGCAATAGCAGTCATGTTAATTATTTCACGCACTGAACTGTCGCGCTGAAGTATATGAACAGGTTTTTTCATCCCCATCAGCACAGGGCCTGTTGCCTCTGCTGTACCCAGAGCCTGAAGCACTTTATATGTTATATTTCCCGAGCTTAAATTAGGGAATATCAATATGTTCGCATCGTGGTCTTTAAGTTTATTGAAAGGGTAGTGTTTGTATCGGAGTTGTCCGTTGAGGGCAAAGTTAGCCTGCATCTCACCATCAACATTCAGGTCAGGGTGTATTTCATGGAGCATTCTGACAGCCTCTCTTACATTGCCCGGACTCCCCTGGCCTTTAAACTCACCGAAATTTGAGTATGAAAGAAGTGCAATGCAGGGTTCAATATTCAATTTTTTCACCGCATTTGCAGTCAGGATCGTTGTATCGAACAGTGTTTGACTCGACGGATTCATATTTACCGTTGTGTCGGCCAGAAATACAGGTCCTTTTTTTGTTGTCATGATATACATTCCGGCAATATGGTTAAATTTTTCTTTTACCCCTATCACCTGCAGCGCCGGCCTTATTGTGTCAGCATATTTACGTGAAAAACCTGAAATAAATGCATCAGCCTCACCCGATTCGACCAGTAATGCGCCGAAGTAATCCCTGTTACAGGTTTTTTCCAGGGCTTCTTCATAAGTCATTCCTTTTCTTTTTCTTTTTGCATATAGCAGATTTGCAAGGAACTCTCTTTTTTCCTTGTTAACAGAGTTGTAAGGATCAATTACCGGTACATTGTCCAGAGTCAGTTTGTTTTCACGGATGATCTCTTTAATTTTTTGTTCATTTCCGAGAAGTATGGGACAGGCAATTCCCTCCCTGACTACGAACTGTAAAGCTTTAAGGATCTTGAAATTTTCACCTTCGGCAAATACCACCCTCTTCGGGTCGCGGCTTGCCATATTTCTTATATCCATTATCAGTTGATCCGTCAGTCCGAGTCTGTCAGTCAGTTCCTGCCGGTATGCCGGCCAGTTTTTTACAGGTTTACGGGCAACTCCTGAGTCAACAGCTGCTTTTGCAACTGCCGGTGAAACCTTTGTTATCAGCCGGGGATCCAAAGGTTTGGGAATGATATATTCTTTTCCGAATACTATATTGTTTTTATTGTATGCACGGGCTACAATTTCCGGAACATATTCCTTTGCCAGCTCAGCCAGAGCTTTAGCTGCTGCAATTTTCATCTGTTCGTTAATATTTGAGGCCCTTACATCGAGGGCTCCCCTGAAGATAAACGGAAATCCCAGTACATTATTTATCTGGTTCGGGTAATCACTTCTGCCGGTTGCCATAATGATGTCGCTGCGTGTGGCTGTTGCATCCTCCCATGATATTTCCGGATCCGGATTGGCCAGCGCAAATACAATAGGGTTTGGAGCCATTGAACGGATCATTTTTTTTGTAACGATCCCTCCGACCGATAAACCCAGGAAAACATCAGCCCCTCTGATGGCCTCTTCCAGGCTATTGACTTTCAGAGAGGTGGCAAATTGTTTTTTTATGTGGTTGAGGTCATTGCGTGATTCATTCAGCACCCCTCTGCTGTCGCACATAATAATGTTTGAAGGTTCAACTCCCATGCTGATATATAACCGGGCACATGAAACCGCAGCAGCGCCGGCACCGCTGATGACAATTTTTATTTGGGCAAGTGATTTTCCTGCGATTTCAACAGCATTCAGCAGTCCGGCAGCTGAAATTATTGCCGTGCCATGCTGATCATCATGGAATACAGGAATATCAAGCTGCTCCTTTAACTTTTCTTCTATCTCGAAACACTCGGGCGCTTTGATATCCTCCAGGTTGATCCCTCCGAATGTAGGTGCAATGTTTTTTACAGTCTGAATGAATCCGGAAGGGTCTTTTTCGTCTATTTCGATATCGAAGACATCAATGTCAGCAAAAATTTTGAAAAGAAGTCCCTTTCCTTCCATCACCGGTTTGCCTGCTTCCGGCCCTATATCTCCAAGCCCCAGTACTGCTGTTCCGTTTGATATCACTGCCACAAGGTTGCCTTTAGATGTATATCTGTATATATTATCCCTGTTCCTGACAATTTCTAGGCATGGCAGGGCCACTCCGGGAGTGTATGCCAGAGAAAGGTCATACTGTGTGCTGTATGGTTTTGTGGGTATAACTTCTATTTTCCCGGGCCGTCCTTTTTCGTGGTAATTCAAAGCCTCGGATCTGTTAATTTTCGGCATGTAGTCTTATTTTTGATTTCGGCTAAAGTTATAAAAATTCAGAGATACAGTTTGATTTTTTCAGATTTGATTTATTACATATTTTTAAGAACTTTATTAGGTTCTCGTTACTGTTTACTTTTCAGTAATATGTTATCTTTGTCAGTTAAAAAAATAAAAAAAGTATCCTGACATTATAATTTTGATCATGTGAGAGTGAGGAACGAACGGTTCCATATGTTCTTGAATTTTTAATTAATTTATTTA